>NZ_JBWKXO010000010.1:0-196992 GCF_059423025.1 Pseudomonas sp. GW704-F2 | reverse complement strand
GCCCTCCCGCCCGGATCAGCAGTAACCGCTGCAAGGACGCGACTGATGACATCTATCGAAAAACCTTCCCAACTGCCCATCGCAATTGGCGAAGCGCTCAAGGGCGCCTTCCCACAATTGCGTGTGGGCAACCACCAGGACTTCCAGGGCACCGGGGATAAAACCGGCGTGCTGATTACCGTGGAACGCAACGGCCCCGGCGTTCGATCCCTTGAAGGACGTAAGGCCCATGCACTGTCGGTGTCACTCATGGCCAGGGTTGTCAGTGGTTCGGCGCCTTACGACGCCTGCGACCTGGCCAGTCAATTGATGGATTTGGCCCTCGATAATCGCTGGGGCCTGCCGTCGGACCAGTGTGACCTGCCAAGCGCCATCGTCGCGGCGCCGAGCCTACAGGGCAGTGCCGAAACCGACTACGACAGTTGGACAGTGTCCTTCACCCAAAACATCTACCTCGGCCCGCCGATACTCGAAGATCCCACCGGAAAACCGCTGTTTGCCTGCAGGTGGGAAGTCTCGAATATCGACGATCCTGACCAATACCGACCTTTGCAGGAGTAGTCCATGTTCGATGCTTTGTTACGCATGCAACTGGGACCGATCGTCGAGCGCCTGGCGGAAATGGAGGCCCAGCTCGAAGACCTGTACCGACGCGCTGAAAGCTTTTGTCGGATCGGCATATGCCAGCAGGTCGACGCCGCCAGCAATACCTGCATCGTCAGCCACGGCGATTTGCTTACCCCGGCAATTGGTTTTTTCAACCCCAGCGCGGGGGCGCAGACCGAAACGCGCATCCCGTCAGTGGGCGAGCAATGCTTGTTGCTCAACTATGGCGGTGGGGAAGGCGCTGCGCAGTCGGTAGCGCTTTTCGGCCTCAACAGTAGCCTGTTTCCGCCGGTCTCCAGCGTTGCATCGTTGACCCGGCGCCGCCACCAGGACGGGACGCAAAGTGACTATGACGACGCCAGCCACACATTCAACTGGACCAACGGGCCCACCGTGTTCAGCGGTTCCCGCGAACAGGTCGAGGCGAAGGTCGGCGCTGCCACGCTGCAGATGAGCGCCAAGCACATCACCTTGCAACTCGGCGCCGTCGGTGTGCTGCTGGATGCCGGCGGCGTGCATTTGAGCGGCCCGCTGGTGGATCACCAAGGCCGCGTGATCAGCACCGCATAAGGATTTGCCATGATCGGAATCGATAGGAATACCGGGGCAGCGGTCGATGACTGGCTGCAATTCGTACAGCGTGCCACCCGAGCGCTGACCACCCCCGTGGGCACTCGCCAGAAGCGCCCGTTGTACGGCTCGCTGATCCCCCAACTGCTCGGGCAGAACCTCGGCGACGACCTCTTGATCCTCGCCCAAAGCCACGCCGCCAAAGCGTTCTACAACGTCGAGAACGGCATCGCCGACTTTCAACCCCAGGTCATCGTCGCCAGTCGCCAGGGCGCCGGTCTGTTGCTGCGGTTTGCCGGCACGTGGAAAAACCGCCAACAATCCTTCGAGGTCGTGACATGAGCATGCTGATCCCTGGCCAGAACCAACTGGCGGAGCCGGCCATCATTGCCGTCGACGCGTTCGAGCCGTTGCTGGCGCAATTCAAGGCGTTCGTCATCGACTACGTCGCCGCCCGAGCGCCACAAAGTGCCGCCAAACTCAAGGTCAGCCTCGATAACGAAAGCGAACTGCTGAGTCTGGCCCTGGAAGCGTTTTGCGTGCGTCTGCAAACCCACGAACGCCAGTACAACGCACGCATCAAGCAGATGCTGGCGTGGTGGGCCACCGGCAGTAACCTCGACGCACGCCTGGCCGATATGGGCCTGGAGCGCCAGGTGCTGGACCCCGGCGACCCGGCGGCCTTCCCGCCGGTGCCGCCGACATTGGAAAGCGACGACGACGCACGCTTGCGCTATTACTTGGCGCCCCACGCGCCGGCGGCGGGTTCTCGCATGCAGTATCGCCGCGAGGTGTTCACCCTCGGCGAACGACCTGCGGTTAACGTAGAAAGCGCGACACCGGGTGTGGTCACGGTCACCTATACCTTCGACCCGGATGGCTACGCAGCTCAGGTCAAGGATGGCAGCGGCCGACGCACCGCCCCCGGTGAGGTGATGGTGACGGTGCTGTCCAGGGACGGCGATGGAAGCGCTTCCGCCGATTTGCTTGACGGCGTGCGCAGACATTTCGCACGCCCCGATGTACGGCCGGAAACTGATCTCGTCACTGTCCAAAGTGCGCAGATCCAACGCTACAAGATTCGCGTGGTGGCCAAGATCAACGCCGGCCCGGACTCGGGCCTGACCCAAGTGGCCGCGCAACGCTTGCTGCAAACCTACGCCGAATCCTGTCACCGCCTGGAAGGGCGCGTCGACCCGAGCTGGATCGACTACGCCATCCACAGCGCCGGAGCGGCGCAGCTGCAAATCCTCGAACCGCTGGCACCGATTGTCTGCTCGGCGTTCCAGGCGCCGTATTGCACGGGTGTCGAGGTGGAGGTACGCACGCTATGAGTGAGCCCAAATCGAGTCTGTTGCCCGCCAATAGCTCACCGCTGGAAAAAGCGTTGGACCTGGGGTTTGGCAGGTTGCTCGAGCGGATCATGCCGCCGTTTCCCCAACTGATGGACCCGGATCGCACGCCAGCGGCGTTCTTGCCCTACCTAGCGGCGGACCGCGCGGTGAACGAATGGAGCACAACCGCTCCGGAGGCCGAGAAGCGCCTGACCATCAAACTCGCGTGGCCCACGGCCCGCCACGCCGGCACCCGGCAGGCTCTGGAAAACGCCACCAAGGGCCTGCAACTCAGCCCCGAAGTGTGGGCCTGGTACGAACTGAATCCACTGGGCGCGCCCTACAGCTTCGCCGTCAGGGCCTGGACCGAATTGCCCTATAGCGAAACCATCGACGCTCGACTCGACCTCCGCCTGGCCGATGCCAAAAGCGAGCGCGACATCTTGTCGATCTCATTGGGTTTGAGCGCCTCCGGCCGCCACAGCATCGGCGCCGCCACGCTATGCGGCGAACTCACCACGATTTACCCCAACGTGTTGGCAGGGATCGAGGTCTCAGGGCGCACCTTTAGGGCGGCCGGTCTCTACACCGTCGAAACCACCACCCTTTACCCACAGGAGCACTAAATGGCTGACTATTACACCCTGCTCACCAACGCGGGAATCGCCTACGAAACCGCCTGCAAGGCCGCCGGCGCACCGATCAAGCTAGCGCAGATATCCGTCGGCGACGGCAACGGCGCGGTATATAGCCCTGATGCCAGCGCCAAGGCGCTGAAACGCGAAGTCTGGCGTGGGCCTTTGAACGCCTTGTTTCAAGATGAAAAAAACTCCAACTGGCTGATGGCCGAAGTCACCATCCCTTCGGATGTTGGCGGGTGGTATGTGCGAGAGGCCGGGCTGTGGACGGATACCGGGATCTTGTATGCGATCGTTAAATATCCGGAGTCATACAAGCCGGTGTTGGCGACGTCGGGGTCTGGGAAAGAATTTTATATTCGCTCGATTTTCGAAACGAGTAATGCCTCGATTGTGACGTTGTTGATTGATGACTCGGTGGTAAAGGCTACTCGGGCTTGGGTGATGGATTACCTCAGTGAACAGCTGGCCAAAGGGACGTATTCCAAGGCTGACGTTGAGGCAATGATTGCCAAGGCTTCGACGTTGCCTGTGGGATCCATGCTGGCTTTCCCTGTCGACAAGATCCCGCCGGGCTTTCTGGAGCTTGACGGTAGTGTTAAGAGTGCTGCAGCTTACCCTGATTTGGCAAAACTCCTTGCAGGGGCTTTCAACAAGGGAGATGAAGGGGCTGGGAATTTTCGGCTGCCGGAGTCGCGTGGCGAGTTTCTCCGAGGATGGGATCACGGTCGAGGAGTTGACCCCTCACGTTCGCTAGGAAGTAATCAGCGGGGATCGTTAGTGGTCGCTGATCTTCCCTCCAGCGGGCAAGGGGTTACTTCGCATGCGCCCACAGCGTCGCAAGGTGCCGCTGATTACGGGTTGGATTCCTCTACGATAGGTGCTTGGCCCGGTGTGAAGGTCGTATTGACGGCGGATACACCCCCTGTAGTTCCGGGCGACGCTACTTGGATGGTAGGCACTTCAAGGCCACGAAATTTGGCGGTGATTTGGTGTGTCAAAGCCTGGAGCGCGACGATCAATCAGGGGAACATTGATATTGCGGCTCTGGCGGCAATGGCTGCTCAGGCAACCGAGATCAATCAAGGCACGGCAAAGGTCGCCACCGCCGCGCAAATGCTCGATAGCGCAAATGATCTGGTAGTGGTTACACCGAAAAAGCTGCGTCTGGGTTTTGCCGCAAGTTTTACCCCAATTGGCTATTTCGTTTTGCCCAGTTGGCTGGGCGGGATGGTTATTCAATGGGGGGCCGTTGAATATCAGACATCTGGCGATAGCTTGCTGCCCATCTCATTTCCCATTGAGTTCCCAAATTCTGTGCTCTACGCCGACTGGACTGTTGAGAGCGACATTTTGAGCTCAGTCATCGGGTCTTATGTATACCAAGTCACAAAAAAAGGCATGTCCTTGACGTGCGATAAACAAGTTACATCTACGGCCACCGTCGTTGCGCGCTGGTTTGCTTTTGGCAGATAAGGAGGTTTTATGCGTTTCTATAGTCGGTCGACAGGCTGCACGTATCTGCCTGCGATACATGGCGAGAATATTCCGGATGATGCAGTAGAAGTTTCGGATGAGGTTTTTCTACGAGTTATTGCAAATCCAGAGCGAGGCAAAGTTCGGACGCACGATGACGCGGGGCAGCCTTATTTGATTGATGTCCCGGTCGTTGAGATCGATCTTCAAGCTGCAGAGCGCATGTGGCGAGACACTGAAATTGAAAGTGTTAAATGGCTGCGTGAGCGTCATGGTGATCAACTTGAAATCGGTGTTGAAACAACGCTGAAGGATGAGCAGTTTTCTGAATTGCTGCTGTTCGTGCAATCTCTACGCAACTGGCCACAGTCGCCGGAATTCCCGGATAACGAGCGTCGGCCAGTAGCGCCGCTCTGGGTTGCCGAACAAACCAAATAAACGCCCCACACTGTCGGGGCGTTTTCTTTCCCGACCTGAATCCCCCGCCGCCATGAGCGGCTTTTTTGTGCATGGAAATCCTACATATGCCCACTCGCCAAACCTACACCGTCCTAATCCCATTCCCCACCGGCGCCGGCCATTGGTCCACCGCCGGCCAGGAACTGGAACTGCTGGACGTCGAAGCATCCGCCCTGCGCACCGCCGGCCGCTTGGAACTGACCAGCGTCCTCAATACCACCCCCAAGAAGGCTGAATAATCATGGCTGAGGTTTTGAACTTCGAGCACAACGGCATCACTGTGAACGCAACTGAGTCCCCCGAGGCCATGGGCGGCCTTGGCGACAACGTCATCGGCCTGGTCGGCACCGCGCCGAATGCCCACGCGTCGATCCCGAAAAACGCCCCGTTCCGCATCAACAGCTTCACCACCCAGGCGCTGCTGGACCCTACCGGCAGTGAGGCGGGCACGCTGTTTCAGGCGGTGTACCAGATCCTCAAAGTGGTCAAGGTACCGGTCTACGTGGTGATCGTGGAGGAGGGCGCCACCCCGGCTGACACGATCAACCATGTGATCGGCGGTAACGAACCGGTCACCGGGCGCAAACTTGGCCTGGCGGCCCTGAGCAGTGTGCCGGAAGACCTGACCATCATCGGCGCCCCAGGCTTCACCGGCACCAAGGCCGTGGCGAGCGAGTTCGCCGCCTTCGGCAAGCGCATCAAGGCCCGTGTGGTGCTGGATGGCAAGGACGCCTCTGTTGCCGATCAGGTGACCTACAGCGGCGAACTGGGCGGTGCCGATCTCGGTTTCGACCGCTGCCTGCTGGTACACAACATGCCGTCGGTGTACTCCAAGGCCGCGAAGAAGAATGTGTTTCTTTCGCCGTCGTCCCTGGCCATCGCTGCACTGGCCAAGGTCAAGCAGTGGGAAAGCCCGGGTAATCAGGTGACCTCCGCCGAGGACGTTTCCCGCGTGGTCGAGTACAACATTCTCGACACGTCCACCGAAGGCGACCTGCTCAACCGCTACGGCGTGAGCTACTACGCCCGCACCATCCTCGGCGGTTTTTCGCTGCTGGGTAACCGCTCCATCACCGGCAAGTTCATCAGCTACGTCGGCCTGGAAGACGCCATCAGCCGCAAGCTGGTCAAGGCCGGCCAGAAGGCCATGGCCAAGAACCTCACCAAGTCCTTCATGGACCAGGAGGTCAAGCGCATCAACGATTGGCTGCAAACCCTGGTCGCCGACGAAACCATCCCCGGCGGCAGTGTGTACCTGCACCCGGAGTTGAACAGTGTCGAGAAGTACAAGAACGGCACCTGGTTCATCGTCATCGACTACGGCCGCTATGCGCCCAATGAACACATGATTTATCAACTCAACGCCCGCGATGAAATCATCGAGCAGTTCCTGGAGGACGTTCTCTAATGTTTACCAACCGAGTCAGACAGGCCATTGCGGCCACCCTCCAAGGCCTGCCGCTGTCCGCGACCGTGGAAGAGTTCACCCCGCCGAAGATCGAGTTCGACATGGAGTCCATGTCCGGCGGGCGCTTCATTGCCGAGGAAATGGCCAAGAGCGGCAAAGTGCTCAACGCCAAGCTGATCCTGCAAGGCGCCGGCCCGGAAATCATGCTGGCCCTGGGCGTGCGGATGGGGGACGACATTCTGCTGAACGTGCGTGAAGCCGGCCAGGACCAGGACGGCAAGACCTACTTCACCTACCACACCGTGGGCGGCAAGCTCAAATCCCTGGAGGAGGCAAAGCTGAAGATGGGCGAGAAGGCCACCACCACGTTGGAGTTGTCCTGCCGCACCTATAACCGCCTGGAAAACGGCATTTCGGTGATCGACATCGACGTGCGTACCCAGAAGTTCGTCCTCAACGGCGTCGACATTCTGGGCGACGCCCGCCGCGCGGTGTTGATGCCGTAACCCCCCGGGGGCGGGCTCACTCGCCCCCATACTTGACCAAGGAATTGCCCCATGGCCTGGATGCCACCGCTGCACCTCCTGCTGGCCCCGATCACCGCCGACACCGGCGCGACGATCGAGCAGGTGCAACTCAAACCGCTGTACTACGCTGCGCAAAAAGACGCGCTGGCCCGGGCCGGTGATGACGAGGACGACCAGTTCTTCGAACTGGCGAAACTCGCCACCGGCCTGTCGGAAAAAGAGCTCGACCAACTCAAGCGCCCGGACTACGTGAGCATCGCCCAATACGTACATGAGATGTCGACGCGCCCGGCGTCATTCTTCCTGCAAGCGCCCGAAGCTGCGACCCACGACCAGCCCGTCCACTTGCTGTTGCCCCTCGACGCGGCCGGCCGCACCTGGACCGAGCTGCCCCTGGAAATGCCCGCCCTGCGCGCGACCAAAGTGATGAAAAAACTCGCCACCAACAAAGAGCGCGCCGAGTTCATCACCGCCCACTGCACTGGCCTGATGATCCCCGATCTGGCCGGCCTGACCGTGCCTGACTGGACGGAATTGCAGGAGCGCATCGATGATTTTTTAAACAAACCGGCGGACTTCTTTCGGAGCGCGACATCGAAGTGATCCTCGACGTGGTGCCGCTGATTTACTCGGTCAATGAAGCGGAAATCCTCGACTGGGACGCCGGAAAAGCACTGCGCCGCTACGACATCGCGATCACTCGCCTTGGCGTCAAACAGGAGTAGAGCGGGATGCAAGAGACTCAATACGAGATCAGACTCGCCGAAGAAGACAAGCGCTGGATGACCTTTGCGGCCCTGTCCAACGAGGCGACACTCAACAGTGTGCTGACCCCCCTTCCTGATAGTTTTGTCGGGCCTTCCAGCCTGGATGCCGAACCGCAGCCATCGTCGGAACTCGGCCTGGCGCTGGTCACGGTGAGCCTGGATATCAACGCCTTGACCCTTGAGCAAGTGCGGTTGCGCGAGACGTTGGAAACGCTCAACAGCACATTATTCATTACCAGTGATTCACTGGCGCTCAGGACGGTCGAGACCGTCTCGCAGGCGCAGAACAGTCAAGCCAAGGAGCCGCCGTCGGCCGCCGACTCCTGGGTCGACAAAAGCCTGCAGTTCGGGGCCGATGCGGCGAAGACCATTGCCAAGGATGTGGGCTCGAGTTTGTGGGATACGGCCAAGAGCAGGGTCTCGGGCAAGGCCATCGATGCACTGGCGCAAAAGTTTCCCAAAGCCGGCAAGTGGCTTAAAGACGACAAAGACAAAGACAAAGACAAAGACAAAGACAAGGACAAGGACTGCTGCTGCAGCGGCGAGTCTCTTCGTGGCGCCGTTACCCCGAGCATCATCTTGCCGCCTGGCTATGAGCGTTCTGGCGGGAAAAAGACTTCCGCGAAAAAAACCGCCAAGTCGACGCGGTGGCGGGAGTTGCCCGTCCCCCGTGGCCTCGGCCCGTTGAAGTATGCCGACACCGCCATCAATGTGATCCAGGGTATACGCGATGGCGACGCAAAAGCAGTCACCACCGGCCTGTCTACGGCCGGTGGTGCCTGGGCCGGCGCCTCTGCCGGCGCGGCCATTGGCACCCTGGTTTTGCCTGGCATCGGCACGGCTGTAGGCGGCGCAATCGGCGGCTTGCTCGGCAGTGAAGCGGGCGCTTGGCTTGGGGACAAACTGTTCAGCCCCGCTGACCGCCTGCCCGCACCCAATGCCGTCAGCAAGGAACTCAACAGCGCATGCACGGACAATGTGCAAGTCACCCTGGCCCCCAGCATCCAGATCACCGGCGTCAACCCCGCCGATGCCCAGCAGGTGGTCAATCAGGTGATCCAGGCTCTGCAATTCCAATGCCTGCCGATGCTCTCCGACACCCTCGGGGTTCGGCGCAATGCGGCACTGGCCGATCCAGGAGGTGATTGATGCGACAACAGATGGTGCTGGGCGATTTTATTTTTGGGCTCGCCCGTGGGTTTGCCTATTCCTCGCTGACCCGTAACAGCGACGGCGGCTGGGCTGACCTGGCGATTATCGCGAGCAAACCGCAGTCGCGGCAGAACGGCCAGAAGCTGGAAAAACTCACCTTCAGCGGCACGGCGATGTACGGCGTGGGCATGCAACGCCTGGACGAGTTGCGCGCCCTGCAAAATCAACGCGTGCCGCTGCCTCTGGTGGATGGCATCGGCCGCAACTGGGGCCTGTGGCGGATCAATTCGGTGATGGAAACCCAAAGCAACGTGATCGATGACGGTACCGCCATGCTCATGACCTGGAGCCTTGAATTGGAGGAATTCATCAATGCGTAGAGTGCGAAGTATTGCCGGTGATTCGGTCAACCTGCTGCTCTACCGCGAGCTGGGGCGTTGCGATGACGCCGCGGAAGAAACCCTCTGGCGCTTGAACCCCACGCTTGCTGAATACGGCCCGGTGCTGCCGGCTGGCGTGTGGGTGATCGTACCCGAAATGGCTTCGCGGCCGGCGGCGTTGCGCCTCGTTTCGGCGTGGGATTAAGAAGGAGGCTACATGGCTCAGGGATTTACGCCCATTGTGGAGTTCTATGGCGCCAACGCGGCGCTGCTCAATCAACGTCTGATGCACTGGAGCCATACCGACGCGGCGGGCCTTGAGTCCGACCGCCTTGAACTGACGCTCAACATCGAGGGCCTGGAGGGCCTGCCCAGTCTGAGTGGCAAGATCGGTTTGCGTGTCGGTTATCAAGAGTCCGGCTTGGTGGAAAAAGGCGAATTTGTCATTACCCAGCGCACGCCGGTGCTGTTTCCCATGCGCTTGATGATCGTCGCCACCGCGGCGCCCTTCAGCGCGGGCGATGCCAGTGGTTACCGCCAGCGTCGATCCGCCAGTTATGGACCGATCACCCTGGGCGCGCTGTTTCGCCAGCTGGTCAGCCGCCACGGCTATTCGCCGCGGGTGGCACCGGCGCTGGAGGGCATTGCGATTGCCCACATCGACCAATCCAATGAAAGCGACATGGCGTTCATCACCCGCCTTGCCAAACGTTATGGCGCCGTCACCAAACCGATCAACGAACTGTACGTGCTCGCCGAGGCCGGGCAGGTCAAGTCACTCTCCGGCCAGCAACTGCCGGACGTGACACTGTCGGTTACCGAGGACAATCGCCCCGGCGATCAAGCATTCATCACCGCCAAGCTCGACGAAACCTCGCGCGCCAAATACCAGGGCAGCCGCGTCACCTGGTGGGATGCCGCCGGGGGCAAGCAGCGGGTGGTTCAGGTCGGGGTTGCGCCCTTCAAGACCTTGCGCCAGCGCTGCCAGAACGAAGCCGAGGCGCGGGCGGTGGCTGAGGGTGAATTGCGCCGCGTGGGTCGTGAAGACCTCAAGCTGCAGATCGATTGTCCGGGGAACCCGCTGTTATCGGCCGAAGGGCTGTTGCTGCTGGATGACACCTGGCCTTCCTACATGCAGGGGCGCTGGTCGATCACCAAGGTGACGCATGTCGGCGACCCGGTGACGGGCTATCGCAGTTCGGTCACGGCCGGCGGGTTGTCGGCGTAGTACCTTTTACGGAGTAGGCACCATGCTGATAACACTGCCCCAGCTTCTTTACATCATGCCGGGCGCTCGCCTCAGCGCGGGCATTTTTCTATCCCCGTTAAATGTGGCATTCGCTCGCTACGCGATCGACAATCCGAAACGCCTCGCCGCCTGCCTCGCCCAGATCGGCCATGAATCCGGCGAATTGCGCTACGTCCGCGAACTGGGCAGCGATCAATACCTGAGCAAATACGACACCGGCCCCCTGGCCGTTCGCCTGGGTAACACCGCCGACGCGGATGGCGACGGCCAGAAGTATCGGGGCCGGGGGCTGATTCAGGTTACCGGGCGTCGTAACTATTTAATCTGCAGCCAAGCGCTGTTTGGCGATGAGCGCCTGCTGCTGCAACCGGAACTGTTGGAACAGCCGCAATGGGCCGCCGAATCCGCCGCCTGGTTCTGGCACAGCAATGGCCTGAATGAACTGGCGGACAACGACCAGTTCACCACCATCACCCGGCGTATCAACGGCGGGCTCAACGGCCTGGAGGAGCGTTTGCGCTTGTGGACGCGTGCGAAGGCGGTGCTATGCGTTTCCTAGCAGCCTGGCGCCTGATCGGCGTGTGCCTGTTGAGCGCGCTCGTGTGGCAGGTGCAAGCCTGGCGTTATGGCGCGCAGCTTGAGGCGCAATCGGCGGCCCAGGCGCAGGCGCTCAGCCAGCAAAGCCAGGTAGCTTTGCGCCAGCAACAGGTGCAGCAGGACAAACGGCTGGCGCTTGAGCAACAACTCAGCGCCATCGACCAACAACATGCTCGGGAGTTGAGCGATGCACAACGTCATCAGGCCGCTCTGCGCGATCGCCTGGCCACTGCTGATGTGCGGTTGTCAGTCCTTCTCGACGCCAGCGACAGCGCCAGTGGTTGCGCAATGCCTGCCGCCACCGCCGCCGGCGGCGTGGTTCATGCAGCCCCGCGAGCCCGACTTGACCCGGCGCATGCTCAGCGAATTATCGCCATCACCGACGACGCGGATAACGCCGTGATCGCCTTGCGCGCCTGTCAGGCGTATGTGCGGGCCATCGTGCGTTAGTGTCTTGATGCGCGCTGCAACTTGCATGGCCGATGGGCTCATGTAGGGTAGGCCAATACCCGCTCACTCCAGGAGACCTCCGTGAAAGAAATCACCCAACTGGCCGCTGAACTGGGTCGACGTCTACAGGTGCTCAATGCCCACGTCACCACCGCCGAGTCCTGTACCGGCGGCGGCATCGCCGAAGCCATCACGCGCATACCGGGGAGTTCGGCGTGGTTCGAGGCGGGATATGTCACCTATTCCAACCGGCAGAAAACTCGGCAGCTGGATGTGCCGGAGGCACTGTTCGGCAAAGTGGGGGCGGTCAGCCGCGAGGTGGTGGAGGCCATGGTCAGGGGCGCCCAGGAAAAAAGCCTGGCGCGCTTTGCCGTGGCGGTCAGCGGCGTGGCCGGGCCCGATGGTGGCTCGCCGGAAAAACCGGTGGGCACGGTATGGCTGGCGTTCGGCGTGGGTGACGAGGTCACGGCCGAGCGCCAGCACTTCCCCGGCAACCGCGATGAGGTCCGCCGACAAACGGTAAAGGCCGCGCTAGAGGGCTTGTTGCGACGAGCTGCAGCAGAAATAGAAAATCAGGGGTAGGCGATCTCCGATCTTTGTGGAACAATACTGTCTACTTATACAGGTGTTGGCCGTCAGGCCTTATTGATTACGTGAGGACTTTAATGGACGAGAACAAGAAGAAAGCCTTGGCTGCGGCCCTGGGTCAGATCGAACGTCAATTCGGCAAGGGTGCCGTAATGCGTATGGGCGATCACGACCGTCAGGCGATCCCGGCTATTTCCACTGGCTCTCTGGGTCTGGACATCGCGCTCGGCATTGGCGGCCTGCCAAAAGGCCGTATCGTTGAAATCTACGGTCCTGAATCTTCCGGTAAAACCACCCTGACGCTGTCGGTGATTGCCCAGGCGCAAAAGATGGGCGCGACCTGCGCGTTCGTCGACGCCGAGCACGCCCTGGACCCTGAATACGCCGGCAAGCTGGGCGTGAATGTTGACGACCTGCTGGTTTCCCAGCCGGACACCGGTGAGCAAGCCCTGGAAATCACCGACATGCTGGTGCGCTCCAACGCTATCGACGTGATCGTGGTCGACTCCGTGGCGGCCCTGGTGCCAAAAGCTGAAATCGAAGGCGAAATGGGCGACATGCACGTCGGCCTGCAGGCCCGTCTGATGTCCCAGGCGCTGCGTAAAATCACCGGTAACATCAAGAACGCCAACTGCCTTGTGATCTTCATCAACCAGATCCGGATGAAGATCGGCGTCATGTTCGGCAGCCCGGAAACCACCACCGGTGGTAACGCGCTGAAGTTCTACGCGTCGGTCCGTCTGGACATCCGCCGTACCGGCGCGGTGAAGGAAGGTGACGAGGTTGTCGGTAGCGAAACCCGCGTCAAAGTCGTTAAGAACAAAGTGGCCCCGCCATTCCGTCAGGCTGAGTTCCAGATTCTCTACGGCAAGGGTATCTACCTGAACGGCGAGATGATCGACCTGGGCGTGTTGCACGGTTTTGTCGAGAAATCCGGTGCCTGGTATGCCTACAACGGCAGCAAGATCGGTCAGGGCAAGGCCAACTCGGCCAAGTTCCTGGCGGACAACCCGGATGTCGCCGCCGCGCTTGAGAAGCAGATCCGCGACAAGCTGCTGACCCCCGCGCCGGACGTGAAAGCTGCAGCCAACCGTGCGCCGGTTGACGAAATGGAAGAAGTCGACACTGACGTCTGAACCAAACGATGACCGTTGTGCTGGATACACTCGTCGCCGTTCGGCGCACTGCGATGGACCTGCTCGCGCGTCGCGAGCATGGTCGAGTCGAACTGACGCGTAAACTGCGTCAGCGCGGTGCGTCCGCCGAGATGATCGACACGGCCCTTGACCGGTTGACGGAAGAAGGGCTGTTGTCGGAAGCCCGTTACCTCGAAAGCTTTGTGTCCTACCGAGCGCGCTCCGGCTACGGCCCGGCGCGAATTCGTGAAGAGCTGAGCCAGCGCGGCCTGCAACGCGCCGACATCGACCTCGCCCTGCGCGAGTGCGGGATCAGTTGGCAGTCACAGCTGGAAGATACCTGGCGTCGCAAGTTCTCTGGGCATCTTCCGATTGATGCCAGGGAACGCGCCAAACAAGGGCGCTTCCTGAGTTATCGCGGGTTTTCGATGGAAATGATCAACCGGTTGTTCAGCGGTCGGGATATGGACGACTGAACAACGCAAAAAATAAAAGGCCCGCTATGAAAATAGCGGGCCTTTTTTTTTGCTCAAAAATCACGCCGGCTCCGGCGCCACCCGTTGTTGTGTCTTGCCCTGAGCCTGCGCCCAGTTCTCCGGCAAGTTGATGTAGTCCACCAACTCCCGCAACCGGCCCTGATCACGCCCGTTGAAGTTGAACACCAGTCGCGTCAGATGACTGAACTGCGGCTCATCGTGCTCTTCTCCGGTGTAGGCGAGCTGCTGGAAGTCTCCACTCAGTCGCAGGCTGGCGAACTCTTTTTGCACCTGAGTCAGCGCCCGCTCACTGAGCGGATGATTCATGCGTATCACAAACTCACGCTTCAGCCAGCGGGTAGAGTGGAAGTTGGCATAGAACTGGTTGATCTCGTCCACCGCGGCTTCAGCGCTGTACACCAGGCGCATCAGCTTCAGGTCGGTAGGCAGCACATAGCGATTGGCTTCCAGCTGGCTGCGGATAAAGTCCAGGGCGCCTTGCCAGAAACCGCCACCTGGTGCATCGAGTAACACCACCGGCACCAGTGGGCTCTTGCCGGTCTGGATCAGCGTCAACACTTCAAGCGCTTCATCCAGGGTGCCGAAACCGCCGGGGCACAACACCAGCGCATCGGCCTCCTTGACGAAGAACAGCTTGCGCGTAAAGAAGAAGTGGAACGACAGCAGGTTCTCGGTACCGTCGATGGTCGGGTTGGCATGCTGTTCGAACGGCAGGGTAATGTTGAAGCCCAGGCTGTGCTCCAGGCCGGCACCTTCGTGGGCGGCGGCCATGATCCCGCCGCCGCCGCCGGTGATCACCATCAGATCGGAGCGCGCCAGTGCCGCGCCCACTTCCCGGGCCAGGGCATAGATCGGGCTTTCCACCGGCGTGCGCGCCGAGCCGAATACCGTGACTTTGCGCCGCCCCTTGAACTGTTCCAGCACGCGGAAGGCGTGGTCCAGTTCGCGGATGGCTTGCAAGGTGATTTTGGCGTTCCAGCGGCTGCGGTCGTCCTGTGCCATGCGTAGCGCGGTGAGGATCATGTCGCGGTAAAGGGGGATATTCGGGCTGTTGGGTGCGATCAACTGGAGTTGAGCTTCGACCTGCTGCGTGAGGTCGACCCCGTTTGCTTCAAAATGCTGGAGCAGACGGTCATTCGGTTCGTAAGGCATTCAACTTCTCCTTCTTCACAGAGCCTGGGCGGGCGGCGAAATATTCGTCCGTGGCCACGACACTGCATGTGTCGCTGCATGCCCATGGCATTGCACAGTGTTCGCCAAGCGGCAAAGCGCGACTCTGTATGTTCCTTGTGATTTAAAAACCTTTGCACTGCACATGGCAGGAGGACAACTCTGTTTTGCCCTGAAAATGTTACAGAACAGCATGGGAACTGGGCTGAGCGGGTTGTGGGAATGACACGATCATGGGCCGAAAAACCCTTGGCTGGCAACCGCTTATTGGTCTCACGTCACAGCGTGCAGCGTTCGGCGGCAAACACAAACGAGGGAATTGCGCGCCACTGGACAGCAGCGCGCGGGGGGCATGCGCGAGTTACTTTTTCTTCTTCGCCGCAGTCGGTGCCGGGCAGTCTGCTTCGACGAATTTCACCGAAGCCACCGGGCGGTTGGTCTTGTTTTCGGTGATCTCGTAGCGCATCACCGCGCCCTTGGCCATCAGCTCGCGGTAGCCGTGGTTCAGGCACACGCTTTGTCCGAGCTGGAAATACACTGCCTTGGGGTTGGCACGCATCTGTTCGGCACGATCAGGCTGCACGCTGAGGTGATCGATCAACTGCATGCCTTCAACGGTGTAGGCCACTTCCAGGGTTTTTTCATCGATTTCCCGGGGCAGGTCTTTGTTGCTTTCAGCCGCGACGCTTTGCAGCTTCTTGTTCATTTGGGCCTCCAGCAGCGAGGCCGCCTGGGCGCCAACAGGCAAGACCAGCGCGAGGGCGACGGATGGGGCGACAAGACGCAGCATGGAACGCAGCATGAAACTCTCCTGATTCGGTTACTGGTGCATAGACCAGCCACTGGGCTGTGCGTTCAGTGGCGCGCAATTATAGGTGAGCCCTGGCCGGTACAGCCAGGCGTATTGCTGGGAAGTGCGTGTGGCTCTGGTAAACTGCGGCCACTTAAGCCTTCCTCGAGTTCCCCCAGTGTCGATTTTCCTTTCCGTGCGGCGCATCCGATGAGCCACGCCGTCTCTCGTCTGCGTACCCAGCGCCTGGCGCGCGCCATCAGGCCTTTCGTCAATCGGGGGTCGCGTGCCGAGCGCTGCCCCGGCTGCCGGGTGATCCCCGCGTATTGCTTGTGTGCCTGGCGGCCCAAGGTCCAGGCCCGGTCTGCGATGTGCCTGTTGATGCACGACGTCGAACCGATGAAGCCCAGCAACACCGGCTGGCTGATCGCCGATGTGATTGACGACACCAGCGCGTTCGCCTGGTCACGCACCGAGGTCGACCCCGGGCTGCTCACTTTGCTGGCTGACCCGCAGTGGCAACCCTACATCGTGTTCCCCGGCGAATTCGTCGCGCCGGAACGGGTTGTCAGTGAGGTCAAGGTGGGGGAGGGCAAGCGCCCGCTGTTTATCCTGCTGGACGGCACGTGGAGCGAAGCGCGCAAGATGTTCCGCAAAAGTCCCTATTTGGAGCATTTGCCGGTCCTCAGCCTGGCTCCCGAGCAGTTGTCGCGCTACAAACTGCGTCGTTCCAAGCGGGATGATCATTTCTGCACCGCTGAAGTCGCCGCGCTGTGCCTGGAGCTGGCCGACGACGGCGCGGCCAGCGAAGTGCTGGACGCTTACCTTGATGTGTTCAGCACCCATTATCTGGCCGCCAAGTTCCAGTTACCGCTGGACTCGACGGATATCGTCCATACTCGTCTAGCGCCCTACATCCCGGCGGTATAACCAGACGACGTTTGCATGATGGCACCGTAAATCCGACAACCGCTAAACTGCCCATTGGCGTAGTGCTTGACCACCCAGGCTGCGCTGGGCATGCTGGGCGCCGATCAGGGCGCAACCGTGAATTTCCAACGTCGTTTCAGGTGCTTTTGACGTTGAGCATGCCCTGTGGTGATGGCTGCCTGGCCGTTACCTTGTGTATTGGCGAACCCTGAACCCATCAGGGCTGCCATAAAAAACAGGATCATTTAATCAATGGCCACATACGAAATCCTGATAGCTGATGACCACCCGCTGTTTCGCAGTGCGCTGCATCAGGCAGTAACGCTGGGCTTGGGCCCCGATGTCCGTCTGGTTGAAGTGGCCAGCATTGCCGAGCTGGAAACCCGCCTCACCGAAAAATCCGACTGGGACCTGGTGCTGCTCGACCTGAACATGCCTGGCGCCTATGGGTTTTCGGGGCTGGTGCTGTTGCGCGGGCAATACCCGCAGATTCCCGTGGTGATGGTCTCGGCCCAGGAAGAAGCCGATGTAGTGGTGCGCTCCAAGGAGTTTGGCGCCAGCGGTTTCATTCCCAAGTCGAGCTCTATGGGAGAGATCCAGAAAGCCGTGCGCGCGGTGCTGGAGGGCGATGTGTCCTGGCCGCCGCAAGCGTTTGAAGAGATCAACGTGTCCGACGAAGCCAAGGCTGCCCGCGATGGCCTGGCCAGCTTGACGCCCCAGCAGTTCCGGGTGCTCACCATGGTCTGCGAAGGCTTGTTGAACAAGCAGATCGCCTACGAGTTGAGCGTGTCGGAAGCGACCATCAAGGCCCACGTCACCGCAATCTTTCGCAAGCTGGGGGTGCGAACGCGAACCCAGGCGGCGTTGCTCTTGCAACAACTTGAGTCAATTTCGCAGCATTAAGCTATTGTCGATTCACGCTTTTTTGACTTTGCGTGATCTAGTTTTCCCACTTCTTTGGTTCAGTTGCCTACATCTATGTCGCCTTTCAAGGGTCAAACCGGTATCAAACGTATCTTCAACGCAGGGGGCTATTCCCTGGATGGCCTGCGCGCAGCCTTCACCGGTGAGGCGGCCTTCCGTCAGTTGGTGTTGCTGAACGTCATCCTGATCCCGCTGAGTTTTTTCCTGCATGTCAGCCGCGTCGAACGGGCGCTGTTGATCGCGGTGTGCCTGCTTGCGTTGATCGTCGAGTTGCTCAACTCGGCCGTGGAAGCGGCCATCGACCGCATTTCCCTGGACCGTCACCCACTGTCGAAAAACGCCAAGGACATGGGCAGCGCCGCGCAATTCGTGGCACTGACCATGATCACCGTGGTGTGGGCCGTGATCCTGATCTAAGCCTCAGGCAATGTTCGGCAGCACGATTTCGTCGCTGCGCTGAACCCCCGCGGTGAAGGCGCGGCACAGCTCGAGAAACTCGCGCATCGCCGAGGTTTGGTACTTTTGCTTGTGCCAGATGAAGTAGAACTGCCGGGCCAGGTCCAGGTCCGGAGTTTCTACCGGCACCAGGCTGCCGCGGCGGAAAGCATCGCGCAGCGCCAGCCGGGAAATGCAGCCAATCCCCAGCCCCGACTCCACTGCACGCTTGATCGCCTCGGTGTGTTCCAGTTCGAGGCGAATGTTCAGCACGCTGCGATGATGGCGCATGGCCTGATCAAAGGTCAGGCGCGTGCCCGAGCCCTGTTCGCGCAGAATCCACGCTTCATGGGTCAATTCCTCCATGGTAGCTACGCCGCGCTGGGCCAGGTGATGCTGAGGCGCGCAAAATACCACCAGCTCATCTTCCACCCAGGTCTGCACTTCGATATCCGGGTGGCTGCAGTCGCCTTCGATTAGACCCAAGTCAATTTCATAATGCGCAACCTGGTGCACGATATGTGCAGTGTTCTGCACATGCAGCTTCACCTGGCTCTCGGGGTGCTGCTGCATGAAGCTGCCGATCAGCAGCGTGGCCAGGTAATTGCCGATGGTCAGCGTGGCGCCGACGGCCAGTGAGCCGAAGCCAGACTTGCCGTTGAGCAGGTCTTCGATCTCCTTGGCCTGGTCCAGCAGGGCTACCGCCTGGGGCAACAGCTGACGGCCGAGGGCGTTGAGGCTCAGGCGTTTACCCGCCCGGTCGAATAACTGGCAGCTGGATTGACGCTCCAGCTCGGTGATTGAGGTGCTGGCGGCGGATTGAGATAAGGCCAGAAGGCCAGCAGCGCGTGAGACGCTTTCCTGCTGGGCGACGGCGACGAAGACTTGCAGTTGACGGAGAGTAAATCGCATATCGATATAACCGATAACCCTTATCTTAATAATCCAGTTAACAGATATTGTCGCCGCCATTAGAATGCTGTGCAATTGCGCACTTATCATTTTGGCGCAGACCCATCTCCAGGAGTCCCCCGTACATGAGCAACATGAACCACGAGCGTGTCCTCAGTGTTCATCACTGGAACGACACTCTGTTCAGCTTCAAGTGCACCCGCGATCCGGGCTTGCGCTTCGAGAACGGTCAGTTCGTGATGATCGGCCTGCAACAACCCAACGGCCGCCCGCTCATGCGCGCTTATTCGATTGCCAGCCCGAACTGGGAAGAGCATCTGGAGTTTTTCAGCATCAAGGTGCCTGATGGCCCGCTGACTTCCCAGTTGCAGCATCTGAAGGAAGGCGACGAGATCATCATCAGCAAAAAACCGACAGGCACCCTGGTGCTTGACGATTTGAAGCCGGGTAAACACCTGTACCTGCTCAGCACCGGTACCGGCCTTGCGCCATTTATGAGCGTGATCCAGGACCCGGAAACCTACGAGCGTTTCGAAAAAGTGATCCTGTGCCACGGCGTGCGTTACGTCAACGAAGTCGCCTACCGCGAATTCATCACCAAGCACCTGCCGCAGAATGAATTCTTCGGCGAAGCCCTGCGTGAAAAGTTGATCTACTACCCCACCGTGACCCGCGAACCGTTCGAAAACCAAGGCCGTCTGACCGACCTGATGCGCAGTGGCAAGCTGTTCCGCGATATCGGCCTGCCACCGATCAACCCCCAGGACGACCGCGCCATGCTGTGCGGCAGCCCAAGCATGTTGGACGAGACCAGCGAAGTGTTGAACAGCTTCGGCCTGAAAGTTTCGCCACGCATGCGTGAACCGGGTGACTACCTGATCGAACGCGCCTTCGTCGAGAAGTAAGCGCGGTCAAAAAAATGTGGGAGGGAGCTTGCTCCCGATTGCTGAGTGTCAGTCAATGCATCCGGTGACTGACCCGCCGCTATCGGGAGCAAGCTCCCTCCCACATTGGTTTTCGGTTTATTTAGCTGCAATCACTTCCAGTACACAGATGACGCCGGCCTCGGGATAGTGCCAGCGCACATCCACGTCCCAGAACTGCGCGCCATATTCCCGCTCGGGCCCGGGCGTTTGATAGGCCGGCCGCGGGTCTTGTGCCAAACACTGTTCGATCAACGCCACCAGCGGTTCAGCAAGGCGCTGAGCGTGGCCTTGCGCCTGGTGCAGAGCCGTCTTCAGCCACTGCACGGGAATCAGTGGCGGCGTGCCATTGGCGATGCCGTTGGTGGCGTTGTCGACAATGTCGGCATACGGCACATACGGCTTGATATCCAGCACCGGCGTGCCATCGAGCAGATCGATCCCGGAGATCCACAACCGGCCCGGTTCGACCTTGTCCAGCTTCACCACCGACTGGCCAATCCCGTTGGGCCGATGGGTCGCACGGGTGGCAAACACGCCCATGGACTTGTTGCCGCCCAGACGGGGCGGGCGCACTTTCAGGCGGGGTTTGTCTTCCAGGGCCTGGTGGAACAGAAACAGCAGCCACACATGGCTGACCTGCTCCAGGCCCTGCACCGCCTCGCCGTGGTCGAACGGCGCGACCAGCTCCAGCACGCCGCGGGCGGCAGGCGCCAGTTGCGGTTGGCGCGGGATGGCGAACTTCTCCTTGAAGCAGGAGCGCACGAAGCCGACGGGCGAGACCTGGTAACTCATGGCTTACGCGCGAACCCGCAGGGTCAGGCCCTTGAGGAAGTTGCGCAGCAACTGGTCGCCGCAGGTGCGGTAATTGGTGTGGCCGAACTTGCGGAACAGCGCGCTCAGCTCAGGCTTGGACACCGGGAACTCGGCAGCCTTGAGGATGGCGTGCATGTCGTCTTCCTTCAGTTCGAAGGCCACGCGCAGCTTCTTGAGGATGATGTTGTTGGTCACCGGGGTTTCGATCGGTTGCGGCGGACGGCTGTCGTCCTTGCCGCGCTTGAAAATCACCAGGCCGTCAAGGAAGTGCGCCATGACCTCGTCCGGGCAGAACACAAAGCCTTCTTCCTCGTCTTTCTTGAGGTAAGTCAGCAGGTCTTCCTTGGTCACGTCCATGCCGCCGAGTTTGATCAGCTCGACCATCTTGTTGTCGCTGATGTCGAGCATGTAGCGCACGCTGCGCAGTACGTCGTTGTGAATCATGGTGGGCAATCCTGGTTTTCAACGGTGGACACCGCCCACGCAGGCGGTGTCGAAAAAGGGGGAGTGGCTCAGAACTTCTCTTTGCCGGACAGGTAACGCCATTGGCCGACCGGCACCTTGCCGATGGACACGCCGCCGATGCGGATACGACGGATGGCGATGACTTTCAAGCCGACAGCTTCGCAGAACAAGGCGATCACCCCCGGTTGCGGGTTTTTCATCGCAAAGCGCAGGCGGTTTTCGTTCTGCCAGCTGGCTTTCACCGGCGGCAGCTCTTTGCCTTTGTAGGTCAGGCCATGGTTGAGGCGGTTCAGGCCGTGAGCAACCATGTCACCTTCGACCTCCACCACGTATTCCTGCTCGATCTTGGCGGCATCGGCGGTCAGTTTGCGCAGAATCTTCCAATCCTGGGTGAACACCAGCAGGCCGCTGGCCTTGGCTTGCAGGTCAGCGCTGGCGGTCAGGCGCAGGAAGTGGCCCTTGAGCGGGCGCTTGCTGAAGCGGTGTTCTTCCGACAGCGTTTCGGCGCTGATCGACGCCATTGCCGTCTCGGCATCCACGCCCACCGGCGCGTGCAGCAGGATGGTCACAGGCTCTGGAGCGGTGGCCTTGGCCTCGGGGTCCAGTTCGACCTTCTGGGTGGTGACCTTGAACTGTGGCTCGTCGATCACTTCACCGTCCACCGAGACCCAGCCGCCTTCGATAAACAGCTCAGCCTCCCGACGGGAGCAACCGACCAGTTCGATAAGGCGTTTGGAGAGGCGTATGGGGTCAGTCATGACAAGGGCCGTAGCAAAAGGGGGCCGCTATTGTACCTGTGTGGGCGCGGTTAATCCCGGCCCCATTTCATTTAGCCCCGACGCGCCTCTTGCTGCACCTGGCGCAAACGCATGTGCAGCAGCGGATAAGGCTGCCCCAGGCCATCATGCTCCGTGCGGCCGATGACTTCGAAGCCTTGCTTGAAGTAAAAGCCCAGCGCCTGCGGGTTCTGTTCGTTGACGTCCAGCTCATCGGCGTTCATGCGCTCGATCGCGTAACGCAGCAATTGCCGGCCGAGGCCCTGGCCACGGTGCTGCGGGTCGATGAACAGCATCTCGACCTTGCCCGCGGCCACCCCGGCGAACCCGGTGATGCGCTGGCGCGTGTCCTTGGTGCAGATCAGCATCACCGCATCGAGGTAGCGGGTCAGCACCAGGTTTTTCAGCAGCGTGATGTAGCTGTCCGGCAGAAAGTCATGGGTGGCGCGCACCGACGCCTCCCAGATCCGCGCCAACTCGGCGTAGTCGCTGGTTTTAGGGGTGTGGATAACCGAATGCTGACGCATGCCCGCTGCCCTTTGTGGATGTTTGGTGTCGATGGGCAAAACGATAGACCTAAAAAAGCCCCGCATCTTGTCCAGAAGCAGGGCTTTTTCACTTTTTTATCCGCGCCTGATGCGATCAGTCGCGCTTTTCGGCCCACAGGTCGTATTCGTCGGCATCGGTCACCGTACACCAGACCTTGTCGCCGGGTTTCAAACCGCTGGCATCGTCGATAAATACGTTACCGTCGATTTCCGGCGCGTCGAAGAAGCAGCGGCCTACGGCGCCTTGCTCGTCGACTTCGTCGATCAGCACTTCGATTTCCTTGCCGATGCGCAGTTGCAGGCGCGCCGAGCTGATCGCCTGCTGGTGCGCCATGAAGCGCTCCCAACGGTCCTGCTTGACGTCATCCGGTACTACGGCCAGGTCCAGCAGGTTGGCCGGGGCGCCTTCGACCGGCGAGTACTGGAAGCAGCCGACGCGGTCCAGTTGGGCTTCGGTCAGCCAGTCGAGCAGGTACTGGAAGTCTTCTTCGGTTTCGCCCGGGAAGCCGACGATGAAGGTCGAACGGATGATCAGTTCCGGGCAGATCTCGCGCCAGTTCTTGATGCGCGCCAGGGTCTTGTCTTCGAAGGCCGGGCGTTTCATGGCCTTGAGCACTTTCGGGCTGGCGTGCTGGAACGGGATGTCCAGGTACGGCAGGATCTTGCCGGCGGCCATCAACGGGATCAGCTCGTCCACGTGCGGGTACGGGTACACGTAGTGCAGGCGCACCCACACGCCCAGGCTGCTCAAGGCTTCGCACAGCTCGGTCATGCGGGTTTTCACCGGCGCGCCGTTCCAGAAACCGGTGCGGTATTTCACGTCGACGCCGTAGGCGCTGGTGTCCTGGGAGATCACCAGCAGTTCTTTCACGCCGGATTTGACCAGGCGCTGGGCTTCGTCCAGCACATCGCCCACCGGGCGGCTGACCAGCCTGCCGCGCATCGACGGGATGATGCAGAAGCTGCAACTGTGGTTGCAGCCTTCGGAAATCTTCAGGTACGCGTAGTGGCGCGGGGTCAGCTTGATGCCTTGCGGCGGCACCAGGTCGATCAGCGGGTTGTGGTCCTGGCGCGGCGGCACCACTTGATGCACGGCGTTGACCACCTGCTCGTACTGCTGCGGGCCGGTCACGGCCAGCACGCTCGGGTGTACGTTGCGGATATTGCCTTCTTCCACGCCCATGCAGCCGGTGACGATGACCTTGCCGTTTTCCTTGATGGCCTCGCCGATCACTTCCAGGGATTCCGCCTTGGCCGAGTCGATGAAGCCACAGGTGTTGACCACCACCACGTCCGCGTCCTGGTAAGTGGACACGACGTCATAACCTTCCATGCGCAGTTGCGTCAGGATGCGTTCGGAGTCGACCAGAGCCTTCGGGCAGCCCAGGGAAACAAAGCCGACCTTGGGGTTGGCTTTTGCGATGGTGGTGGACATGTCTAACCTCGGTATTGAATGACGCCGCCAGTCGGGCACGACAAGGCGGTAGACGGGCACCTAGCGCGCTCGTAAAAGAGCATGCTTTTGTGCCTCTGATCAAAAAGTGCGCAATTCTAGCGACGGGCAACGCACTTGACCAGCTTTATGCAGGGAAATACGACGAGTGCTGCGCTATGCTTCGCGCCGTTGCGAACGGGTGAAATCCTTGGGTCAACAAAACGTCTGTTACGAGAAGTAAAACAGCGCATGCTAAGGTCCGCTTAGATGCGTTGTTTATAAGAGACCTCAGGTATAGGGCAGGAGTGGTTGATGGGTCAGGCAAGTAGTCAGGCAGCGGGTGCCGAGCATTCCAATGCCAAGCCGATTGGCATGCTGGTGGCAGCGGTCGGGGTGGTTTATGGCGATATCGGGACCAGCCCGCTCTATACCCTTAAAGAGGTGTTCGGTGGAGGGTATGGGGTTCAGGTCAACCAGGACGGAGTCTTCGGGATACTGGCGCTGATCTTCTGGTCGCTGATCTGGGTCGTTTCGATCAAGTACGTGTTGTTCATCCTGCGCGCCGACAACCAGGGCGAGGGCGGGATCATGGCCCTCACTGCGTTGGCGCGGCGAGCGGCGTCGCCGTATCCGAAGCTGCGCTCGGTGCTGGTGATTCTCGGGTTGATCGGCGCTGCGCTGTTTTACGGCGACAGCATGATCACCCCGGCAATCTCGGTGCTCTCGGCGGTAGAAGGCCTGGAACTGGCCTTCGAAGGGCTTGAACGCTGGGTCGTACCGCTGTCGCTGGTGGTGCTGGTGGGGCTGTTCCTGATCCAGAAACATGGCACCGACCGTATCGGCAAGCTGTTCGGGCCGGTCATGGTGTTGTGGTTCCTGGTGCTGGCGGGCCTGGGCGTGCATGGCATCAGCCAGCATCCGGAAGTGCTCAACGCATTGAACCCGGTGTGGGGTGTGCGTTTCTTCATAGTCCACCCAGGCATGGGTGTGGCGATTCTCGGCGCCGTGGTGCTGGCATTGACCGGTGCCGAAGCGCTGTACGCCGACATGGGCCACTTCGGGCGCAAACCCATTGCGCGTGCCTGGTTCGCCCTGGTGCTGCCGGCGCTGGTGCTCAACTATTTCGGCCAAGGTGCGTTGCTGCTGGAAAACCCCGAAGCGGCGCGTAACCCGTTCTACCTGCTCGCACCGAGCTGGGCGCTGATTCCGTTGGTGGTGTTGTCTACCCTGGCCACGGTGATTGCGTCCCAGGCGGTGATTTCCGGCGCGTTCTCCCTGACCCGTCAGGCGATCCAACTGGGTTACATCCCGCGCATGCACATTCAGCATACGTCCAGCGCCGAACAGGGCCAGATCTACATCGGCGCGGTGAATTGGTCGCTGATGGTCGGCGTGATCCTGCTGGTGCTGGGTTTCGAGTCGTCCAACGCGCTGGCTTCGGCCTACGGCGTGGCGGTGACCGGCACCATGCTGATCACCAGCATCCTGGTGTCGGCAGTGATGCTGTTGCTGTGGAAATGGCCACCGGTGTTGGCGATTCCGGTACTGATCGGTTTCCTGTTGGTCGACGGGCTGTTCTTCGCCGCCAACGTGCCGAAAATCGTCCAGGGCGGTGCATTCCCGGTATTGGCGGGGATTGTGCTGTTTATCCTGATGACGACGTGGAAACGCGGCAAGGAACTGCTGATGGACCGCCTCGACGAGGGCGGCCTGCCGCTGCCGATCTTTATCAGCAGTATCCGCGTGCAGCCGCCCCATCGCGTGCAGGGCACCGCCGTGTTCCTCACCGCGCGGCCCGACGCGGTGCCCCATGCGCTGTTGCATAACCTGCTGCATAACCAGGTGTTGCACGAGCAAGTGGTGTTGCTGACGGTGGTCTACGAAGACATTCCCCGCGTTCCCGCCGCACGGCGCTTCGAGGTGGATGCCTACGGTGAAGGGTTCTTCCGCGTGATCCTGCACTTCGGTTTCACCGATGAGCCGGACGTGCCTGAAGCGCTGAAGCTGTGCCACCTGGATGATCTGGATTTCAGCCCGATGCGTACCACGTACTTCCTCAGCCGCGAAACGGTCATCGCCTCGCGCATCAAAGGCATGGCCCGCTGGCGCGAAGGCTTGTTTGCGTTCATGTTGAAGAACGCCAACGGCAACCTGCGGTTCTTCAAACTCCCGGTCAACCGGGTGATCGAGCTGGGTACCCAGGTCGAAATGTAAGCGGTTGTTGGACGGGAGCCGGCAATCGGCTCCCGCTTTGTCTTCTGAACCCTGTGCAATCCCTCGTTGTCGACTAGGCTCTAAGCACTGTTGTGTAGGAGCGGGCTTGCCCGCGAAAAACCTTAACGGTAACGCGTCGATCCTGGATAAACGCGGTGCCCATGAGGCTTTCGCGAGCAAGCTCGCTCCTACAGAAGTGCCCAAAAAGCCAAGAAGAGGTGCGCCATGAGTCAGTTGCTCGAACCGTATACCCTGCGCCAATTGACCCTGCTCAATCGCATTGCCGTGTCGCCGATGTGCCAGTACTCCAGCGTCGATGGCCTGGCCAACGACTGGCACCTGGTCCACCTCGGCAGCCGCGCTGTCGGCGGGGCGGGGCTGATTTTCACCGAAGCCACCGCCGTGACCGCCGAGGGCCGTATCACCGCCGAAGACCTGGGCCTGTGGAACGACGCACAGATCGCCCCGCTGCAACGCATCACGCGCTTTATCACTGCCCAGGGCGCCGTGGCCGGGATTCAATTGGCTCACGCCGGGCGCAAGGCCAGCACCCATCGGCCGTGGATCGGCAAACACGGCAGCCTCAAGCCGCAAGACGGCGGCTGGGTGCCGGTGGGGCCCTCGCCGATTGCCTTTGACCCGAACCATACGCAGCCCAGGTCGCTGGACGAGGCGCAGATCGAGCAAGTGATCGCCGACTTCGTCGCCGCCGCCAAGCGCGCGTTGACCGCCGGTTTCAAAGTGGTGGAGATCCACGCCGCTCACGGTTACCTGCTGCATCAATTCCTCTCGCCCATCAGCAATCAGCGTCAGGACCAGTACGGCGGCACCTTTGAAAACCGTATCCGCCTGGTGCTGCAAGTCACCGAAGCGGTGCGCGAAGTCTGGCCGCAAGACCTGCCGCTGTTTGTGCGGGTGTCAGCCACCGATTGGGTGGAGGACGGCTGGAACCCCGATGAAACCGTGGAACTGGCACGTCGCCTGAAAGCTTTGGGAGTCGACCTGATCGACGTGTCCTCCGGCGGCACCGCCGCCAACGCCGAGATCCCCATCGGCCCCGGCTACCAGACGCGGTTTGCCGAGCGTGTGCGCAAAGAGTCGGGCATCGCTACCGGCACCGTGGGCATGATTACCGAGCCGGCCCAGGCCGAACACATCCTGCGTACCTGCCAGGCCGACATCATCTTCCTCGCCCGCGAGCTGCTGCGTGACCCGTATTGGCCATTGCATGCCGACGATGACCTGGGCGGGCGCAAGGCGACCTGGCCGGCCCAGTACCAGCGGGCGACCCATCGGGAGCAGCCGATTCATGAGTCTGATCTCAGGGATTGAGCCTTCTTAGGTTCCAACAAAACCCACCCTTATCCGGTGGGTTTTTTTTGCCAGGCGCTGTGGGATAGGGCTGTAGGTATTTATTCCTGACCCAATTATTTAAGTGAATACTCTAAAAAAATCCCACACGTCATGAGATTGTTTCTACGCTTAGGGTACGTCTGATTTCTGGCCCAGGGAGTCAGTCGGTTTGTCTACCGGGGCATTGCGCTTCACGGCAGGCGGGTAATGGGCACACGGAGTTTTTGATCGATATCAGGAGAAACAGTCCATGGCCAAGTCCTATGGTGTAGCGGGTGTGGTGGCGTCTTTTCTGACCCGCAGGGTGTCCTTGCGTGCCCGAAGGTTGAGTTCCGATGAAGCTGAATTGCTCGCGCAGTATCGCGCCTTGACCGAGAACGATCAGGTGGCGATGCGCTATTTGATTGGGGCGATGAAGAGTGTGTCGCGGTTCTGAGCGGGCGGTGACCCCATGTGGGGGCGGGCAAGCCCGCTCTCACATGGTCGGTCACGGTGTCAGGTGTATTTACGCTGCTCCGGTGCCGGCGGGAAGTACTGATACAACCAGGTTTCACTCAAGGTGCGGTCCTGCGTGCGGATAAACAGGCGCAGTTCCACTGGCTCCACGCTGTCGCTGGTCGGATACCAGTCGAAGAGGATGCGATAGCCCTTGATGCTGTCGAGCACCAGCACGCTGAAGTCTTTCACCTCGCCGTGGGAACAGGTCACCACCGGCTCGATCCCGGTGCCGGCTGCCAGGCGATCCAGGCCGCCGCCCTTGAAGTCCACGGCAAACCGCCGCGCCCAGACTGGCGGGTAATGTTCGCCCGGTGCCCAGCCTTCGGTGAAGCCGCCCATGCCTGAACGCGTGGCGTCGACTTGCGCCAACGGCGTGCTCACCGGTGGCAGGGCGCTCCAGTACAACTTGTAGCCATAGTTGAGCGAGTCACCGGCGGCCACGGGTTTTTTCGGGGTCCAGAAGGCCACGATATTGTCCAGGGTCTCGCCGGTGGTCGGGATCTCCAGCAGGTCGATCGAGCCTTCGCCCCACGCGGTGGTCGGTTCGACCCACAGGCTTGGGCGCTTGCTGTACCAGTCGACGGTGTCCTGGTAGCTGGCGAACTCATGGTCGGTCTGCACCAGGCCGAAGCCTTTCGGGTCGGTGTCGGCGAATGCATTGAATTGCAGCTTGGCCGGGTTGTTCAGCGGGCGGCAGATCCACTCGCCGTTGCCGCGCCACATCGCCAGGCGGTCCGAGTCGTGGATCTGCGGGTGGATGGTGTCGCACATGCGCCGCTCGTGGGTGCCGCAGCTGAACATGCTGGTCATCGGCGCGATGCCCAGTTGTTCGATGGCGGTGCGCGCATTGATATGGGCGTCGATTGCCATGACCACCTGGTTGGCCTGGCAGTCGATATCGAAACGGTAGGCGCCGGTGGCGCTCGGCGAGTCGAGCAGGGCGTAGACCACAAAGCGCGTGGCATTTTTATCCGGGGTTTCGAACCAGAACTGCGTGAAGTCGGGGAATTCCTCGCGCTTTTTCGCGTAGGTATCGATCGCCAGGCCGCGTGCGGAAAGGCCATATTGCCCCGTGGAATCCACCGCGCGGAAGTAACTGGCGCCGAGAAACGACAGCACGTCATGGCGATCCAGTTCCGGCGCCTTGAACAGCTTGAAGCCGGAGAAACCCAGGTCGCCGGTCAGTTGTTGGGTGTCGACCGTGGTTTTTTCATAGTTGAACAGCGAAGGGCGGAAATGCACTTCGCGGGCCTCACGGGTCGTGGGGTCGACGGCGTGCATGCGAACGGGCGTCTTGAAGCCCATGCCGACGTGGAAAAACTGCACGTCCAACTGGCCGTTCACTTCCTTCCACAGCGAGTGTTTGCCGTCGTAGCCGATGGCGTTGAAATTTTGCGGGGTCATGGTCGCCAGGGTGGGCGGCAGCACCTGTTTGGTGTCTTTATACGCGGTCCCGGCGAGTTGCCTGGCCTGGGTCTTCAGCGTTTCGAAATCGAACGCCACGGCCTTGCCGTCGGCGGCGCGGTTCCCGGCCCAGGCTTGCGCAGCCAACAGGCCGCTGGCCGATAAGCCGGTGTAAGCCGCAATGGCCATGGACGCTTTAAGCAAATTCCTGCGGTGCATAGAGACAACCTGTCGTGAGCAAATCCCGCGCCGGCCCTGGCGCGTGCTGGATCAAAGATAACGGTTCGGACATGCCTTCGGCCAAACGCAACGGACATTAAACAGACGCCGCATAGCTTAAGCGGTTCGATGGCGTAGGAAAAATGATTGATGGCGGGATGATGGCTTGGCAAATGAGACAAGACATTTCCGGGCTTTAAGTGAGCACATTACCCAGGAATTATGAAGATCCAATGTGGGCGGGGGCTTGCTCGCGACAGGTGCCAGGACACCGCGTTTAATCGGATGCCCCGCATTATCGTTGGCGTTCTTCGCGAGCAAGCTTGCTCCTACAGTCAAGGCATCAGGGCGAGGTTCAGTGCTTGAACATCACATGGCGCACGGTGGTGTAGTCCTCCAGCCCGTACATGGACATGTCCTTGCCATACCCCGACAGTTTCTGACCGCCGTGAGGCATTTCGCTGACGAGCATGAAGTGGGTGTTCACCCAGGTGCAGCCATACTGCAAGCGCGCAGCCAAGCGATGGGCGCGTCCCACGTCGGCGGTCCATACGGATGACGCCAGACCGTAGTCCGAATCGTTGGCCCAGCCCAGCACCTGTGCTTCATCGGCGAACTTGGTCACCGACACCACCGGCCCGAACACCTCGCGACGCACGATCTCGTCGTCCTGCTGCGCATCGGCCAAAACCGTCGGCTCAAAGAAGAAGCCGTTGCCTTCCACCGCCTTGCCGCCGGTGACCAGGCGGATATGCGGCTGCGCCACGGCACGTTCGACGAAACCGGCCACGCGGTCGCGGTGTTGCGCGGTGATCAGCGGGCCCAGTTCGGTGGTCGGGTCGTCCTGCAAGCCGTACTTGATACTGGCGACTGCCGCGCCGAGCTTCTCGACGAACGCGTCGTAGATTTCCGCCTGGGCATAGATGCGGCACGCCGCAGTGCAATCCTGGCCGGCGTTGTAGAAACCGAAGGTGCGGATGCCTTCCACCGCCGCGTCGATGTCCGCGTCGTTGAAGATGATCACTGGCGCCTTGCCGCCCAGTTCCATGTGCATGCGCTTCACGCGGTCGGCGGTGTTGGAAATGATGTTGGCGCCCGTGGCGATGGAGCCGGTCAGCGACACCATGCGTACTTTCGGGTGGTTCACCAACGGGCTGCCCACGGTGGGCCCACGGCCGAAGACCAGGTTGAGCACGCCGGCCGGGAAGATCTCCGACGCCAGTTCGACCATGCGCAACGCGGTCAGCGGGGTTTGTTCCGACGGCTTGAGCACCACGGTATTACCGGCGGCCAGGGCTGGGGCGATTTTCCAGGCGACCATCATCAGCGGGTAGTTCCACGGGGCGATGGAGGCGATCACGCCCACCGGATCGCGGCGGATCATCGAGGTGTGGCCCGGCAGGTATTCACCGCCGGCCGAGCCGCTCATGCAGCGGCTGGCACCGGCAAAAAAGCGGAACACGTCGGCAATCGCCGGGATCTCGTCGTTCAGTGCCGCACTGTAGGGTTTGCCGCAGTTGTCCGATTCCAGCTTGGCCAGTTCTTCGCCGTGGGCTTCGATCACGTCCGCCAGTTTCAGCAGCAACAGCGAGCGATCCTTGGGCGTGGTCTGTGACCAGCTTTCAAACGCTGCATCGGCGGCCCGCACGGCGGCGTCGACCTGGGCTTCGCTGGCTTCGTTGATTTCCACCAGCACACGGCCCAACGCCGGGTTGAATACGGCCTGCGCCGGGCCTTCGCCTTTGACCAGTTGGCCGTTGATCAAGAGTTTGGTTTGCATGGTTCACTCCTCCAAAAAACTGTTGTTATTGCCCTGAAGAAACCGGCTCTGAGTGTGGGGGGGCACTTCTCCAATACCCACATTATTTACCGCCACTGCCTGCCACGCTTTCACCGCCGCGGGTCAGGTAATAGGCGCCCAGAATCGGGAACATCGTCACGATCATCACCAGCATCGCCACCACGTTGGTCACCGGCACATCCCGTGGGCGACTCAACTGGTTGAGCAGCCACAGCGGCAAGGTGCGCTCATGCCCGGCGGTGAAGGTGGTGACGATGATTTCGTCGAATGACAGCGCAAACGCCAGCATGCCGCCGGCCAGCAGCGCCGAGCCGAGGTTGGGCATGATGATGTAGCGGAAGGTCTGCCAGCCGTCGGCGCCCAGGTCCATCGAGGCTTCGATCAGGCTGTGGGAGGTGCGGCGCAAGCGGGCGATGACGTTGTTGTAGACGATCACCACGCAGAAGGTCGCGTGGCCGACGATGATGGTGAACATCCCCGGCTCGATGCCCAGCGTCTTGAACGTCGCCAGCAGGGCGATACCGGTGATGATCCCCGGCAGCGCGATCGGCAGGATCAGCATCAGCGACACGCCTTGCTTGCCGAAGAACTCGCGGCGATACAGCGCGGCTGAAGCGAGGGTACCGAGGACCATGGCGATCAGGGTAGCGATCGCCGCGATCTGCAGCGACAGCTTGATCGCTTCGAGTACATCGGGGCGGGCGAAGGCCACGCTGAACCACCTCAGGGTGAAGCCCTGGGGTGGAAAGCTGAATGCCGCCTCTTCGGTGTTGAAGGCGTAAAGGAAGATGATCAGGATCGGGAAGTGCAGAAACACCAAGCCGCCCCAGGCCGCGATCTTCAGGCCGATGGATGATTTCTCAGAGTGCATCGAAGGCCCCCAGACGTTTGACGATGGACAGGTAAACCGCGATCAGCACGATTGGCACTAGGGTGAACGCCGCGGCCATGGGCATGTTGCCGATGGCGCCTTGCTGGGCGTACACCATGCCGCCGACGAAGTAACCCGGCGGCCCGACCAACTGCGGCACGATGAAGTCGCCCAGGGTCAGCGAAAACGTGAAGATCGAACCGGCGGCAATCCCCGGCACCGACAGCGGCAGGATCACCTGCATGAAGGTCTGGCGCGGCTTGGCGCCCAGGTCGGCCGAGGCTTGCAGCAACGACGGCGGCAAACGCTCCAGCGACGCCTGGATCGGTAGGATCATGAATGGCAGCCAGATGTAGACGAACACCATGAACCGCCCCAGGTGCGAGGTGCTCAAGGTGCTGCCGCCCACGCCGGGGATCCCCAGCACGAACTGCAACAGCGGCCCCAGGCCCAGGTGTTGCACAAACCATTGCGCCACGCCGCCCTTGGCCAGCAGCAGGGTCCAGGCATATGCCTTGACGATATAGCTGGCCCACATCGGCATCATCACCGCGATATAGAAGAACGCCTTGGTCTTGCCCGTGGTGTAGCGCGCCATGTAATAGGCGATGGGGAAGGCGACGATGGCGCTGGCGAGCGACACCACGATCGCCATGCTCAGGGTGCGCAGGATGATGTCGAAGTTCGATGGCTGGAACAGTGCGGCAAAGTTGGCCAGGGTCAGGTCCGGCGTGACCGCCATGGTGAAGTCATCGAACGTGTAGAAGCCTTGCCACAGCAAGGTCAGCAACGAGCCCAGGTAGATCGCGCCGAACCAGATCAGCGGCGGTATCAGCAGCATTGCCAGGTAGAGGTTGGGTCTGCGATACAGCAGGTTGGAAAACCTGCGCATCGGCGCTTGGGTCAGGCTCATGTCACACCTCGCCTGCGTGGTCGGTCAGGGTGGTCATGGCGGCCCGCGCCCAGCGTGCGGTGATGGGCTGGCCGACCTGATAGCCGTTGCTGATGTCCAGCCACTGGTTATTCGCCTGGCTGATGTTCAACGCCTGGCCGTTCGCCAGTTTCAGTTCGTAGCGGGTGGCGCTGCCCTGGTACTGGATGTCATGCAACAGGCCGCTGATTTCCACTTCGTCGGCCGCCAGCGGGCCTTCGGCAAAGCGCACGTGCTCCGGGCGGATCGAGAACGGCTGCGGGCTGCCGCTGAGGCGCTGGGCCAAATCGCCGCGAATCACATTGGAGGTGCCGACGAATTCGGCGACGAACGCGGTGGCCGGTTTCATATAGAGGTTGCGCGGAGTGTCGACCTGTTCGATGCGGCCCTTGTTGAACACGGCCACGCGGTCGGACATCGACAGCGCTTCGGTCTGGTCGTGGGTCACGAAGATAAACGTGATGCCGAGCTGGCGTTGCAGCTTTTTCAGCTCGCTTTGCATCTGTTCGCGCAGCTTGAGGTCGAGGGCACCCAGCGGTTCATCCAGCAGCAACACGCGCGGGCGATTGACTAGCGCGCGGGCCAGGGCGACCCGTTGGCGCTGGCCGCCGGAGAGCTGCACCGGCTTGCGCTCGCCGTAGCCGCCGAGGGCGACCATGGTCAGGGCTTCTTCGGCGCGGTCGAGGCGTTCGGTCTTGCCCACGCCTTTGACTTTCAGGCCGTAGGCCACGTTGTCGCGCACATTCATGTGGGGGAACAGCGCGTAATCCTGGAATACCGTGTTGACGTCACGCTGATACGGCGGCAAGCCGGCGGCTTCCTCGCCATGAATCCGGATCGAGCCTGCGCTCGGTTGCTCGAACCCGGCGATCAGGCGCAGGCAGGTGGTCTTGCCCGAGCCGGAAGGGCCGAGCATGGAAAAGAACTCGCCGTCCTGGATATCGATGGAAACCCGGTCAACGGCTTTCACTTCGCCGAACTGACGGGAAACGTGGGTGAATTGGACTGCAAGCGTCATGGTGCGGTGCTCCCAAAAGGCGCGGGTCGTCGCAGCGGCCCGGCCTGGACTTCTGAAAAAACAGAACATCGGTGAATGTGCTCAATGTGGGAGGGAGCAAGCCCCCTCCCACAGGGGGGATTAGCGCCCGCCCATGATCGCAATGTAATCCTGGGTCCAGCGGCTGTACGGCACGAACTTGCCGCCCTCAGCCTGCGGGGTTTTCCAGAAGGCGATCTTGTCGAACTGGTCGAAGCCGTTGGTCTTGCAGCCCTCGGCGCCGAGCAATTCGCTGCCGGTGCAGGCCGCCGGCACCGCCGGCAGGGAGCCGAACCAGGCGGCGACATCGCCCTGGACCTTCGGCTGCAGCGACCAGTCCATCCATTTATAGGCGCAGTTCGGGTGCTTGGCCTCGCTGTGCAGCATGGTGGTGTCGGCCCAGCCGGTGGCGCCTTCCTTGGGAATGGTCGAGGCAATCGGCTGCTTCTCGTTGATCAGGCCGTTGACCTGATACGGCCAGGCGCTGGAGGCGACCACGCCTTCGTTCTTGAAGTCACTCATCTGTACGGTGGTGTCGTGCCAGTAGCGGTGGATCAACGGTTGCTGTGCGCGCAACAGGTCGAGCACGGCTTTGTACTGGGTTTCGGTCAGTTCGTAGGGGCTCTGGATACCCAGCTCCGGCTTGGTCGACTTGAGGTACAGCGCCGCATCGGCGATGTAGATCGGGCCGTCGTAGGCTTGCACGCGGCCTTTGTTCGGCTTGCCGTCCGGCAGGTTTTGCGCCTCGAACAACACATTCCAGCTGGTGGGCGCGGTCTTGAACACGTTGGTGTTGTACATCAGCACGTTCGGCCCCCACTGGTACGGAGTACCGTAGGTTTGCTGGCCGACCACGTACCATGGCGCGTCTTTCAGGCGCGGGTCGATAGTCTTCCAGTTGGGAATCAACGCGGTATTGATCGGCTGCACCCGCTTGCCGACGATCAACCGCAGCGACGCATCGCCTGACGCGGTGACCAGGTCGTAACCGCCCTTGGCCATCAAGCTGACCATTTCGTCAGAGGTAGCGGCGGTTTTCACATTGACCTTGCAGCCGGTTTCCTTCTCGAAACCTGTGACCCAGTCGTAAGCCTTGTCGCTTTCGCCCCGTTCGATATAGCCGGGCCAGGCGACGATATCCAGCTGGCCTTCGCCGGCGTCTACCGCTTTGAGCGGTTCGGCGGCCTGCAGGCTGGCGCTGGCCAGCAGCGCGGTGGTCAGGGCACTGAGCAGTGCGGTCTTATGCGCGGACATGGGGAATCCCTCTTCTTTAATTATGGTCGGGGCAGTTTTTTGCAGCCGGTGACGCTTGAGCTTAGTTGTTGTTTTAAAGGTGCTGGCCGTGGCGGGCCATGATGTGCCGCACCACGCTGTAGTCCTGTAGCGAATCGCTGGACAGATCTTTGCCGTACCCGGAGCGCTTCAAGCCGCCGTGGGGCATTTCGCTGACCAGCATGAAATGACTGTTGATCCAGGTGCAGCCGTATTGCAGGCGCGCCGCGACCTGCATGGCCTTGTCCAGGTTCTGCGTCCATACCGACGAGGCCAGACCGTATTCGGAGTCGTTGGCCCAGTCCACCGCTTGTTCCAGTTCGTCGAAGCGGGTCACGGTGACCACCGGGCCGAACACTTCGCGCTGGACGATTTCATCACTTTGTTTACAGCCGGCGAGCAAGGTCGGCTGATAAAAGAAGCCCGCGCCGGAATGCACGGCGGCGCCGGTGACGCGTTCGATATGCGGCTGGCCGAGGGCGCGTTCGACAAAGCTGGCGACGCGGTCGCGCTGGCGCGTGCTGATCAGCGGGCCGAGTTCGTTGTCGGCATCGCGCTTGCCGGCAAAGCGCAGGCTGCTGACCGCCGCGCCCAGGTCGGCGACCAATTTGTCGTGAATCCCCGCCTGGGCGTAGATGCGGCACGCGGCGGTGCAGTCCTGGCCGGCGTTGTAGTAACCGTAGGCGCGCACGCCTTCGACCACGGCTTGCAGGTCGGCGTCGTTGCACACAATCACTGGCGCCTTGCCGCCCAGTTCCAGGTGCGTGCGTTTAAGGGTTTTCGACGCGGCTTGCAGGATCTTTTGTCCGGTGACGATATCGCCGGTCAACGACACCATCCGCACCTTCGGGTGGCTGACCAGATGGCTGCCGACGCCTTCGCCGCCGCCGCACACAATGTTGATCACCCCGCGCGGCAACAACTGGTTGAGCGCTGGAGCGAGGGCGAGGATCGACAGCGGCGTGTGTTCCGACGGCTTGAACACCAGGGTATTACCGGCGGCCAGGGCGGGGGCGATCTTCCACGCGGCCATCATCAGCGGGTAATTCCACGGCGCAATCGAGGCCACCACGCCAATCGGGTCACGCCGCACCATGCTGGTGTAGCCCGGCAGGTATTCGCCGCTGAGCTGGCCGGTCTGGCAGCGCACGGCGCCGGCAAAGAAGCGGAACACATCGACGGTGGCGCTCAAGTCATCCTGGCGGGCCAGGTGCAACGGTTTGCCGCAGTTCAGGGATTCGAGGCGGGCCAGGTAGTCGGCTTGGTGCTCGATGGCATCGGCGATGCCCAGCAGAATGTTCGAACGTTGCTGCGGCGTGGTGCGGGACCAGCCGGCAAATGCGCGGTGGGCGGCGAGGATCGCGGCTTCGACCTGTTCGATGCTGGCTTCGGCGATCTGGGTCAGCACTTCGCCCGTGGCTGGGTTGAGAATCGGTTCGACAAAGCCCTGGCCCTGGACCAGTTCGCCGTCGATCAGCAACGCAGTGAGCAGCGGGGTGGGCGCAGCGGACATTTTTCGCGATCTCTTTTCTTGTGTGGCCATGGGCGTTCTCTTACAAGGCGCCCGACTTTCTCTTATGGATGCACAGAGACTAGAGGTCAGGCGCGAGGTCAACAAATACTAAATACTGAATGCAGCATTCGATTAAATAGATGGCTTACGTGGGTGCGGCTGTTCCCGCGCCACGGTCAGGAACGGGTCGACCAGCGCCGGGCGCGCGGTGCCACGGCGCCAGGCGAGGCCGACGTCGAGGGTCTGGCTGAGGTCGGCGATGGGGCGCGCTTCGATAATGTCGCCCTCCAGGGACCAGGGGCGGTAGGTCATGTCCGGCTGGATCGACACGCCCAGGCCGGCGGCCACCAGGCTGCGCACGGCTTCGGTGGAGGCGGTGCGCAAAGTGACGTGTGGTTGCAGGCAGGCAGAGGCCCACATGCGTTGAGCGTTGTGGCCCATTTCGTCGACGTTCAGCTGAATCAACGGCTCACGCGCCACATCGGCCAGGTTGATGCTGTCGTGCTCCAGCAGCGGATGTTGCGCCGGCAGCCACAGGCGGTGGGGCGAGTGGGTGAGTACTTCGGTCTGCAGGGCGTGGCGGTCTTCGAGGTTGGAGAGGATCAACACGCCCACATCGATCTCGCCGCTGACCAGCAAATGCTCGATGTACGGGCGCTCATCCTCCATCACGCGGATTTCCACATTGGGGTAGGCGCGTTGGAAGCGGGTGAGCAGGTCGGCCAGGTAATAACCGGCCACCAGGCTGGTCACGCCGACGATCAATTGCCCGGCCACCTGGTCGGTGCTCTGCTGCAGGCTGCGCTTGGCGTTGTCGACGGTGGCCAGGATCAAGTGCGCCTGGCGCAGGAACTGATGGCCCTGGTGGGTCAGGGTCATGCCCTTGGCGTGGCGGTTGAACAGGTTGACGCCGATTTCCTGCTCCAGTTGCTGGATCGCCAGGGTCAGGGTCGACTGCGAAATAAACGCGGTTTGCGCAGCGGCGGAGATCGAACCGGTCTCGGCCACGGCGATGAAGTGGCGGATCTGACGCAAGGTCATCATGCTGGAGTTACCAGTGGGGTGTTTTTATCGATTTGTTCGAGTGTATATCGATTTAACCGAAGGATAGCCGCGTTACATCTGGAAGCACTCTAGATCGGGGTTTTTTGGCGCTTAGTTTTACGCTGGGAGTCTATTGGTCTTATGAACCCTGGTGTCTGGAGGCTACGCATGAATACCCGTGGATTACTCGAACAACTGCTCAAGTCTGGTCAGGACATGTTGCAGAACAAGGCCGGCGGCCAGCGCAAATCCGACGACAAAGGCGCGCTCGGCGGCCTGCTCGGCAGTGGCGGGCTCGGCAGTTTGCTCGGCGGCGCTGGTGGCGGGGCCCTGGCCGCTGGGGCCATGGGCCTGCTGCTGGGCAATAAAAAAGCGCGCAAATTCGGCGGCAAGGCCCTGACCTATGGTGGGTTGGCGGCATTGGGCGTGATCGCCTACAAAGCCTATGGCAACTGGCAGGCGCAACAGGCCAGCGCGCCCCAAGGCGAACCGCAGACCATCGACCGCTTGCCACCGGCTCAGGTCGAGCAACACAGCCAGGGCATCCTCAAGGCATTGGTGGCGGCGGCCAAGGCCGACGGGCATGTGGATGAGCGCGAGCGCGCGCTGATCGAAGGTGAATTCAACAAGCTGGATAACGACCGTGAATTGCAAAGCTGGCTACACGGCGAGCTGAACAAACCCCTCGACCCGGCCGACGTGGCGCAGGCCGCCGGCACCCCGGAAATGGCCGCCGAAATGTACATCGCCAGTGTGATGCTGGTGGATGAGGAGAACTTTATGGAGAAGGCGTACCTGGATGAGCTGGCGCGACAGCTCAAGTTGGAGCCCGGTTTGAAGGTTGAATTGGAGAAACAGGTGCGCCAGGCGACGCTTTAGGGATCGTTCCTCCTCATAAATGTTCTGGCGCGACCGCAAGCAGGTCTCAAGCAACCCCAACCCCCGGTCCTTACCTTCAAGGGCGATGTCCACTTGAGTGATGCAAAAGCCCCTCAAACCGCCGCCGACGGTCCCGCCAGCGGTGGTCTTGGCCTCTCAGGTAATGAAATAGCGGCGCATGCCAGCGGTGTCCTTTTGTTAGCTGGGACCAGCACGCTAGGCTCGGCGAGAAAAGCCTGGTAGTCGGACGTTGTAGGTTGGTTCTGGGAAAAGGGTGCCTCAGGCCACCCTCTAGGCATGCCCGCGCACGATGAAGATCGTTCTCACGTTCTGTGGAAACGATTTAACAAATCTATTTATGGCAGCCCCCACGGCCTGGATAATTCCAGTGTAATGAGGTACCGCTCTTCTGTGGGATGCCGATAGTCCTTGAAGCGCCCAACTACCAACATGACTTGGTATTTGTTTTCTGCCCGCCAGTAAGACTTGCCACCCCGGTTCACATTTCGCAATCGAGCACGCCATTCAGGTGTGTCGGCGAATGGAGGGTTGGAGGCGACTCGGATGGGCAGCCAGCCGGCATTGCTCCATTGTTTTTGCAAATACAGCACGACGTTGAGGGTGTCATCGAGCAATAGCGGTTCGATTTGGGGGGACATGCGGATACTACCAACGCGCTCCTTGTCGAAACTTACCGCGAGGAAGCGGGCAGGCGGGGTAACGAATCCATATTGAGGGTCTATAAAGCGTAGGCGCGCATCGGACTTTGGTAGCCTCCCCCATATTTCTCCGGGAATAGCAGGGGCGATTGCTGCACTGGAGCGCTGACGCATGTCTTCCCAAGGCTCCCCAAGCATCAGTGCGATTTCTGGCGTACTGGTGAAGAAACGTATCATCCCTACCAGTAGTGCGGCAGCGAACAATACAAGTGCGGCATGTCGCCAGTTTACTTGTGAGGGCAGGTTCATCGCATGCCCCGACCTGCAGCGACGTCATCCAGCGCTTGTTCGATTCGATGCCGCTCACCGCTATTTAACAGCTTGTCAAATTGCGCGGCGGCCTTGAGCACGAAGGTCATGCGTTGATCGATGTAAGGGTCTGAAACCGCTCGAACTGGTCGGCCAGCAGGCGCGGGGGCGGGTCGCATTGGCAGCGGCAGAGATCGTCCGAGAGCGCCACCCGTCGCCCTCGTGCCCACTGCTCCAGGCGCGGGCCAACACAGACTATGACTCCGGTGGTTTTGCACACCGGGCAAAGCACCTCATGACCTTCAAGGGCGATGTCCACTTGGGTGATGCAAAAGCCCGTCAAACCGCCGACGACGGTCCCGCCAGCGGTGGTTTTGGCTCCTCGGGTAATGAAATAGCGGCGCATGCCAGCCGTGTCCTTTTGTTAGCAGGGACCAGCACGCTAGGCTCGGCGAGAAAAGCCCGGTAGTCGGACGCTTCGCGGGTTTTTGTAGGTTGGTTCTGTAATTACCTTCAGGGATGTTTTTGCATTCTGTGGGCACCACGTCGAAACCCATTGATAAATGAAGGCTTGTGCTCAGCTATACTCCCCCCCATTTGAATGGCTCTTCGAGGAAACACTGTGAAGAATTGGACCTTGCGCCAGCGGATTTTGGCGAGCTTTGCGGTCATTGTCGCGATCATGCTGCTGATGGTTGTGGTGTCCTACTCGCGGTTGCTGAAGATCGAAGTCAGCCAGGAATCGGTCCGGGACGATGCGGTACCGGGGGTTTACCTCAGTTCGATGATCCGCAGCGCATGGGTCGACAGCTATCTGCTGACCATCGATATCATCGGCCTGCGCGCAGATAAAACCCTCACCAGTGCCGATAAGACGGACTTCAAGTCTTTCGAAGCGCGTATTGAACAGCAGATCGCCAATTACGAAAAAACCGTCAACAGCCAGGCTGATCGCATGGAGTTCGATAACTTCAAGGCGGCGCATATCAACTATAACAAGGCCCTCGCCGAGGTGCTGGCGCGCATTGAAGCCAATGATTTGCCGGGCGCGAGCGTCCTGGTCGAAGAGCAATTGACGCCGATCTGGATCGAAGGGCGCATGAAGCTCAATGACATCATCACCGAAAACAAGAGCATGTCTGACCGCGCCACTTCGGCCATCGACGAGTCGGTGCTGTCGGCCAAGCTCAGCATGGCGGTTTCGCTGATTATCGCCATCTTCGCCGCCGGCCTGTGCGGTCTGCTGTTGATGCGCGCAATCATGGCGCCGATGCAGCGTATCGTCGAGATCCTCGACGTCATGCGTACCGGTGACCTGAGCAAGCGCTTGAACCTGGAGCGCAAGGACGAATTCGGCGCGGTCGAAACCGGCTTCAACGACATGATGACCGAACTGACCGCCCTGGTGTCCCAGGCTCAGCGTTCGTCGGTGCAGGTGACTACCTCGGTCACCGAGATTGCCGCCACCTCCAAGCAACAACAGGCCACGGCCACGGAAACCGCGGCGACCACCACCGAGATCGGCGCTACTTCGCGGGAGATCGCCGCCACTTCCAAGGACCTGGTCCGCACCATGACCGAAGTTTCCACCGCCGCCGACCAGGCCTCGGTCGCCGCCGGTTCCGGCCAGCAAGGCCTGGCGCGCATGGAAGAAACCATGCACTCGGTGATGGGCGCGGCTGAGCTGGTCAACGCCAAGCTGGCGATCCTTAACGAGAAGGCCGGCAACATCAACCAGGTGGTGGTGACCATCGTCAAGGTTGCCGACCAGACCAACCTGTTGTCCCTCAATGCTGCCATCGAGGCCGAGAAGGCCGGTGAGTACGGCCGCGGTTTTGCCGTGGTGGCCACTGAAGTGCGCCGCCTGGCCGACCAGACCGCCGTAGCCACCTACGACATCGAGCAGATGGTGCGCGAGATCCAGTCGGCGGTGTCCGCCGGGGTGATGGGCATGGACAAGTTCTCCGAAGAAGTGCGCCGGGGCATGTTCGAAGTGCAGCAAGTGGGCGAGCAACTGTCGCAGATCATCCACCAGGTCCAGGCCCTGGCGCCGCGGGTGTTGATGGTCAACGAAGGCATGCAGGCCCAGGCCACCGGGGCCGAGCAGATCAACCACGCGCTGGTGCAATTGGGCGATGCCAGCAGCCAGACCGTGGAGTCCCTGCGCCAGGCCAGCTTTGCCATTGATGAACTGAGCCAGGTTGCGGTCGGTCTGCGCAGCGGCGTGTCGCGTTTCAAAGTCTGATGAGCGACCTCGCGGCTAAACTCGGCGTCGTCCCGGCAGTGAAAAAGGCGTTGTTCCTGGTGTTCCACATCGGCCACGAACGGTATGCCCTCAAGGCCACCGAAGTGGCCGAAGTGCTGCCGCGCCTGCCGCTCAAACCCATCGCCCATGCACCGCTGTGGGTGGCGGGTATCTTTGCCCACCGCGGCGCGATGGTGCCGGTCATCGACCTCAGTGCCTTGACCTTCGGCGAGCCGGCCCAGGCGCGGACCAGCACGCGGCTGGTGCTGGTCAACTATAAACCTGAGCCCTGGCTCGAGGCGCGTTGGCTGGGACTGATTCTGGAGCAGGCCACCGAAACCCTGCGTTGCGACCCGGCGGAGTTCAAGCCCTACGGCCTGGACAATCCCCAGGCGCCCTACCTGGGACCGGTGCGCGAAGATGCCTTGGGCTTGATGCAATGGATCGGCGTCGCAGATATGCTCACCGATGACGTGCGCGCCTTGCTGTTTTCTGCCGAGCCGAGCCTATGAGCAACGATCCGCGCTTCTTTGCCTTCTTGAAGGAACGCATTGGCCTGGACGTGGCCTCGGTGGGCGAAGCCATCATCGAACGCGCCGTGCGCCAGCGCAGCCAGGCCGTCGCGGCCCACACGGCGGATGAGTACTGGCAGCACCTGCAGCACTCCCAGGACGAACAGCAAGCGCTGATCGAAGCGGTGATCGTGCCCGAGACCTGGTTTTTCCGTTACCCCGAATCCTTCGCGACCCTGGCCCGTCTGGCCAAGGCGCGCCTGGCCGAGATCAACCAGTTGCGCGCGCTGCGCATCCTCAGCCTGCCCTGTTCCACCGGCGAAGAACCCTATTCGATCGCCATGGCCTTGCTCGATGCCGGCCTGGCGCCGCACCAGTTCAAGGTGCAGGGCATGGACGTCAGCCCGCTGTCGGTGGAGCGTGCCCAGCGCGGCGTGTATGGCCGCAACTCGTTTCGCGGCGGCGACCTTGAGTTTCGCGACCGCCACTTCACCGAGCAGGCCGATGGTTATCGCATTGAAGACCGCGTGCGCGAACAGGTGCGCCTGCAAGTCGGCAACCTGCTGGACCCGGGGTTGCTCGCCAATGAACCGAGCTACGACTTTGTGTTTTGCCGCAACCTGCTGATCTATTTCGACCAACCCACGCAAAAACAAGTGTTCGACGTGCTCAAGAACCTGACCCACGTGGACGGCGTGCTGTTTATCGGCCCGGCCGAAGGCAGCCTGTTGGGGCGTCATGGCATGCGTTCGATCGGCGTGCCGCAGTCGTTTGCATTCAGCCGGCACACCGAGCCGGTCAAGCCTGAGCCGGTATTCGTGCCGATACCCGCGCCCGCGCCTCGGCGCAGCATCGCAGCGATCCCGCCCAAGCCACGACCGTTCAGCACGCTCAACGCCCAGGTGGTGCCGATCAAGGCGCCGGCGTCGGAGGCCGGCGACCTGCTCAGCCAGATCGCGACCCTGGCCAACGAAGGCAAAAGCGCCGAGGCCCGTGCCGCCTGCGAGCGTTATTTAAGTCAACACCCGCCGGCCGCCCAGGTGTTTTACTGGTTGGGGCTGCTCAGCGATGTGGCCGGCAACGCCCTGGACGCCCAGGGGTTTTATCGAAAAGCCTTGTACCTGGAACCGCAGCACCCGCAGGCCCTGATGCAACTGGCCGCGTTGCTCGAAGCCCAGGGCGACATTGCGGCGGCGCGTCGGTTGCAGGCGCGGGCCGCGCGTAGCGAGCTGACAGTGAGCAAAAACCATGAGTAGCCCCAACGCGCTCGACACTGCGGGCCTGGCCCTGACGATGGACGACACCCAGGCCATCGACGATTGCTGGAACCGGATCGGCATTCACGGCGACAAGTCCTGCCCGTTGCTGGCGGACCATATCCACTGCCGCAACTGCTCGGTGTACTCCGCCGCCGCTACCCGCTTGCTGGATCGCTATGCGTTGCAGCAGGACGATCATCGCCCGGTCGCCGATACCCAGGCGAACGAAGACATCGTCACCCGGTCCCTGCTGATATTCCGCCTCGGCGAAGAATGGCTGGGGATCGCCACCCGATGCCTGGTGGAAGTGGCAACCCTGCACCCGATCCATTCCCTGCCGCACCAACGTTCCCGCGCATTGCTTGGCGTGGCGAACGTGCGCGGCGCGCTGGTGGCGTGCCTGTCGCTGGTCGAGCTGTTGGGCCTGGACGCCATCAGCCACGGCACGCCGGGCGGGCGCATCATGCCGCGCATGTTGATCATCGCCGCGCAGGATGGCCCGGTGGTGGTGCCGGTGGATGAAGTCGACGGTATCCATGCCATCGACGAGCGTACTTTGACGGCGGCATCAGCCTCCGGCACCCAGGCCAGCGGCCGCTTCACTCAGGGCGTGTTGCAGTGGAAGGGCCGTAGCCTGCGTTGGCTGGACGAGGCTCAGTTGCTGTCTGCCGTGACCCGGAGCCTCACATGACCCCCGACCAGATGCGCGATGCCTCGCTGCTGGAATTGTTCAGCCTGGAAGCCGATGCCCAGACCCAGATACTGAGCGCGGGCCTGCTGGCCCTGGAGCGCAACCCGACCCAGGCCGACCAGCTCGAAGCCTGCATGCGCGCCGCGCACTCGCTCAAAGGCGCGGCGCGGATTGTCGGGGTGGACGCCGGGGTCAGCGTGTCCCATGTCATGGAAGATTGCCTGGTCAGCGCCCAGGAAAGTCGCCTGTATCTGCAGCCGGAACACATCGACGCGCTGTTGCAAGGTACCGACCTGCTGATGCGTATCGCCACGCCGGGCAATACCGTGGGGCCGGCGGATGTCGAGGCGTATGTGGCCTTGATGGAGCGCCTGCTCGACCCGTCGCAGCCCACCGCCAAGGTGGCGCCGCCGCCAACTGCGCCTGCTCCAGCGCCCACTCCGCTGATTGAAGCACTGCCCGCCGAACCCGAGCCTGCGCCGTCCCTCGGCAGCGAACCGCTGCGTCAGAACAAGCGCATGACCGAAGGCGGCGAGCGCGTACTGCGTGTGACCGCCGAGCGTTTGAACAGCCTGCTGGACCTGTCGAGCAAATCCCTGGTCGAAACCCAGCGACTCAAGCCATACCTGGCCAGCCTGCAACGCCTCAAGCGTGTGCAGGGTAACGGTGTGCGTGCGCTGGACCACCTCGATGGTCACCTCAAGACCCTCGACTTGAGCCTGGAAGCCCAGGAGTCCCTGGCCGATGCCCGCCGCTTGCTGAGCGAAGCCCAAGCCCTGCTGGCAGAAAAAACCGCTGAGCTCGATGAGTTCGGCTGGCAGGCCGGGCAACGCGCCCAGGTGCTTTACGACACCGCGCTGGCCTGCCGCATGCGCCCGTTTGCCGATGTGCTCGCCGGCCAGGTCCGCATGGTGCGCGACCTCGGCCGCAGCCTGGGCAAGCAGGTGCGCCTGGAGATCGAGGGCGAAAAGACCCAGGTCGACCGTGATGTGCTGGAGAAGCTCGAAGCGCCGCTCACCCACTTATTGCGCAATGCCGTCGACCACGGCATCGAAACGCCGGAACAACGCCTGCTGGCGGGCAAGCCGGCCGAAGGCTTGATCCGCTTGCGGGCCTCCCACCAGGCCGGCTTGCTGGTGCTGGAGCTGAGCGACGACGGGAATGGCGTCGACCTCGAACGCCTGCGTGGCACGATCGTTGATCGGCATCTGTCGACGGTGGAAACCGCCTTGAACCTCAGCGAGGAGGAGTTGCTGACGTTCCTGTTCCTGCCGGGCTTCAGCCTGCGCGACAAGGTCACCGAAGTCTCCGGGCGCGGCGTCGGCCTGGATGCGGTGCAGCATATGGTCCGCCAACTGCGCGGCGCGGTGGTGCTGGAGCAAGCGGCGGGGCAGGGCAGTCGTTTCCATCTGGAAGTGCCGTTGACCCTGTCGGTGGTGCGCAGCCTGGTGGTGGAAGTCGGCGAAGAAGCCTATGCGTTCCCGCTGGCGCATATCGAGCGCATGTGCGACCTGGCGCCCGACGACATTGTGCAGCTCGAAGGCCGCCAGCATTTCTGGCACGAAGGCCGGCATGTCGGCCTGGTCGCCGCCAGCCAACTGTTGCAGCGCCCGCCGGGGCAAGGTAATGACGAGACGTTGAAGGTGGTGGTGATCCGCGAGCGCGATGCGGTGTATGGCATTGCCGTGGAGCGTTTTATCGGCGAACGCACGTTGGTGGTGCTGCCGCTGGATGATCGGTTGGGCAAGGTCCAGGATATTTCCGCCGGGGCGTTGCTGGACGATGGCTCGGTGGTGTTGATCGTCGACGTCGAAGATATGCTGCGTTCGGTGGACAAGCTGCTCAATACCGGCCGCCTGGAGCGTATCGCCCGGCGTAGCCAGCAGGCCGCCGAAGCCCCGCGCAAACGCGTGCTGGTGGTGGACGATTCGCTCACCGTGCGTGAGTTGCAACGTAAATTGCTGCTTAACCGCGGTTATGAAGTGGCCGTCGCCGTCGATGGCATGGACGGCTGGAACGCCTTGCGTTCCGAGGACTTCGACCTGCTCATCACTGACATTGATATGCCTCGTATGGACGGGATCGAATTGGTCACACTCTTGCGCCGGGATGCTCGCCTGCAATCGTTGCCGGTGATGGTGGTGTCCTACAAGGACCGCGAAGAAGACCGACGCCGTGGACTCGACGCCGGCGCCGATTACTATCTGGCCAAAGCCAGTTTCCACGATGACGCCCTCCTTGATGCCGTGGTGGAACTGATCGGAGGCGCGCGGGCATGAGGATTGCAATCGTCAATGACATGCCCATGGCTGTGGAGGCGTTACGCCGCGCCGTGAGCTTCGAGCCCGCGCACCAAGTGGTGTGGGTAGCCAGTAATGGCCTGGAAGCGGTGCAACGTTGCGCCGAATTGACCCCGGACCTGATCCTGATGGACCTGATTATGCCGGTGATGGACGGCGTGGAAGCCACCCGGCGGATCATGGCTGAGAGCCCGTGCGCGATTGTGATCGTCACCGTCGACCGCCAGGCCAATGTCAGCCGGGTGTTCGAAGCCATGGGCCATGGCGCCCTGGATGTGGTGGATACGCCGGCCCTGGGCGTCGGTAATCCCAAGGATGCCGCCGCGCCGTTGTTGCGCAAGATCCTCAATATTGGCTGGCTGATCGGCCAGCGCGGCAGCCGTGTGCGCGCCGAAACCGCGCCGCCGCGCAGCACCGGCAAACGCCAGAGCCTGGTGGCGATCGGTTCTTCGGCTGGCGGCCCGGCGGCCCTGGAAGTCCTGCTCAAGGGCCTGCCCCGGGACTTTCCCGCCGCCATCGTGCTGGTGCAGCATGTGGACCAGGTGTTCGCCGCCGGCATGGCCGAGTGGCTGAGCAGCGCCTCCGGCCTGCCGGTGCGCCTGGCCCGCGAGGGGGAGCCGCCACAAAGCGGGGTCGTGCTGCTGGCTGGCACCAATCACCACATTCGTCTGTTGAAAAATGGCACGCTAGCCTATACAGCCGAGCCGGTGAACGAGATTTACCGGCCATCCATCGATGTGTTTTTCGAAAGTGTGGCCAGCCACTGGAATGGTGATGCCGTCGGCGTGCTGCTGACCGGCATGGGTCGCGACGGAGCCCAGGGGCTCAAATTAATGCGGGACCAAGGATATCTGACCATCGCCCAGGACCAGCAGAGTTCGGCGGTGTATGGCATGCCCAAAGCGGCGGCGGCGATTGACGCTGCTGTTGAAATTCGCCCACTGGACAGAATTGCGCCCCGACTGCTGGAGGTATTTGCAAAATGATCAATATCCCCGGCGGTGCTGGTTTGCGGGCAGTAATTCAGGTGATTGCAGATGAATGATTTACAGATCGACGGCATCAAGACCGACGAAAATGCCGCCATGGTGTTGCTGGTCGACGACCAGGCCATGATCGGCGAAGCCGTGCGTCGTGGCCTGGCCCATGAAGAAAACATCGACTTCCACTTTTGCGCCGACCCGCACCAGGCCATCGCCCAGGCGATCCGCATCAAACCCACGGTGATTCTGCAGGACCTGGTGATGCCCGGCCTGGATGGTCTGACGCTGGTGCGCGAATACCGCAACCACCCGGCCACGCAGAACATCCCGATCATCGTGCTCTCCACCAAGGAAGACCCTCTGATCAAAAGCGCGGCGTTCTCGGCCGGCGCCAATGATTATCTGGTCAAGCTGCCGGACAACATCGAACTGGTGGCGCGTATCCGCTATCACTCGCGCTCCTACATGACCCTGTTGCAGCGTGACGCGGCCTATCGCGCGCTGCGCGTCAGCCAGCAGCAACTGTTGGACACCAACCTGGTACTGCAACGGCTGATGAACTCCGACGGCCTCACCGGGCTGTCCAACCGCCGGCATTTCGACGAATACCTGGAACTGGAATGGCGCCGCGCCATGCGGGACCAGACCCAATTGTCGCTGCTGATGATCGACGTGGACTTCTTCAAGACCTACAACGACAGCTTCGGCCACGTTGAAGGCGACGAAGCCCTGCGCAAGGTTGCCGCCAGCATCCGCGAAGCCAGCAGCCGGCCTTCGGACCTGCCGGCGCGCTACGGCGGCGAAGAGTTCGCCCTGGTGCTGCCGAACACTTCGCCGGGTGGCGCACGGCTGGTCGCCGAAAAACTGCGCATGGCCGTCGCCGCCCTGAAAATCCCGCACATCGCCCCGGCCGAGGGTGCGAGCCTGACCATCAGCATCGGCCTGTCGACCATGACGCCGGTGCAAGGCACCGATTGCCGCCAGTTGATCATGGCGGCGGACAAGGGGCTGTATACGGCCAAGAACAACGGGCGCAATCAAGTCGGTATCGAGTGATCCGAGGCCAGTGCAGGTCCACATGTGCGAGGGGCGGCGCGACGACTCGACTTGCCCCCCCGATGGCGGTGTGACAGTCACCGGGTGTAGGGCTGACACACCGCCATCGGGGGCAAGCCCCCTCTCACAGTGGATTTTCATGGTTCTTGGGCCTGCCTTTTCGCCAAGCGGGCTGCCGTTTGCGCCTGTTTGTCGTTATACTCGTCGGCTTTCAAAAGTTCGCCAACGAGTGCTGCCCGCCATGGAAATCAACCCGATCCTTAACACCATCAAGGACCTGTCCGAGCGCTCCGAAACTATTCGGGGGTATCTTTGACTACGATCAAAAGCATGAGCGTCTGACCGAAGTCAATCGCGAGCTTGAAGATCCGAGTGTCTGGAACAAACCCGAATACGCCCAGGAACTGGGCCGCGAGCGCGCAGCGCTGGCGCAGATCGTCGACACCCTCGACGAACTGAACACCGGTCTGGCCGATTGCCGCGACCTGCTGGACATGGCTGTCGAAGAAAACGACGAAGGCGCGGTAGGCGATGTCGTCGCCGAGCTGGCCCGTCTCGAGGAAAACCTCGCCAAGCTTGAATTCCGCCGCATGTTCAGCCACGAAATGGACCCGAACAACGCCTACCTGGACATCCAGGCCGGTTCCGGCGGCACCGAAGCCCAGGACTGGGCCAACATCCTGCTGCGCATGTACCTGCGCTGGGCCGACAAACGCGGTTTCGACGCGACCATCATGGAGCTGTCGGCCGGTGAAGTCGCCGGCATCAAAGGCGCCACCGTTCACATCAAGGGTGAATACGCCTTCGGCTGGCTGCGTACCGAGATCGGCGTGCATCGCCTGGTGCGCAAGAGCCCGTTCGACTCCGGCAATCGCCGCCACACCTCGTTCTGCGCGGTGTTCGTCTCGCCCGAGATCGACGACAAGGTGGAAATCGAGATCAACCCGGCCGACCTGCGGATCGACACCTATCGCTCCTCCGGTGCCGGTGGCCAACACGTAAACACCACCGACTCGGCGGTACGTATCACCCACGTGCCGACCAACACCGTGGTCAGTTGCCAGAACGAACGTTCCCAGCACGCGAACAAGGACACCGCCATGAAAATGCTGCGGGCCAAGTTGTACGAGCAGGAAATGCAGAAGCGCAACGCCGCTTCCCAGGCGTTGGAAGACACCAAGTCGGATATCGGCTGGGGTCACCAGATCCGTTCCTATGTTCTGGACGCGTCGCGGATCAAGGATCTGCGCACTAACATCGAACGCAGCGACTGCGACAAGGTGCTCGACGGCGACATCGACGAATACCTGGAAGCCAGCCTGAAATCGGGGCTGTAAACCGCCAGCCCGACCTCAAGTCCCCCGTCAGTGGCGGGGGCAACGAACCTGTGATGGAAAATTTAAAGACATGAGCGACCAACAACTCGACCCGCAAGCCCTGCAACAGGAAGAAAACTCCCTGATCGCCCTGCGCAAGGAAAAGCTTGCTGCCGAGCGCGCCAAGGGCAATGCCTTCCCCAACGACTTCCGCCGCGATGCCTACTGCGAAGACTTGCAGAAACAGTACGCGGACAAGACCAAGGAAGAGCTGGCAGAGGCTGCGATCCCGGTCAAGGTGGCAGGTCGCATCATGCTCAACCGTGGCTCGTTCATGGTGATCCAGGACATGTCCGGGCGCATCCAGGTCTACGTCAACCGCAAGACCCTGCCGGAAGAAACCCTGGCCGCCGTGAAAACCTGGGACCTGGGCGACATCATCGCCGCCGAAGGCACCCTGGCCCGTTCCGGCAAGGGCGACCTGTACGTTGAAATGACCAGCGTGCGCCTGCTGACCAAATCCCTGCGCCCGCTGCCGGACAAGCACCACGGCCTGTCCGACACCGAGCAGCGTTATCGCCAGCGCTACGTTGACCTGATCGTCAACGAAGACGTGCGCCACACCTTCCGCGTGCGTTCGCAAGTGATTGCCCACACCCGCGCCTTCCTGATGAAGCGTGACTTCCTGGAAGTGGAAACGCCGATGCTGCAGACCATCCCCGGGGGTGCCGCAGCCAAGCCGTTCGAAACCCACCACAACGCGCTGGACATGGGCATGTACCTGCGTATCGCGCCGGAGCTGTACCTCAAGCGCCTCGTGGTCGGCGGCTTCGAAAAAGTCTTCGAGATCAACCGCAACTTCCGCAACGAAGGCGTCTCGACCCGGCACAACCCTGAATTCACCATGTTGGAGTTCTACCAGGCCTACGCCGACTACGAAGACAACATGGACCTGACCGAAGAACTGTTCCGCGAACTCGCGCAGCTTGTTCTGGGGACTACCGACGTGCCGTATGGCGACAAGGTATTCCACTTCGGCGAGCCGTTCGTGCGGCTGTCGGTCTTCGACTCGATCCTCAAGTACAACCCCGAGTTGACTGCCGACGACCTGACCGACATCGACAAGGCCCGCGCCATCGCCAAGAAAGCCGGCGCCAAGGTGCTGGGCTTCGAAGGCCTGGGCAAGCTGCAGGTGATGATTTTCGAAGAGCTGGTGGAACACAAACTGGAACAGCCGCACTTCATTACCCAGTACCCGTTCGAAGTGTCGCCGCTGGCCCGTCGCAACGATGACAACCCGAACGTCACCGACCGTTTCGAACTGTTCATCGGCGGCCGCGAAATCGCCAATGCCTACTCCGAGCTCAACGACGCGGAAGACCAGGCCGAGCGCTTCATGGCCCAGGTGGCCGACAAGGACGCCGGCGACGACGAAGCTATGCACTACGACGCCGACTTCGTGCGCGCCCTGGAGTACGGCATGCCGCCGACTGCGGGCGAAGGCATCGGCATCGACCGCCTGGTGATGTTGCTGACCAACTCGCCGTCGATCCGCGACGTGATCTTGTTCCCGCATATGCGGCCACAAGCGTAACCGTAGCGAAATCCGAAGCCGCCTTTTATAAGGCGGCTTTTTTATGTGGCGTAAATAAGCGTCAAGCAAACAGCGCCAGGTTTTGATCTTTTCAAGGATGTGTGTCGTGAACCGCGTAATCGCTCAGGAAGGAGCCGCTGGCATTGCCGCTGCCGTGGCTGAAAGTGTCCAGTACCAGGGCCGCAAGGCCAGTCGTCGGGGCAGCGAGCAACGCAGGCAAGATATTCTCGATGCCGCCATGCGGATCGTGGTGCGTGATGGCGTGCGAGCCGTGCGTCACCGTGCCGTGGCGGCGGAAGCTGGGGTGCCCCTGTCGGCGACCACCTATTACTTCAAGGACATCGATGACCTGCTCACCGATACCTTCGCCCAATACGTCGAGCGCAGCGCCGCATTCATGGGCAAGCTGTGGGTGCGTAACGAAGGCTTGTTGCGCGAGATGGTCGCGTATGGCGATGGCAGCCCGGAGTCGCGTTCGCAACTGGCCGATGACATTGCGCGGTTGACCGCCGATTACGTGCAGCGCCAATTGAGCAATCGTCGCGAGTACTTGATGGCCGAGCAGGCCTTTCGCCAGGAAGCCTTGCTCAACCCGCGCCTGGCCGAGCTGGTGCGTTCTCACCAGCAGATCCTGTTGCAGGGCACCGGGCAGTTTTTCCAGGTATTGGGCTCGCGCGAGCCGCAACAGGATGCCAAAGTGTTGACGGCGATTATCGGTCGGATGGAATATCAGGGCCTGCTGGACGGCGCGGAACCGCTGAGCGCTGACGACATGCTTGAGATCCTCAAGCGTTACATGCATTTGGTGTTGGCCTCGGTCTGACACCGGGAGTGTCCAATGAAAGCCTGGCGTGTCGCGGTCGTCGCCTTGTCGTTCCTCTTCCTCAGCGGTTGCCTGGTGACCTTCAAGGAACCGCTGCCGGCCAGCGAGGCGGCGCCCGCTGCGCTGGTGGGCCAATGGACGAGCAAGAATGCCTGGGGCGAGCCGCTCAACCTGCAGATCAGTCGCGCCGACAAACACCGCTACAAAGCCGTGAGCTACCCTCAGGCCAAGCCCGGCCAGCGTGATGAGTACGTGTTCAGCGTCTCGCGCCATGGCAATCGCTGGTATCTGTCGGCGCCGTTGCCGGGCAAACTCGGTGGGCATTACGTCCTGGCGGGGTTCGAACTCGACGAAACGCACGAATTGGTGGTCTATAACCTCGACTTCGAGCAAATTCACCAGGCCATCGGGCAGCGGTCGTTGCACGGCAGCACCGTGGACACCGTGGAAGGCCCCGGCGTACTGGTCGACAGCCCGATGGACCAGGTGTTTGCCTACCTGGATGACCCGGCCAATGCCGATGTGTTCGTTGAAGCTGCGCGCTACCGGCGTGCGGATAAATAACGTTTAAAGAGGAAGTACCGGGTGGACGATTACCAGCAGACGATACGCAGTTTGTCCGATCGCATTGTGCTGGCGCAAACACCGATCCGCGTCCTCGACGCAGTGAAATGGGACGACAACATTCGCCAAGGCTTCCTCAAGGCCAAGGGCAAGGCAATGCCCGCGGTAGACCGCGATTACTACCTGAACCGGCCGCTGTCGTTCGATTCGAGCGCGGTGAAGCTGGAGTTCCAGAACATCGAGCGCGACATCACCCGCCGCCTCGGCCAGTTCAGCCCCGTAGGGCAGATCATGCGCCGCATGTGCCGGGAGTACCGCATGGTGGTGCGTATGCTCGAAGCGCGCGGCACCGAGGATTTCGGCCTGATTTCCCAGGAACTCTACGGCGCCGCCTCCGATGCCTTCCATGCCGGCGACCCGACCCTGGCCGACCTCGGCCTGATGCTCTCCGACTACCTGAACAATATCGACGTGCGTGGCGACCTGAAGGACGAGGCCAAGACCCTCACCGCCAAGGACGCGGTCAGCCTGCTGCAAACCCGTCTGAACAAGGTGTTTGGCGAGGCCGAGGAAACCATCCGCGTGTTCGAGTCCGACGGCATCGTCGCCGACGCAGCGGCGGGGGCCGACTACATCAAGATCCGCGCCGATGCGATGTTCAACGAGCGCGACGTGCGCGCCCTCGAAGTGCATGAAGGCCTGGTGCATGTGGGCACCACCCTCAACGGCCTGAACCAGCCGATCTGCACCTTCCTGTCCAAGGGCCCGCCATCGTCGACCGTGACCCAGGAAGGCCTGGCGATCCTGATGGAAATCATCACCTTCGCCTCCTACCCGAGTCGCTTGCGCAAGCTGACCAACCGCACCCGTGCCATCCACATGGTGGAAGAGGGCGCCGATTTCCTGCAGGTGTTCGAGTTTTTCCGCGAGCAAGGTTTTGAAATGGCCGAGAGCTACGGCAACGCCAGCCGGGTGTTTCGCGGTTCGGTGCCGAATGGTCTGCCGTTTACCAAGGATTTGTCCTACCTCAAGGGCTTTATCATGGTCTACAACTACATCCAGCTGGCCGTGCGCAAAGGCAAGCTGGAACAAGTGCCGTTGCTGTTCTGCGGCAAGACCACCCTGGAAGACATGCGTACCCTGCGCCAACTGATCGACGAAGGCCTGGTGGTGCCGCCCAAATACCTGCCGGAGCAGTTCCGCGACATGAACGCCCTGGCGGCGTGGATGTGTTTCTCCAACTTCCTCAACCATTTGAGCCTGGATCGGATCGAGGCGGATTACTCCAACATCCTGTAAAGGCTGAACTGACCCAACCGGTTCAACAAGGTGGGACGGGGCGTGCTCCCACCTTGTTGGACCTGCACACGCCTGAACATTTCGACTATCAGCGAGGCTTCAACGGATGAGAATCCTCGGCATTCTTTGCCTGTTACTCACACTGAACGGCTGCAGCTCCCTGCTGTTCTACCCGGAGCCCGGCTTGCCGTTCACGCCGCAAAAGGCGCACCTGGCGTATCGCGACGTCACGCTCACCACCGCCGATGGCGTCAAGCTGCATGCCTGGTGGCTGCCGGCCAAACCGGGAGTGCCGCTCAAGGGCACGGTGCTGCACCTGCACGGCAACGGCGGCAACCTGGCCTGGCACCTGGGCGGCAGTTGGTGGTTGCCGGAGCAGGGCTATCAAGTGCTGTTGCTGGACTATCGCGGCTATGGGCTGTCGCAAGGCAAGCCGTCGCTGCCGGCGATCTATCAGGACGTCGACGCGGCTTTCAGCTGGATCGACAAGGCGCCCGAAACCCAGGGCCAGCCGTTGATCGTCCTCGGCCAAAGCCTGGGCGGCGCGCTGGCCGTGCATTACCTGGCGGCCCACCCCGAGCGGCAGGCCCACCTCAAGGCCCTGGTGCTGGACGGCGTGCCCGCCAGTTATCGTGATGTAGGACAATTCGCCCTGAGCACCTCCTGGTTAACATGGCCGTTTCAGGTGCCCTTGTCTTGGCTGGTGCCCGACGCCGACAGTGCGATCAATGGCATGCCCCAGTTGAGCGGAGTCCCGAAACTGCTGTTCCACAGCCTCGATGACCCGATCGTGCCGCTGTCCAATGGCATCCGCTTGTATCAGGCCGCGCCTGCACCCAGGGTGTTGCAACTGACCCGCGGCGGCCATGTGCAGACCTTTGCCGACAAGACCTGGCAAACTGTGATGCTGCGTTATCTGGACGACCCGCAACACTTCAACGGCCTGCGTCGCCTGGGCGAGATTCCGAATTACCCTATTCCTAAAGTTGACTCATCAGAGAGCCCGCAATGAGCGAAGAACGCAACATGATCCCGCTGATCCTCACCGGTATCGGCACCATCATCGGCACCGTCGGCTGCCTGTGGTTTTATGGCTACCTGCATTTCGCCAAACCGGAAGACGCGTTGCTGCTCAGCGACTTCACCATGCTCAAGACCGTGCCCGGCGAGGACTACAAGATCTCCCTGACCCCGGCGGCGCAAGTGGCGCAATGCGTCGATGGCGTGCTGGTGATGTTCGATACCGAGCAAAAAGGCCTCAGCGGTGTGCTGGTGAACAACAAAAAGCAGGCCGTGCGTTGCGTCGGTCAGGAAACCCCACAGTTGCAGCAATAAACCGCTGCGCGCAGTACCGCCCGGCCTGAAATTTCTGGAACCGTTTTGCGTAAGACGCCACTGATTGGCTTGTCAGCGTTGCTGATAACAATCCTTACGAAAAAATCCGGGAGAGCGGTATGGCTATCAGTGCACTCGATAGAGCAATGGGCATGGTCAATGGGCAGAACAGCCTTGATCAGGGGGGCTTGCAAGAGGTTGGGCAGCAGCCGGGTAAGATGGGGGCCGAGCTGATCAAGAAGCTTCTGGAGAAACTGGAAGGCAGCAACGGTGCTCAGGGCGGTGGCGGTGCTCAAGGCGGTGGCGGTGCTCAGGGCAGTGGCGGTGCTCAGGGCGGTGGCGATTCCTCGGGCTCTGGCGGTTCCGGCGATCAACTGGATATGGAGAAACTGAAGAAGATGATGGCCGGGCGCCAAGGCATGGAAGCGATGATGCCGGACAGCGACAACGGTCGTAAGATCGGCGGCTGACAGGCAAAAAAACCCACCGTTCAGGTGGGTTTTTTTCCAGCATCGATCAGTAAGCGACGGACGAACGTGGCTTGACCGGCTGGTTGTCGTTGGAGATGGTCACTTCAACGCGGCGGTTCATGGCGCGCCCGGAAACGCTGCCGTTATCGGCCACCGGGTATTCCTTGCCATAGCCCTGGGTCACGATGCGCGAAATGTCCACGCCTTGCTGGGCCAGTGCGCGCTGCACGGAGGCCGCACGGCGCTCGGACAGGCTCTGGTTGTACGAATCGGAACCGGTGCTGTCGGTGTAGCCTTCGACGATCACTTTACGGTCCGGGTTATCGCGCAGGAACTGCGCCAGCTTGGTGATGTTGACCAGGCCGTTGGACTTCAGGTCGGACTTGTTGGTGGCAAACAGCACGTCACCAAAGGTCACCAGGGTGCCACGCTCGGTCTGCTTGGCGTTCAGGCTGTCTTGCAGTTGCTTGATCTGCGCATCGCGGGCATCGAGCAGGGCGCGGGCGCGCTCGTCACCGGCGTTTTTCAGTTTGGCTTCGGATTCGCGCAGCGCGATGGTGTCTTTGGCCACTTCAACGCGCTGGTTGGTCAGGTAGGCCAATTGGTCGACTTTCTTCTGGTCTTCCTTGTCGCGGTAAGCCTTGTCAGCCTTGTCCAGCCATTCGCTGGCGTCCTTGGTTTCCAGGGCCGCCACTTTGGTGGCTTGCGGGTTGGACTGCAGGGCCGAGAAGTTGGTCCGTGCATTTTCCAGGTTCGCGTTCGGCGGAGTGGAGCATGCTGCCAGAGCAACGCTCATCGCCAGCAGGGCAGGGATCATCAATTGTTTGCGCATAGTCGTGTCGTCCTTTCAATTCGATATCAGGTGCGATGCAGCCAAGGGGCGGCGGCTTATTTCTGTTGGATAGCAGCCGGGCGCATGCCTTCCTTGCGCAGTTCATCAACCGCTTTCTGCGAGTCCTTCACCGCCTGCTCGGCCTTGGCGGCCTGGGCTTTACGCTCAGCGACGCGGGCGTCCCATTCGGCTTGCTCGGCCAGGCGACGGGCTTCGTCATAGTTTTTGTCGTGCATGGCAATTTCGGCTTGCTTGAGCTTGTCCTGGGCCGACTTCATTTCCACGGCGGCGAACTCGGTGCCGCCGGCGCTGACTGCGCTGTTGACCGCAGACTGAGTCACCGCGTATTGCTCGGTCGGTGGGTTGCCCGCGCAGCCCGCCAGGACGAAGCTAGTGCCGATGGCCAACGCGGCCAGTTTGAGCCCGCGCAGGTGGTTAAACGTGGATTTGGCAGTGCTGGTCTTCATCGTCTTCAACTCCATTGGATAACGCCTCAAAAACATCAAAATCCATCGCACTGGTCAGCGGCTGCGGGCCCGGCGGTAAAGCACGAAACGCCTATTCAAACGGCCGTTCCAAGTGATGGCTTACTGGTTGTGACCTGCGGCTTTTTTCAAAAGTTCAGAGAAGATGGCTATTGGCCTGAAAAAATACCTGACTGATCGGTCAGCGCTTTTTGGCTTGAACTTTTGCCGCGCGCAGAGGTATGCCGGGCCCTTGTGAGGCCCGGAAATACGCGGGATGGAGGGTGTTTAAGAACGGCTGATCAGTGCTTCGGTTCGTCGGCGCCGGCCGACATGTCGTGCAGATAGCGGCGCGACAATGTCAGGAACCGCGGGGTGGGGCCAACGTCTTCATACAACGGATCACCCTCTTCGTCGGTGGCAATCACATGCTGGCCCTTGATGTACGGAAAGCTGGTTTCCAGCTCTTCGAGGGCGGCGCCGATCAGCTCGCCGAGCAATTCTTCGGGGTGGCGCTTGGGGTACATCTCCGCGATGGCCGCCAGGCGGGCGGCGGATTCCACGTCCAGATGGATCGCGTACTCCGTCTTGGTCAGGCGACCCTTGGCGTTTTCTTCCCAATGTTGGGCCAGTTCTCGAATTTTCATGGCAACCTCAATAAAACCCTGGGTAACGGGCGGTGATGAGTGACCAGCCGCCAGCGTGGATAAACACGGCGACTCACTCATGAGACTAGCTGTAAGCCACAAGGTTTAAAGTGGTTTGTGCTTGGCCTTGTCAGAAAGTGACGCGGGCGGCACTCTGGAAGGCCTGCGCGTCCCGGATTTCTGGCTGGAGATTGGCTGATGAGTGATATCGATGCACGCTTGCGTGAGGATGTTCACCTGCTGGGTGAACTGTTGGGCAACACCATTCGAGAGCAGTACGGCGATGATTTTCTCGACAAGATCGAGCAGATCCGCAAAGGCGCCAAGGCTGACCGGCGTGGCGCGGTGGCCGATCAGGCGGCGGGCGAGGAACTCAGCGCCAGTCTGAACCAACTGCAGGAAAACGAACTGTTGCCGGTCGCCCGGGCCTTCAACCAGTTCCTCAACCTGGCCAACATCGCCGAGCAGTATCAGTTGATTCATCGGCGCGATGAGTCGCAACCGGCGCCTTTCGAATCGCGGGTGTTGCCGGAGTTGTTGGCGCGCCTGCAACGCGAAGGCCACAGCAATGAATCCCTGGCCCGTCAATTGGGGCGCCTGGAGATCGAACTGGTCCTCACCGCGCACCCCACCGAAGTGGCCCGTCGCACCCTGATCCAGAAATACGACGCGATTGCTGCGCAACTGGCGCTGAAGGATCACCGTGACCTCACCACCGCCGAGCGCGAACAGATCCGCGAGCGCCTGCAACGGCTGATCGCCGAGGCCTGGCACACCGAGGAAATCCGCCGTACCCGGCCCACGCCCGTGGATGAAGCCAAATGGGGCTTCGCGGTGATCGAACACTCGTTATGGCAGGCAATCCCGAATTACCTGCGCAAGGCCGACCATGCGTTGCAGGCCGCCACCGGCCTGCGCCTGCCTTTGGAAGCGGCGCCGATTCGCTTCGCCTCGTGGATGGGCGGCGACCGTGACGGCAACCCGAATGTCACCGCGCCGGTCACCCGCGAAGTCTTGCTGCTGGCGCGCTGGATGGCGGCCGATCTGTACTTGCGCGATATCGATCAGTTGGCCTCGGAGCTGTCGATGCAGCAGGCCAGCCCGGCGTTGCAGGCCAAGGTCGGCGACAGCGTCGAGCCGTATCGCGTGCTGCTCAAGCAACTGCGTGATCGCCTGCGGGCGACCCGCCAATGGGCCCAAGCCGCATTGAGCGCGGCCATCCCGGCACCGGCGGATGTGCTGCAACACAACCGCGACCTGCTGGACCCGCTGGAGCTGTGCTACCAGTCGCTGCATGAGTGCGGCATGGGCGTGATCGCCGATGGTCCGTTGCTCGATTGCCTGCGCCGCGCCGTCACCTTTGGCCTGTTCCTGGTGCGCCTGGATGTGCGCCAGGACGCCAGCCGCCACACCGCGGCGATGACCGAAATCACCGATTACCTCGGTCTGGGGCGTTACGAAGACTGGAACGAAGAGATGCGTATCGGCTTCCTGATGAAGGAACTGGTCAATCGTCGACCGCTGCTACCGGGCTATTTCAAGCCGTCGGCGGATACCGCCGAGGTGTTGAACACCTGCCGCGAAATCGCCGCCGCCCCGGCCGCGTCCCTGGGCTCGTATGTCATTTCCATGGCCGGCGCCGCGTCGGATGTGCTGGCGGTGCAACTGTTGCTCAAAGAGTCGGGCGTGCAACGGCCGATGCGCGTGGCGCCGCTGTTCGAAACCCTGGCCGACCTGGACAACGCCGGCCCGGTGATCGAAAAACTGTTGCTGCTGCCGGGTTACCGCGCACGGCTGCAAGGCCCGCAGGAAGTGATGATCGGCTACTCGGACTCGGCCAAGGACGCCGGCACCACCGCCGCCGCCTGGGCGCAGTATCGGGCGCAGGAACGTCTGGTGGATATCTGTCGCGAGCAACAGGTGGAACTGCTGTTGTTCCATGGTCGCGGCGGCACCGTCGGACGAGGCGGCGGCCCGGCCCACGCGGCGATTCTGTCGCAACCGCCGGGCTCGGTGGCGGGGCGGTTCCGCACCACTGAACAAGGCGAAATGATCCGCTTCAAATTCGGCCTGCCGGACATCGCCGAGCAGAACCTCAATCTGTACCTGGCGGCGGTGTTGGAAGCGACGTTGTTGCCGCCGCCACCACCGCAGCCGGACTGGCGCCATTTGATGGATGAATTGGCAGCGGACGGCGTCAGCGCCTACCGCGCGGTGGTGCGGGAAAATCCGCAATTCGTCGAGTATTTCCGCCAGTCCACCCCGGAGCAGGAGCTGGGGCGCCTGCCCTTGGGCAGTCGCCCGGCCAAACGCCGTGCCGGTGGTATTGAAAGCCTGCGGGCGATCCCGTGGATCTTCGGCTGGACCCAGACCCGCCTGATGCTGCCCGCCTGGCTCGGCTGGGAAGCGGCGTTGAGCAAGGCGCTGGAGCGCGGGGAAGGCGAGTTGCTGGGGCAGATGCGCGAGCAATGGCCGTTCTTCCGTACCCGCATCGATATGCTGGAAATGGTGCTGGCCAAGGCCGATGCCGATATCGCGCGGCTCTATGACGAGCGCCTGGTGCAGCCCGAGCTGTTGCCGTTGGGCGCGCATTTACGCGACCTATTGTCGCAGGCCTGCCAGGTGGTGCTTGGCCTGACTGGCCAGTCTCAACTGCTGGCCCATAGCCCGGACACCCTGGAGTTCATCCGCCTGCGCAACACCTACCTCGACCCCTTGCACCTGTTGCAGGCCGAATTGCTGGCGCGCTCGCGTCGCCAGGAAGCGGCACAAGACAGCCCTCTGGAACAGGCGTTGCTGGTGTCCGTGGCCGGTATCGCCGCCGGCTTGCGCAATACAGGCTGAGGTTTTTTGCGTGTGCTCAACGGCTTGCAGATAACCCACGACGGCCGCCCTTAACAGGGCGGTCGGCGTTTAGGGGGGCGGGTTGCACTCAGGCACACCTCTCCTATGACGCATGCGTGGTGCGGGTTTTTCCTACTTTTGGCGGCTTGTGTGGTTAAGGCCTGCTGTGTATCTTGATCAGCCTTTGGCCGTTTGGGCGGCCTGGACCCACATTTTTACGAGATTGGCCCCCGCGGCGAATCCGAGCGTCATCTCTATAAAAAATTGAGGAGCACATCGATGCGCGTCATTCTGCTGGGAGCTCCCGGGGCCGGTAAAGGTACTCAGGCAAAGTTCATCACTGAAAAATTTGGCATTCCACAAATCTCCACCGGTGACATGCTGCGCGCTGCGGTAAAAGCAGGCACCGAGCTGGGCATTAAAGCCAAAAGCATCATGGATGCTGGCGGTCTGGTTTCCGATGACCTGATCATCGCGCTGGTCAAGGACCGTATCGCGCAACCCGATTGCGCCAATGGTTTCCTGTTCGACGGCTTCCCACGCACCATTCCCCAGGCAGAAGCCCTGGTGACGGCGGGTGTCGAGTTGGACGCCGTGGTCGAAATCGCGGTTGAAGACGAAGAGATCGTGCAGCGTATCGCCGGTCGCCGCGTTCACGAGGCCTCGGGTCGCGTGTACCACACCATCTACAACCCGCCGAAAGTAGAAGGCAAGGACGATGTCACCGGTGAAGACCTGGTGCAGCGTAAAGACGACACCGAAGAAACCGTGCGTCATCGCCTGTCGGTCTACCATTCCCAGACCAAGCCGCTGGTGGATTTCTACCAGAAGCTGTCGGCTGCCCAAGGCAAGCCGAAGTACAGCCACATCCCTGGCGTCGGCTCGGTGGAAGCGATCACCGGCAAGGTGCTGCAAGCACTGAGCTGATCGAACGATCGGCTTTACGCACAACGGCCCGCTTGCGGGCCGTTGTTGTTTATACTGGCGCACTTTTTTTCGACTTGGACACCGACACCGATGAGCACCCTGCTGGCCCTGGACACTGCGACTGAAGCTTGCTCGGTTGCCTTGCTGCACGATGGCAAGGTCACCAGCCACTACGAGGTGATCCCGCGCCTGCACGCGCAGAAGCTGTTGCCGATGATCAAGCAACTGCTGGAGGACGCCGGCACGAGCCTGTCGGCCGTGGACGCCATCGCCTTCGGCCGTGGCCCAGGCGCCTTTACCGGTGTGCGTATCGCCATCGGCGTGGTCCAGGGCCTGGCCTTTGCGTTGGAGCGCCCGGTGTTGCCGGTGTCCAACCTCGCCGTGCTGGCCCAGCGTGCGTTGCGTGAACACGGCGCACGGCAAGTGGCGGCGGCGATCGATGCGCGGATGGATGAAGTCTATTGGGGCTGCTACCGCGAAACCGACGGCGAGATGCGCCTGGCCGGCGTTGAGGCCGTGCTGCCCCCCGAAGCGGCGGAGTTGCCGAGCGATGCCAGCGGTGATTGGTTTGGTGCCGGTACGGGCTGGGGTTATGGCGAGCGCATCGGTGTGCCGCTGGTTGGCCAGGACGCCACACTGTTGCCGCATGCCGAAGACCTGCTGACCCTGGCGCGCTTTGCGTTCGAGCGCGGCGAAGCGATTGCTGCGGACCAGGCGGCGCCGGTGTATCTGCGCGATAAAGTGGCGCAGACCAAGGCCGAACGCGGGATAATTTGACGTCAAAAGTACGGGTGTTTTTGGCCAAAGCGCGCCAATCGTCAGAATTTGCCCCGGCGTTTAAACCTTTTTCCATTTATGTGTTCTAGTTATCACCAGAGCATTTGCGCGCTACGGATTGCGCCACTAAAATGCCATTACTGATACCGAGTTCGCATCGATGCGTATAGACGGCTTTTCCTCACAGTCCTACCCCCTCAAGCGTAAGCCGCGCAAGGCAAACGTCACGGTAGACGAGTCCGTCGAGGATTCGCCGGACTTCATCGAGGTCCAGTCCGAAGCGTCCAGCCCCCAAGGCGCTGCAAACGCGCGTACCAGTGGTCTTCCTGCCCGCCAGCAAGACATGGTCTTCCCGCGCTCCATGAGCAAAAGCGTCGCCACCGCCCTGGCCAGCTACCTGACCACCGCCGGCTTTGTCGAATGGGATATGGAAGTGCTGGGTCTCGACATCCACATCTGATGCGCCTGCCTTATTTCATCGGTTGCCCGTCCTGGAGTGAAAACGCCTGGCGCGAGTACCTGTACCCTGTCGATGCCCGTTCCAGCGATTACCTCGCCCTCTACTCGCAAGTCTTCAACGCGGTGGAAGGCAACACCACGTTTTATGCGCGCCCGTCAGCCGCCACAGTGCAGCGCTGGGCCGAGATCATGCCCGCGGATTTTCGCTTCACTGCCAAGTTCCCCGGTGACATCAGTCACGGTGGCGACCTGCGTGAGCAACTGCCGGCGGCACACAGTTTCGTCGGCTTGATGAGCCCGTTGGGTGAGCGCGTTTCGCCGCTGTGGCTGCAATTGTCGGCCAGCTTTTCGCCGCAGCGCCTCGCTGAACTGGCCGGGTTTATCGACGGGCTGGAACGCCCCCTGGCCGTGGAAGTGCGCCACCCGCAATTCTTCGCCAAGGGCGATGCCGAGCGCATGCTCAACCGCCTGCTGCGCGACCGTGGCGTCGAACGGATCTGCCTCGACCCTCGCGCCCTGTTCAGTTGCACATCCACCTCGGCCGCGGTGCTGCATGCCCAGGCGAAAAAGCCCAAGGTACCGCCGCGTCCGGCGGCGTTGACCCTGTTTCCCCAGGTGCGCTTCATCGGCCACCCCGAGCTTGAGGCCAACGACCCCTTCCTGATCCCGTGGGTGGAAAAGATCGCCGGTTGGATCGAAGAGGGACGCACCCCCTACGTGTTCCTGCACACCTCGGATAACCGCCTCGCCGCGCAACTGGCGCTGCGTTTTCACGCCAAGCTGATGGCCCGTTTGCCCGGCTTGCCCGCGTTGCCGACCTTGCACCGCGAACCCGCAGCGCAGCAACTGGGGTTACTCTAAGGCTCCTTTTCCCGCCAGGAGTCAGTCATGGATGCCCAAACCCTTCGCGCCGAAACCTTCAAGGCCCTGCATGCACGCGATCGTGCGTTTGTGATGCCCAACCCGTGGGACGCAGGCTCGGCGATCATGCTCGCCAGCCTCGGCTTCGAAGCCCTGGCCACCACCAGCGCGGGCTACGCGTTCAGCCTGGGGCGCCCGGATGCCGAAGGGGCGCTGTCCCTGGAAGACACCCTGGTCAACGCCACGATGATCGCCAAGGCCACCGCGTTGCCGGTGGCCGCCGACCTGGAAAACGGCTTCAGCGACACCCCCGACGGTTGCGCCCGGACCATTTTGCGCGCGGCGGCCAGCGGTATCGTCGGTGGCTCCATCGAAGATGCCACGGGTATCGCCGTCGACCCGATCTATTCCTTTGACCTTTCCGTCGAGCGTGTGGAAGCTGCGGTCGTTGCTGCGCGCAGCCTGCCATTCCCGTTCATGCTGACGGCCCGTGCAGAAAACCTCCTGCATGGTCGCCTGGATTTGCCTGACACTATTCGCCGCCTGCAGGCCTACGCCGAAGCCGGTGCGGACGTGCTCTATGCGCCGGGGCTGCGCAGTGCCGAGGAGGTGCTGGCGGTGGTCAAGGCCGTGGCCCCAAAACCGGTGAATGTGTTGATGTCCGGCGGCCTGAAACTCAGTGTGGCGCAGTTGAGCGCGATGGGCGTCAAGCGCATCAGCGTGGGCTCGGCCATGGCGCTGGCGGCGTATGGCGAGTTTTACCGCGCGGCGCAGGAGGTGTACCAGTCCGGCACGTTTACTTTCACCGAGCGCTCGATGCCCTACAGCCAGGCCAGCCAATTCTTCAAGGATTAAGCGGCGTGTGTTCGCACTGCATGGGGCGCGGCGTTGAGGCTTATGCCGCCAGGCGCAGGTTGTTGACGATCAGCGGACGCGCCCAGTGGTAGTCGAAGTCCAGGGCCTTTTGTTGGGCGACCAGCTCTTCTTGCGGGAACGGCGTGGCGGCCGGTGGCAGCAGGTCCAGTTCGAACTCGGCGATCGGCAAATGTAATGGGCGCGGTTCCGGCGCAGCGCCGGGTTCCGGTAACGGTTGGCCGGCGCTCAGCACGATCGGGCGCACCCAAGTGCTTTCGAAATTCTGCTGGCGCTGCTGGGCGACGATCTCTTCTTGCGGGAATGGCGTGGCGGCCGGTGGCAACAACTCGGTTTCGAACTCGGCAATCGGCAGGAACAGCGGTTCAGGCGGGGCGATCTCGGTGTCTTTCACGTCGCACTCACGCTGGGTGAGGATCTGCGACAGCAGGTCAGCGCCAGCGCTGGGTTCCACCGCCGGGTCCAGCGGCGCTGGCGCCTTGGCCGCGAGCGCGTCCGGCGTTTCGCCGAGCTGCTCGGCCAACGCGCGGGCGAAGAAGTCCTGCCACACATGACTGACGCCGGCCAGCGCTTGAGTATTGCGCAGGCCGTAGTGGTTGTGGGTCGGCAGTACACCGATGGTTAGCGGAAGAATGTCTGACATTTTTCTCGGTCGACGCTCAGCTCTGGCAAAATACCTGATCCTTGTTTCTATCGGCCGTTGTTGGCCGATCCTTAATATTTTTGAGCGTAGCGATTCATGAGCGAACAACCAGCGGCCAGCCGCATCCAGGTCGAGGCCTTGGCCGACGGCTTCCAGGCCCGCGCCGAACAGTGGGCTGCGTTGCTGAGCTTGCCGCTACAGCTGGCGGATGCGGAGTTTTCCCTGCAAGTCGGGGAGCAGGGCCTGCAGTTGCAACAGCTCGGGCCTGACGCGCCAGGGCCGGTGCGCGTGGATTTCGTCGAAGGCGGCGCGGCGCATCGGCGGTTGTACGGCGGCGGCAGCGGGCAGATGATCGCCAAGGCCGTGGGCATCGCCCAGGGCGTGCGCCCACGGGTGCTGGACGCCACGGCCGGGTTGGGCAAGGACGCATTCGTGCTGGCCAGCCTGGGCTGCGAGATGAGCCTGATCGAACGTCAGCCGCTGATCGGCGCATTGCTCGAGGATGGCCTGGCACGCGCGGCGGAGGATTTTGAGGTGGCGCCGATCGTGGCGCGGATGACGCTGCTCAAGGGCAACTCCATCGAGGTGATGCTCAATTGGCAAGGCGAGCCGCCCCAGGTGATCTACCTCGATCCGATGTTCCCGCACCGTGAGAAAACCGCCCTGGTGAAGAAGGAAATGCGCCTGTTCCGCCCCTTGGTCGGCGACGATCCAGACGCACCGGCCCTGCTGGCGGCGGCGCTGGCCCTGGCCAGTCACCGCGTGGTGGTCAAGCGCCCGCGCAAGGCGCCGTGCATCGAGGGGCCCAAGCCGAGCCATGCGCTGGATGGTAAATCCAGCCGCTACGACATCTATCCGAAAAAGGCACTCAAGTCCTGAGCCTCGCGCTGCAAGCGATCACCCGTTGCCGCTTGCAGCGGGTTCTCGGCGATAGGCCCGCATAAACAATCCCACCACATCCTGCACGTGGGCTTCGGCCGCTTCCTCGCTCAATTGCCCGCCGCAGCCATACAACAAGCAGAAGTTCGCCGTGCCCTTGAGCAGGCAGAAGAAGTGTTCGGCTGCGGTAAGGGGCTTGTCGATACTCAGCGCGCCGCTCTGGTCGATGTGCCCGAGCAGACGCTCCATGCCTTGCAACATCCGCATCGGCCCGGCTTCGAAGAAGATCTGCGAGAGTTTCACGTCCTGATTGCCCGTGGTCATCATCAGGCGGTGCAGGTTCACCGATTCCTTGCTGTTGACCAGGCGATGGAAGCGGCGCCCGATATTCAGTAGCACCGTCTCCACAGGCACACCCTCGGGCAGCTCAAAGTACATCACCGGCAACTGTTCTTCGCACTTGGCCATCACGGCGGCGGTGAACAAGGTCTCTTTGTCGGTGAAGTGGCTGTAGACGGTCAGTTTTGATACGCCGGCCTCAAGGGCCACGGCATCCATGCTGGTATTTGCGTAACCGTTGCTCAAAAACAGGATTTTCGCTGCTTCGAGGATTGCCTGGCGTTTTGCCATGTCCTTGGGACGCCCGGGGCTACTGGTATTGACAAGATTGTCGGACATTTCCACCTTTAATACTGGACTGGTGAGTTTGGTATTAATAACATACTGCCCAGTATAATTATTCCTAGCACCATTTGCGAAAGGTCCTTCAGCATGCGCAGCATTCTCCTGCCCCTTGCGTTGCCTGCCAGCCTGGTCTTTCTACTCGCCGCCTGCGGCCATGAAGAATCGCCCCAGACTACCCTCCGCCCGGCCATGGTGGTGCAACCACAGCCTGCAGCGCAGATGATGGACAGTTATCCAGGCGAGGTGCGTGCCCGGTACGAGCCGGACCTGGCCTTTCGCATCGGCGGCAAGGTCAGCAAACGGCTGGTGGAGGAGGGCGAGCGGGTCAAGGCCAATCAACCGCTGGCGGAACTCGACCCTCAGGATGTGCGCCTGCAACTGGAAGCCACCCGCGCCCAGGTGGCCGCCGCCGAGGCCAACCTGCGGCTGGTGCGTGCCGAGCGTGACCGCTACAAGACCCTGATGGATCGTCAGTTGGTCAGCCGTTCCCAGTACGACAATGCTGAAAATCTGTACCGATCAGGTGAGGCGCGCCTCAAGCAGATCAAGGCCGAGTTCGATGTGTCCAGTAACCAGGCCGGTTATGCCGTACTCCGCGCTCCGCAGGACGGCGTGGTTGCCAAGCGCGCGGTGGAAGTCGGCCAGGTGGTGTCCGCCGGCCAGACCGTGTTCACCCTGGCCACCGATGGCGAGCGTGAAGTGCTGATCAGCCTGCCCGAGCAAGGTTTCGGCCGGTTCAAGATCGGCCAGCCGGTGTCGGTCGAGTTATGGAGCCAGCCGGGCCAGCGATTTGCCGGACGTATTCGCGAACTGTCGCCCGCAGCCGATCCGAAATCGCGCACCTTCGCTGCGCGCATCGCCTTCACCGGCGGCAAGGTTCCGGCCGAGCTGGGCCAGAGCGCCCGCGTTTTCATACAGGCAGACGGTGTTATTCCTCTGTCGGTGCCGCTGTCAGCCTTGAGCGCGGAGAACGGCGTGTCCTACGTCTGGCGCGTGCAGCCGGATGACACCCTTGTGCGTACCCCGGTGCGTATCGGCGCCTTTGGCGAAAAAACCGTACCCGTGCTCGAAGGCTTGAGCCCTACCGACTGGGTGATTGCCGCCGGCGTTCATGTGCTCCATGAGGGGCAGCAAGTGCGCCCGGTGGATCGCTCCAACCGGGTGGTGAATCTGGCGGTCAAGGAGTAGTCCCCGATGGGTTTCAATCTTTCCGAATGGGCGTTGCGTAATCGCCAGATCGTACTGTTCCTGATGATCCTGCTGGCGGTGGTCGGCACTTTGTCCTACACCAAGCTTGGGCAAAGCGAAGACCCGCCGTTCACCTTCAAGGCCATGGTGATCAAGACCAATTGGCCCGGTGCCACGGCCCAGGACGTGTCGCGCCAGGTCACCGAACGCATCGAGAAAAAGCTCATGGAGACCGGTGAGTACGAGCGCATTGTGTCTTTCTCGCGCCCCGGCGAATCCCAGGTCACCTTCATCGCCCGCGATGCCATGCGCTCGGCGCAGATTCCCGAGCTGTGGTACCAGGTGCGCAAGAAGATCAGCGATATTCGCCAGACCTTGCCGCCGGATATCCAGGGACCGTTTTTCAACGATGAATTCGGCACCACCTTCGGTAATATCTACGCCCTGACCGGCGACGGCTTTGACTATGCCGTGCTCAAGGACTACGCCGACCGCATCCAGATTCAACTGCAGCGCGTGCCGGATGTGGGCAAGGTCGAACTGCTCGGCCTGCAGGATGAGAAGATCTGGATCGAGCTGTCCAACCTCAAACTCGCCACGCTCGGCTTACCGCTGGCCGCTGTTCAACAAGCGCTGCAGGAGCAGAACGCGGTCTCCACTGCCGGCTTCTTTGAAACCCCGACTGAGCGCGTGCAACTGCGGGTGTCGGGTAACTTCAAGAGTGTGGAAGAGATTCGCAGCTTCCCGATTCGTGTAGGCGACCGAACCTTCCGTATTGGCGATGTGGCCGACATCCACCGTGGCTTCAATGATCCGCCGGCGCCGCGCATGCGCTTTATGGGCGAAGACGCGATCGGTCTGGCCGTCGCCATGCACGAGGGCGGCGACATTCTGGTGTTGGGCAAAGCCCTCGAAGGCGAGTTCGCACGCCTGCAGAAGAACCTTCCGGCGGGCATGCAACTGCGCAAGGTGTCGGACCAACCGGCGGCGGTGAAAACCGGTGTCGGAGAATTCGTCCGGGTGTTGGCCGAGGCGCTGGGCATTGTCTTGCTGGTGAGTTTTTTCTCCCTCGGTATACGCACTGGCATGGTCGTGGCCCTGGCGATTCCTCTGGTGCTGGCGATGACCTTTGCCTGCATGTACTACCTCGGCATCGGCTTGCATAAGATCTCCCTCGGCGCGCTGGTGCTGGCCCTGGGCTTGCTGGTGGATGACGCGATCATCGCCGTGGAAATGATGGCGATCAAAATGGAGCAGGGGTACGACCGCCTTAAAGCGGCCAGTTTTGCCTGGACCAGTACCGCGTTCCCGATGCTGACCGGTACGCTGATCACGGCGGCCGGCTTCCTGCCGATTGCCACCGCGCAGTCGAGTACCGGTGAATACACCCGTTCGATCTTCCAGGTAGTGACCATCGCGTTGCTCGCCTCGTGGGTTGCGGCCGTGGTGTTCGTGCCGTACCTGGGCGAAAAACTCCTGCCGGACTTGGCGAAAATTCATGCGGCTAAACACGGCGCTGACGGTCCCGATCCCTACGGCACACCGTTCTACCGGCGTGTCAGACGTTTGCTGGAGTGGTGTGTCAGTCGGCGCAAGACCGTGATCGTGCTGACGCTGCTGCTGTTTGTCGGCTCGGTCGCACTGTTTCGTTTTGTGCCGCAACAGTTCTTCCCGGCTTCCGGCCGCCTGGAGTTGATGGTCGACCTGAAACTCGCCGAGGGCGCGTCCCTTAGCAACACCGCTGGCCAGGTCAAGCGCCTGGAAGCCCTGCTCAAGGAACACGCTGGCATCGACAACTACGTGGCCTATGTCGGCACCGGTTCGCCGCGCTTCTATCTGCCCCTCGACCAGCAACTGCCGGCCGCCAGCTTTGCGCAGTTCGTGGTGTTGGCCAAGTCCATCGAAGAGCGCGAAAGCCTGCGCATCTGGTTGATCGAAACCCTCAACGAGCAGTTCCCCGACCTGCGTTCACGGGTCACACGCCTGGAAAACGGCCCGCCCGTGGGTTACCCGGTGCAGTTTCGCGTGACCGGCGAGCATATCGACGAAGTCCGTGCCCTGGCGCGCAAAGTGGCGGCCAAGGTGCGCGAAAATACCCACGTAGCTAACGTGCATCTGGACTGGGAGGAACCGAGCAAGATCGTCTACCTCAATATCGACCAGGACCGTGCGCGCGCCCTCGGTGTGAGTACCGCCAACCTGTCGAAATTCCTGCAGAGTTCTCTGACCGGCGCCAGCGTCAGCCAGTACCGGGAAGACAACGAGTTGATCGAAATCCTCCTGCGCGGCACTGTCCATGAGCGCACTGAACTGTCGCTGCTGCCGAGCCTGGCCGTGCCGACCGACAACGGCAAAAGCGTCGCGCTGTCGCAGATCGCCACCCTCGAATACGGTTTCGAGGAAGGCATCATCTGGCACCGTAACCGCCTGCCCACCGTAACCGTGCGCGCCGACATCTACGGCAAGGAACAACCGGCGACCCTGGTTCAGCAGATCCTGCCGACCCTCGAAGGCGTGCGTGCCGAACTGCCGGACGGCTACCTGCTGGACGTCGGCGGTACCGTCGAGGACTCGGCCCGCGGGCAGAATTCGGTCAAGGCCGGTGTGCCGCTGTTTATCGTGGTGGTGCTGACGCTGCTGATGCTGCAACTGCGCAGCTTCTCACGCACGGTAATGGTATTTCTCACGGCGCCCCTGGGGCTGATCGGGGTCACGCTGTTCCTGCTGGTGTTCCGCCAACCCTTCGGCTTCGTGGCCATGCTCGGCACCATCGCCCTGTCAGGAATGATCATGCGCAACTCGGTGATTCTGGTGGACCAGATCGAACAGGACATCAAGGCAGGGCTGGCGCCGTGGCAGGCGATTATCGAAGCCACTGTCCGACGCTTCCGGCCGATTGTTCTCACAGCCCTCGCGGCGGTACTCGCGATGATCCCGCTGTCACGCAGTGTGTTCTTCGGGCCGATGGCAGTGGCGATCATGGGCGGGTTGATTGTGGCGACGGCATTGACGTTGCTGTTCCTGCCCGCGCTTTATGCTGCATGGTTTCGTGTCAGGAAAACGGGTGACCAAGAGTAAGGAGAACAGGCGTATGTATATAAGTGCCTACGCCTGATGCGCGCTGAAGAAAGTGTAAGGTGAGTGGGGAATGCCTGAAGCCGCGACAGCGGCTAATAGCGCCTGGATATCTCCCACAGGACTAATCAGAGGGCCGGCAGTTTCTTCTCGACGGTTTTTATAATCGATGTATTAGTGTCGGCCAGGGGTGCGATCTTTTGAAGGGTCAGGTCCAGGTGGGCAACTGAGTCGATATAAAGATGGCAGACAAAACTGTCGTCCCCGGTGATTTTGTAGCACACCACACATTCAGCCATTTGCGCGAGCAACTGTTCAACCTGTTGGAATTTTCCAGTCAGGGGTTTAACCCTGACCAGCGCTTGCAATGCAAAGCCCAGGGCCTGGGCGTCCAACTCGACGCTGAACCCGCTGATGACCCCCGACCCTTCCAGACGCTTGAGGCGTTCGCTGCAGCCGGGGGCCGATAACCCCACCTGTCGGCCGAGGGCGCGAATAGACGCGCGGGCGTTCTGGTGGAGGGCGACAATCAGCGCGCGATCAATAGGGTCAAGTGTCTGGTCGCCCTTTGTAAGCTTTTTCATTAGATGGACCTTACGAATTTTGATGAAAACGCGTGAAAATCTTACATACCATACACGGATAAAAAAAGAATAGACCTTTTCAAGGTGCCCACCTATTGTTTGACCCGCGGGCCCTGCAATATTGCGCCGCTCACTTAACGCTGTGTTGTGATGTTTCTATTGAAACTTTATCTATATTTTCGAGGGCGCGAGATGAACTACATACTTGATGCAAGCTCGCTTGCAATCACTTCACAATAATAACTTCTCTGCCGAAAAAGTATTTTCGCTGCGTCATGAGTTTGCCCGACATAAGAGGATCCAATGGCGTGATCGACTTTATGAAAAACCACAGAACCGTCTACTACTGCCATGAACACGGGCTGCCTCGCTAAGCCGTCACGAATGTTCTTCAAGGGGGAAGCGTATGCCCGACATTGCACTGTCCGTTTACCAGGCGGTATTTACCTTCGCCGTCGCCGCCATCGCGCTGCTTGCCAGTCCAGGCCCGGCGACCCTGGCGCTGGCGGCGAGTGGGGCTGCTTATGGCATGAGGCGTTCAACTCGGTTTTTCGTGGGGATCACGTTGGGCCTGGTGATCGCGATGGCATTGGTTGCTTCCGGCCTCTATGTGGTTCTGCACAGTTTTCCGATGCTGGCGACGGCGCTGACGGTCATCTCCATTGTTTATATTGTGTGGCTGGCCTACCAGATTGCTACCGCGCCGCCCATCAGGGATGAGCAGTCCGTGATCACGCCGGGCTGGGGCGCCGGGTTTGTGCTGGGTGTGGCGAATATCAAGGCCTATGCCGCATTCGCCGCGTTGCTGGGCAGTTTCACCCTGGGCGCCGCACCTGCCTGGGAGCAAGGTGCGAAAGCCTTGATCTGTCTGCTGGTGTGTGTGGTATTCGACGTTCTGTGGCTCTTTGCCGGCAGTCGAATGCGCAAGTTATTCATCCACCCCACTTGGAGCCGACGACTTAACGTAAGCTTCGCGATTTTGATGGTCGCGACGGTTGCCTGGTCAATCACGCTGACGCAATAGCGCTTTCGCTGGGAAGACCATTGAATAGTTCCGCCCGAGGATAGTTTTCATGTTTGGGGCCGTGTCTGCACTGCTGTTGACCCTGGCGCGGACTGCTTCTGCGGGTGGTACTTCTTCTGGCTGACGGTGATGAATCCCAATGGCCTGCTGACTGTTTCGTTTATTGCGCCGATCAACGCATTTGCCACGCTGCTACTGAGGCGCCTGGCCGATTCTATTTTCAACTGACGCGAGGCAGTATTTCACACGCAGGACGGAACCATTTTTGCCCTTGCTTCCACACAGGATTAGTCGACCGAGCGGTTCCCGCGTATGAGATGCGGGGCAGTGAGTTGGCGCTAATCTGAATAGGAAGGAGTGTGTATGCTTTTACTACCTTTGCTGGCGTTACCGATGCAAGTCGCGGGCTCGATGCTTGGGCTGGGAAATATGTTTGGACAGAATCAGCCAAACGCCAATCGCGATATCAATATTAATATCAACAACGATAGCCATAACTTCAATGCGTCGTCGTCCAGCTCTCATCACTCACACATGTCTCACGGTGGCGCCCGACGAGCGTCGCACATCCACTATTGAGCCTACTCATCGACGCTGCCGGGTGTGAGCGTGCGGCGCCTGGTTCGGGGGCCTGATAGACGGTTCGGCGAAAAAAAGGCCCTGACGATGTCAGGGCCTTTTTTTCAGCTCAGGTCGCGTGGCGTTACAGCGCGCCAAACACCTTCTTTGCCAGACTGGTCGCCGCTGCCGCCGGGTTTTTGCGAATGGTCTCTTCCTGCTGCGCAATCATCTTGAACAAACCATCCAGCGCTTGTTCGGTTACATAGTTTTCGACGTTGGCACTTTTGGCATCGACCGCGCCAAACGCCGCGGCCTTGCCGGCCAGGGCGTTGTACTGCTGCGCCACGCCGACCTTGTCGGTGGCGGCCTTGACGATCGGCAGGAACTTGGCGCGGATGGCTTCGCGGCTGCTTTTGTTCAGGTACTGGGTGGCCGAATCCTGGCCGCCGGTGAGAATGCCCTTGGCATCGCTCACGCTCATGTTTTTCACCGCGTTGACCAGGATTGGCTGGGCCTGGGTCACGGCGGTTTCGGCGGCTTTGTTCATGCTGGTTTCCAGCTGCTCGACCTGGTCACCCATGCCGAACATCTTCAGCTTGTCGGCGACTTTGCCCAGTTTTCCCGGCAGGCCGATCTTGACGTCGGGGTTGTTGCTGAAACCACCCGGTACACCCAGTTGTTTCACGGCGATCTGTGCGCCTTGGGTCAATGCATCTTTGAGGCCGCCGGCGGCGTCGCCCTGGGACAGGCTGCCAAGATCCAGGGCCATGGCGTTGGCACCGAGCAGCAGGCCGGCGCACAGGGCGGTGAGACGAAGGGAATTACGGAGCATGGGCGCTTCCTTATGATCTGCAAATAATCAGTGTGCGACCGCATCAACCCGCAGGCGCAGCGGTTGAACGTCTTGGCCATTGAGTTGCACAGGGTGCCGCTCGGTGGTGATGAACAGTAGCTTGCCCTCCACTTCGATGCGAGCGCTGACCGAGTAACTGTGGCCTGGCTTGACCTGGGCCGGGTCATAGCTCAAGTGGAACGGCAATGGCACCTGGCCTTTGACCGGGCCTTTCTGTTCGGCCAGGGTCACGGCCGGCGCGTCCATCAGCGATACGTCCTGCAGGCTGACGCTCAAGATGGCTGTCGGCGGCAGCGCGATGCGTTGCAGGTAGAACACTTCGCCATCGAGGCTGGCCTTGGGCGCGGGATTCATGGAATGGCAGGCGCCGAGCAGGGCGGTCAGGCCCAGGAGGATGATCTTTTTCATGGTGCAGCTCCTTTTCAACGGCGCCGTAACCCGGCGACGCCTTATTCAATCTAGCGGCTTTCTTCCGGTTTGCGGGCTTCGGCTTCGACCGGCGCTTCGGCCGCGCCGTCGACGCGGTGCAGGGCAACCTGGCGGATCGACAGGCGAATCTCAGCCGGCAGCACCCGTTTCGCCGCGCCTTCAGCCAGTTCGCCGAGCAGGTTGTGATAGCTCAACTTACCGGCTTCGTCGCGGCGCAGCACATCTTGCTCCAGCAACGTCTGAATAAAATGTCGGAAAAGGCTCTTGTCGAAGAACTCCGGGGCATTGAGGCCATGCAGGATCGATAGGCGCTGGGCCATGATCGTACACAGGTCTTCCAGCTCTTCGGCGCTGATGCTGTTCTGGCCGCTGTTGAGCAGCAGCGAAATCGCCATGTAGAAGCGTTGCAGGGTCTGGGCGATGCTCTTGGACAGCAGTGTCAGCAGCACAAAGTGCCGCGAACTCGGCGCCGGGCGCAGGTACACGTTGTTCTCGAAACGCAGCAGGCCTTGTTCGACAAACGCCTCCAGCCACTGGTCGATCACCGTGTCCAGTTCCTCCAGCGACCAGCGGATAAACAGCTCTGACTGCAGGTATGGGTACAGCGCACGGGTGTAGCGCAGAATCTGCTCGTGGCTCATCCGCGAGCTGCTCTGGAAGAAGCTCGCCAGCAGCGCCGGCAAGGCAAAGATATGCAGCACGTTGTTGCGGTAGTAGGTCATCAGGACGGCGTTCTGCTCGTCCAGGTACAGAATCTTGCCGAGGGCATCGCTCTGCTCCGACAGCAGGTTCATGTCCTTGACGTGCTTGATCAACGCCATGCCATCCCCTTCGGGCAGGGTGGTATGCGGCGAGTAGGGCACCCGGCGCAGCAGCGCCAGGTACAGGTCCAACTGGCGGGCCATGGCCTGTTCGTCCAGGGCCAGGCGCGTGGTCGACAGCAGCGCCAGGGCCACCAGGTTCACCGGGTTGATCGCCGCCGCTTCGTTCAAATGGCGCGCCACCCGCTCGCCGAGGCGGTTGGTGGTTTGGTTGAGCCACGCCGGTTTGTAGTGCGGGCCCAGTTCCTGGGCGCGCCAGCCCGGTTGTTCGGCGTCGAGGAATTGCGCCAGTTTGATCGGTTCGCCGAAGTTGACCGCGACCTGGCCAAAGCGCTGCTTGAGCGCACCGATCACCTTGAAAATATCGAAAATCGACTCTTTTTTCTTGCTCGCGCCGCGCAGCTCACCGAGGTAGGTACGGCCTTCGAGCACACGCTCGTAACCGATATACACCGGCACGAACACGATCGGCATGCGCGAGGAGCGCAGGAAGCTGCGCAACGTGATCGCCAGCATGCCGGTTTTCGGTTGCAGCATGCGCCCGGTGCGCGAGCGTCCGCCTTCGACGAAGTACTCCACCGGGAAACCCTTGGTGAACAGGGTGTGCAGGTATTCGTTGAACACCGAGGTGTACAGCGGGTTGCCCTTGAAGGTGCGGCGCATGAAAAACGCACCGCCGCGGCGCAGCAGGCTGCCGATCACCGGCATGTTCAGGTTGATGCCGGCGGCGATGTGCGGTGGGGTCAGGCCGTTTTTGAACAGCAGGTAGGACAGCAGCAGGTAGTCGATATGGCTGCGGTGGCAGGGGACGTAGATCACCTCGTAACCCTGGGCAACCTGTTGCACACCCTCGATGTTATTGACCTTGATGCCGTCGTAGATCTTGTTCCAGAACCAGCTCAGCACCACTTCCAGGAAGCGGATCGCGGTGTAGGTGTAGTCCGAGGCGATTTCGTTGCCGTAGCGCAGGGCCAGGGCCTTGGCTTTTTCCGGGCTGATCTTCTCGCGTTCGGCTTCATCAAGGATGGCCTGGCGTACCAGCGGCATATTCACCAAGCCCTTCACCAGGTTGCGGCGGTGGGACAGGTCGGGGCCGATCACTGCGGTTTTCAGGTTGCGAAAGTGTACGCGCAGGATGCGTTGGGCCATGCGAACGGTGCGTTCGTGGCCTTTATTGTGCTCGATCAATTCACGCAGGTTGATAGGCGCGGAGAATTGTACGCGGGTCTTGCGCCCCAGGATCAGGATGCTCAGCAGCCGGCGCAGGCGCCCGGTGACGGCCCAGCTGTCGGCGAACAGCAGTTTCCATGGGCTGGACTCGCTGTCGGGCGACTGCCCCCAGAACACGCTGACCGGAATGATTTGTGCATTCTCTTGTGCGTGTGCGCTGAGGGTATTGACCAGGCGGGTCAGGGTCGGCGGCGCGCCGCGTTTGTCCTGGCGGCCGAGCCAGTCCGGTTCTGGCGTGAGGTAGAAGAACGCCGCGGGTTCCAGCAACGGCCCGACCGCTACCGGCAGCACCGGGCGCGGCAGGCCGGCCTTGGTGCACTCGGTATCGACCACGGCCAATTCGGTGAGGGAGGGTGATTGCAGGACGTAGAACACCGGCCGGCTGCGGTCGAGGTTAAGGGTAAGGGACGACTGGTTGATCGTCTCTGAGCGAACCCAGAGGTACAACAGTCGGCGCAAGGTGCCAAACACCAGACGGCGGAACGGGGAGCGGGTCATAGGCGAGCTGCTTCAAGTGGAAAAAACCGAGCAGGTGCTCGGGTGGGTAGTGTGCCGTATTCACCGAAAATCGGCAAAAAAGCAGCGATGTAAAGTTGGGTTGATCGTTTTTGAGCCTGTCTTATACTCGGCAGTTCAACGCGACCGACTCGACAATAACAATCATGTGGGAGTGAACAGATGACAACGCGCGAAACCGGTAATGTGAAGTGGTTCAACGATGCCAAGGGATATGGCTTTATTCAGCGTGAAGACGGCAAGGATGTGTTCGTACACTACCGCGCCATCCGCGGTGAAGGGCACCGTTCCCTGGCCGAAGGCCAGCAGGTGGAATACGCCGTGGTGAGCGGCGAGAAGGGCTTGCAGGCAGAGGATGTGGTGGGTTTGTAATGCGGGTTTTTGTTACACCGTAGAACCCATGTGGGAGGGGGCAAGCCCCCTCCCACATTTGATTGGGTTCGCAATTGCGGATCAGGTGGTTTTCCAGGTGATCTGTTCTTCACCGTCTTCGCTGATGCGAATCCAGGTGTCGGCGCTTTCCTCGCCTTCTTCCTCAACCCAGCTGCCCGGTGCGCAACGCACTTCGACGTTCAGCGCGGCAAAGGCGGCGCGGGCGCAGGCGATGTCGTCTTCCCACGGGGTCTGATCGCTTTCCAGGTACAGGCTGTTCCATTTGCCTACCGCCTTGGGCAACCAAGTGACAGGCACGTCGCCGGCCGTGCACTTGTAGGTCTGGCCGCGCTGGACCCAGGCGGTGCAAGGGCCAAGGGCGGCGCCCAGCCAGGCGGCGATGGCCTTGTGGTCGACGTCGGCGTCCTTCAGGTAAATCTCGATATCAGGTTGGCGCATGGATGTTCCTCGTTGCGGGATTCGAAAATCCATTCGCGGATTCAGGGTGGGCGGAGTGCCCGAAAAGTCGGTTATTGAAGCACGAAATAATCGTAGCGCATTGATACGCTGACCCGCAGCGGCTCGGCATGCTCGATCACCTCGGTGCGGCGCTCGGCGCTGGCGCGCCAGCCGTGAGGGGTCATGGCCAGCAGGTTGGCACGGTCTTTCGGGTCCGCCAGGCTCAGCGTGAACTCGAGGGTTTCGCTGTGCGCAAGGCTCATGCCGTCCGGCACCAGGGCCAGGTGTTTGTCGTCGGTGTACTCGCGCACTTCGTCGTACAGGCGCTCGCGCAGCTCCATCAGGTGACCGCGGGTCGGGCCGACTTTCATCAAGCCGCCGCCGGGGCTGAGCAGGCGTTTGGCCTCTTGCCAGTCCAACGGGCTGAACACGCTGGCGAGAAACTGGCAGCTGGCATCGGCCAACGGTACGCGGGCCATGCTGGCGATCAACCAGGTCAGCGCCGGGTTGCGCTTGCACGCACGCTTGACCGCTTCCTTGGAGATATCCAGGGCATAGCCATCGGCGTGGGGCAGGGCGTCGGCGATTTGTGCGGTGTAGTAACCCTCGCCACAACCGATGTCCACCCAGCGCTGCGGTGCTTGTTGCGCGGCCAGTTGCGCTAGGCGCTTGGCCACCGGGGCGTAGTGGCCGGCGTTGAGGAAGTCGCGGCGCGCCTCGACCATGGCGAGGTTGTCGCCCGGGTCGCGGCTGTTTTTGTGCTGCACCGGCAACAGGTTCAGGTAACCCTGGCGCGCGCGGTCGAAACGGTGTCCGACCGGGCACGCCACGCCATTGTCCACCACGTGGAGCGGTGCGCTGCAAATGGGACAGGCCAGCATCAGGCGAGCAACTTGATCAGGGTCTGGTAGTAGATCTCGGTCAGCACGTCGAGGTCGCTGGCCAGAATGCGCTCGTTGACCTGATGGATCGTCGCGTTGACCGGGCCCAACTCGACCACCTGGGTGCCGAGGGTTGCGATGAAGCGCCCGTCGGACGTACCGCCGCTGGTGGACGCCTGGGTCTCGCGACCGGTGACCGCCTTGATGCTGGCGGACACCGCATCGAGCAAGGCCCCCGGTTCGGTGAGGAACGGCAGGCCGGACAGCGCCCAGTCTACGTGCCAGTCCAGGGCGTGTTTGTCGAGGATCGCGGCAACGCGCTGTTGCAGGCCTTCCACGGTGGATTCGGTAGAGAAGCGGAAGTTGAACACCGCTGTCAGGTCACCGGGGATCACGTTGGTCGCGCCGGTGCCGGCGTTGAGGTTGGAGATCTGGAAGCTGGTCGGCGGGAAGAAGGTGTTGCCGTCGTCCCAATGCTCGGCGGCGAGTTCCGCCAGTGCCGGGGCAGCCAGGTGGATCGGGTTCTTGGCCAGGTGCGGGTAGGCCACGTGACCTTGCACGCCGCGCACGGTCAGGGTGGCGCCGAGGGAGCCGCGACGGCCGTTCTTGACCACATCGCCGACCAGGCTGGTGCTGGATGGTTCGCCGACGATGCACCAGTCCAGACGCTCCTTGCGCGCGGCCAGGCGTTCGATCACGGCCTTGGTGCCGTGGTGCGCCGGGCCTTCTTCATCGCTGGTGATCAGAAAGGCCACCGAGCCCTTGTGGTCCGGGTAGTCCTGCACGAAGCGCTCCGACGCCACCAGCATCGCCGCCAGGCTGCCTTTCATGTCCGCCGCGCCGCGGCCGCAGAGCATGCCGTGGTCGTCGATCAGCGCGTCGAACGGATCGTTCTGCCAGGCCTGCACCGGCCCGGTCGGGACCACGTCGGTGTGGCCTGCAAAGCACAGCACCGGGCCGTCGTGCTTGCCGTGGGTGGCCCAGAAGTTATCTACGTTTTCGATACGCATCGGCTCAAGCTGGAAACCGGCGTCGCCCAGGCGCTGCATCATCAGCTTCTGGCAATCGGCGTCGATCGGCGTCACCGAGGGACGGCGGATCAGGTCGATGGCAAGTTGAAGGGTCGGCGAAAGGTCGGCATGAGCCGTCATGGGAAACTCCGGAAATCGAGGCGGCGACGTTCTAATTGACTGTAGGAGCGAGCTTGCTCGCGAAAAACGCAAGAGCACCGCGTTCATTCAAGATGTTCGCGTGATCGTTGACGATTTTCGCGAGCAAGCTCGCTCCTACAGTGATATGTGCAAGGCTTACAAAACGGCCGTTATCTTATAGCAAAACGGCGGCCAGAGGCCGCCGTTTAGTGCATTGCACACGTTTTTACAGCGCGGTGGCCGGCTCTGCCTTCGGCGCCGGTTTCGGCAGCGACGACAGGAACGCCATGATCAACGCCGCCACATACGGCAGCGACTGCACCAGCAGCATCACCACCCAGAAGCGCATGTCGGCGCTCGGCAGGCCCTGCACCAGGTAGATCCCCAGCGCCGCGCCCCACAACAGCAGCATGATGAACATCTCTTCGCGGGCTTCGGAAATCGCTACCCAGAAGCCGTGGTTATCCGCGTTTTTCGGTGTGCGAAAGAACGGAATGCTGGTGGTGAAGAAGCCATACAGCACCGCTTTGGCGATGGTGTGGGACAACGCCAGGCCGGCCAGCGCCGCACAGAACGCATCCTTGAGGTTAACCCCCACGGCACGACGGTACAGGAAGATGATCTTGCCCACCTTGAACACGAACAACGCCAACGGCGGGATCGCGAAAATCAGCAACGGCGGGTCGACCCGGGTCGGCACGATGATCATCGCCGCCGACCACAACAGCGCGCCGACGGTGAAGAAGATGTTCATGCCATCCGCCACCCACGGCAACCAGCCCGCGAGGAAGTGGTAGCGCTGGCCACGGGTCAGCTCGGTGTCCTTGCCGCGCAGCAGGCTGGCGGTGTGACGCTTGATGATCTGGATCGCGCCATAGGCCCAGCGGAAACGCTGTTTCTTGAAGTCGATGAAGGTGTCGGGCATCAGGCCCTTGCCGTAGCTTTCGTGGTAATACGCGGCCGACAGGCCTTTCTCGAACACGCGCAGGCCGAGTTCGGCGTCTTCGCAGATGCACCAGTCGGCCCAGCCCAGCTCTTCGAGCACCGAGCGACGGGTCATGGTCATGGTGCCGTGCTGGATGATCGCGTCGCGGTCGTTGCGGGTGACCATGCCGATATGGAAGAAGCCTTTGTATTCGGCGTAGCAGAGCTTCTTGAAGGTGCTTTCGTTCTGGTCGCGATAATCCTGCGGCGACTGCACTACGGCGATTTTCGGGTCGGCGAAGTGCGGCACCATGTGCTTGAGCCAGTTCGGCGACACGCAGTAGTCCGAGTCGATCACCGCGATCACTTCGGCATCCTTGGCGGTGTGGGGGATCAGGTAGTTCAACGCGCCGCCCTTGAAACCGGCCAGGGGCGCGACGTGGAAGAACTTGAAGCGCGGGCCCAGGGTTGCGCAGTAGTCGCGCACCGGTTCCCACACCGCCGGGTCCTTGGTGTTGTTGTCGATGATCAGGACTTCGTAGTCCGGGTAGTCGAGGGCGGCCAGGGCATCGAGGGTCTGTTTGACCATCTCTGGCGGCTCGTTGTAGCACGGCACATGGATCGACACTTTCGGGCGGTAGTCCGAGTCCCCCACGACCGGCAGGAATTCACGCCGACGCTTGTGGGTCCAGACCGCTTCCGCCAGTTCATGGGCTTCGGCCAGCAGCACGATAAACACGCCCAGGGCGCCGAGCGCCAGGAGGAAGCCGACCGTCAGGCTGAACCAGGTGCTGTATTGCTGGCTGTAGTCGTAGCCGATCCACACCAGCACCGAACCGCACAGGAACGCGATAAAGGTCAGGAAGGTCCGGCCGCGTTGGCGCAGGGCCGAGCCGTCGATCATCAGCAGGGTCAATGACAGCAGTGCAAGCACCACCGAACCGATGGCCAGCACGCGCCATTGCGGGATCGCGACCACCGGTCCTTCGAAGTTGAATTTCTGCTGACGCGCGGCGTTGTACACGCCCCAGTAGGCGCCGACCGAGCCTTCGTCGCTGGCTTTCCACGGTTGGTCGAAGGCCTCGATCACGAAGTAGTTGAAGCCCTGGCGGTTCAGCTTGTTCACCAGCGTGCGCAGGTAAATTGCCTGGTCGGCGGGAGACGCATCAGCACCGCCACGCATGCGGCCGTTGCTCGGCCAGCCGACTTCCGACAGCAGCAGCGGCTTTTTCGGGAAGGTCTTCTTCAGATCCCGTGCGCGGTCGAGTACGAATTGGCCCGCCTGGTCCACCGGAATATGTTCCCAGTACGGCAGGATGTGCGCGGCGATCAAGTCGACGTGCTTGGCCAGTTGTGGGTTGTGCTCCCAGATGTGCCATTGCTCGGAGGTGGTCACCGGCACCTTGACGGCCGCGCGCACGCGATCCAGCAACACGATCAGTGCTTCGGGGGTGATCTCTTTACGGAACAACGCTTCGTTGCCGACCACCACGCGCACGACGCTGCGCGAGCTGTTGGCGATCTCGATGGCGCGCTGGATCTCGCGTTCGTTGCGTTCCAGGTCCGGGCTGATCCAGATCCCCAGGGTGACGCGCAGGCCGAACTCTTCCGCCAGCTTGGGGATGTCTTCCAGAGTGCCGTCGACCGAGTAGGTCCGGATGTTGTCCGTCAACTTGCTCATGATCTCCAGATCGCGACGCATCTGGTCGTCGGTTGGGTACTGGTCCTTCTGTGGGTACTGGCCTTGTTGAAACGGCGAGTAGGAAAAACCGGAGATCTGTTCAGGCCAGTTGGGGGCAGTGACCGGGCGGTTGATCAGCGCCCAGAAGCCGGTGAACAGCGCGGCAATTGCCAGCACCACCACCAGGTTGAGTCCAAATTTACGCGATGACATGGCTATTTCGGGTTCCAAAAGGTGTGGAACGAAAAGAGGTGTCGGCCTACGCCGAACGGCGCGCATCCTACACCGGCCCTTCCCTGAGCGTACAGCAGACTGAGAAAAGCCGGACGTTAGTCCGCGAATCTCCAGCTAAGTTCTTTACGTGTATCGCGAAGTTTCGAACTTGTCCTGGCAAAGCCCTATAATGCGCGCCGGTTTTTGGGGTAATGGTCATGAGTACAGAAGATCCGCGGTTTGCAGGCGTCGCCCGCTTGTATGGCATTGAAGGCCTGGAGCGCTTGAAAGCGGCCCATGTGGCGATCGTCGGCGTCGGCGGCGTAGGCTCATGGGCGGCGGAAGCCATCGCCCGTTGTGGGGTGGGCGAGATCTCGTTGTTTGATTTGGATGATGTCTGCGTCAGCAACAGCAACCGTCAGTTGCATGCCCTCGACAGCACCGTGGGCAAACCCAAGGTCGAGGTGATGGCTGAGCGCCTGCGCGGCATCAACCCGGACTGCACGGTGCATGCCGTGGCGGATTTCGTGACCCGCGAGACCATGGCCGAGTACATCACCCCCAACATCGACTGCGTGATCGACTGCATCGACGCCGTCAACGCCAAGGCGGCACTGATCGCCTGGTGCAAGCGCCGCAAGATCCAGATCATCACCACTGGCGGCGCTGGCGGGCAGATCGACCCGACGTTGATCCAGGTCTGCGATCTGAACCGCACCTTCAACGATCCGCTGGCCTCGAAAGTGCGCTCCACCCTGCGCCGTGACTATGGCTTCTCGCGCACGATGACCCGCCATTACAGCGTGCCGTGTGTGTTTTCCACCGAGCAACTGCGCTATCCGAAGCCGGACGGCAGCATCTGCTTGCAGAAGAGTTTTGTCGGCGACGGCGTGAAGCTGGACTGCGCCGGCGGGTTTGGCGCGGTGATGATGGTCACTGCAACCTTCGGCATGGTGGCGGCGACCAAGGCGGTGGACAAGATCGTGGCCGGGGTGCGCCGGCCTTCCGATCGGGTCAAACCTTCTTGAATCTCAAGGCCTTGCACCATTCAAATGTGGGAGGGGGTTTGCTCCCGATAGCAGAGTGCCTGTCACTGAATACATTGACTGAACCACCGCTATCGGGGGCAAGCCCCCTCCCACATTGGGTTTTATGTACGGCTTAGTTCGCGCATGCGCTGCAGCACGGCGTTCAGGCCATTGCTGCGCGACGGCGACAACTGGCGGGACAGCCCCAGTTGATTGAACCAGTCCGGCAAGTCGACCGCCTGCAACTCGGCGGCCGACAGCCCGTTGACCCGCGCCAGCAGCAACGCCACCAGCCCGCGGATCATGCGCGCTTCGCTGCTGGCGGCGAACTGCCAGTGGCCGTCGGATAACCGCCCGACCAGCCATACCAGGCTCTCGCAGCCCTGCACCAGATTGGCCTCGACCTTGTCTTCGTCCGCCAGTGGCGGCAGCCGTTCGCCCCATTGCATCAGCAGGCGCGCGCGTTGCTCCCAGCTGCCCACCGCCTGAAACGACTCAAGAGCGCCGACAGCCTCGGCCGGCAGGCTCATCGCAGCATATCCAGGGCCTGGTCCAGCGCTTCGAAGAATCGCTCCAGATCATCGGAATTGTTGTACAGCGCCAGGGACACGCGAATCGCTCCCGACAAGTGCATCGCCTTGAGCAGCGGCATTGCGCAATGATGGCCGGCGCGCACGGCAATGCCCTGTTCGGTCAGCAAGTGCGCAAGATCGGCGTTATGCACGCCTTCCACCACAAAACTGACCAACGCCACCTGCGGCGCGCCCAGTACGCGCACGCCATTGCGCGCTTTCAGCCCGCGCAACAGGTACTCGTGCAGGGCGGCTTCGTGGGCGATGAGCGCCGGTTGATCCAGTGAATTGAGGTAATCCAGGCTGGCGCCCAGGCCGATCACGCTGGCAATCGGTGGGGTGCCGGCCTCGAACCCCAGCGGCGCGGGGCGGAAGCTGGCGCTGTGGTAATCGGCCTGTTGCACCATTTCGCCGCCGAATTGCCAGTGGCGCAGCTGTTGCAGGGCTTGGGTGCGGCCGTACAGCACGCCGACGCCGTCCGGGCCGTAGAGTTTGTGGCTGGAAAATACGTAGAAGTCGCAGCCCAGGGCTTGTACGTCGTGGCGGCCATGGACGATGCCCTGGGCGCCATCGACCACGGTCAGCGCGCCCTCGGCCTTGGCCATGGCCAGCAAGGGTTCCAGCGGCTGCCAGGTGCCCAGCACGTTGGACAGTTGGCTCACCGCCAGCAGGCGCGTGCGCGGGCCGATCAGCGTGGCGGCGGCCTGAAGGTCGATCATACCGTCGTCGCCAACCGGCAGGATCACCAGTTCCAGCGCGCGACGTTTGGCCAGTTGCTGCCAGGGCAGCAGGTTGGCGTGGTGTTCCAGGGCGCTGATGACTAGTTCATCGCCCGCATTGAATAAGTGCTCGAGGCCGTAGGCCAAGAGGTTCAGCGCCGACGTCGCGCCATGAGTGAAGACGATGTGCCCGCTGTCTCCTGCATTCAACCACTGCGCGACCTTGTTGCGACTGTCCTCGAAAGCCTGGGTCGCGTGGGCGCCCGGCAAATGCTGGGCACGGTGAACGTTGGCGGCGCCATTGGCGTAGTAATGGCTGATCGCGTCCAACAGGGCTTGGGGTTTTTGCGCGGTGGCGGCGCTGTCCAGATAGGTCTGGTCTTGCCGTTGCAGAGCGGCGATGGCCGGAAAGTCGACGCGCCAGGGAGAGGGCACAAGCATGGTGTTCAATACTCGTATAAACGGGCCCCAGGATCGGGGCCCGCGAGTGGCATCGAGTCGCTGCTTAGTTGTGAGCGTGCAGCGCTTCGTTCAGTTCGATGGCCGACTTGTGGGTTTTGCACTCCACGGCACCGGTCTCGGAGTTACGGCGGAACAGCAGGTCCGGCTGGCCGGCCAGCTCGCGCGCCTTGACCACTTTAACCAGCTGGTTGCGCTCGTCGAGCAGGGCAACCTTGGTCCCGGCGGTGACATACAGGCCCGATTCCACGGTGTTGCGGTCGCCCAGCGGGATACCGATACCGGCGTTGGCGCCGATCAGGCAGCCTTCGCCGACTTTGATCACGATGTTGCCGCCACCCGACAAGGTGCCCATGGTGGAGCAACCGCCGCCCAGGTCCGAACCCTTGCCGACAAATACGCCGGCCGACACACGGCCTTCGATCATGCCCGGGCCTTCGGTGCCGGCGTTGAAGTTGACGAAACCTTCGTGCATCACGGTGGTGCCTTCGCCCACGTAGGCGCCCAGGCGGATACGCGCGGCGTCAGCGATACGCACGCCGCTGGGTACGACGTAATCGGTCATTTTCGGGAACTTGTCCACCGAGAACACTTCCAGCAGCTCGCCACGCAGGCGCGCTTCGAGTTGGCGTTCGGCCAGCTCATTGATGTCGATCGCGCCCTGGCTGGTCCAGGCCACGTTCGGCAGTTGCGCGAATACACCGGCCAGGCTCAGGCCGTGGGGCTTGACCAGGCGGTGGGACAGCAGGTGCAGCTTGAGGTAGGCCTCAGGCGTGGAAGTCAGTGCGGCGTCTTCGGCCAGCAGGGTGGCGACCAGCGGGGTATGGCTTTCAGCCAGGCGGGTCAGCAGGGCTGCCTGGGTCGCGTCGACGCCTTTGAGCGCGTCAGCCAGTTGCAGGGCTTGGGCGACGGAGAAGGTGATCGCCTGGTTGCCTTCGCTGTAACCGAGGATCGGCGCGATGGCGGCGACGACTTCCGCCGACGGGTTGAGTACGGGTTGTGCGTAAAACACTTCCAGCCAAGCACCTTGGCGGTTCTGAGTGCCGACGCCGAAGCCCAGGCTGAACAGGGAATTGGACATGCTGTTACCTCTACAAAAATGGGATGGCCAGCCTACTTGAGGGCTGCCGAATAAGTATCTGGCTTGAAGCCAATCAGGGTTCTGTCTCCGAGATCAAGCACCGGGCGCTTGATCATCGAGGGTTGTGCGAGCATCAATTCAATGGCTTTCGACTGATCGAGATCGGCTTTGCGTTCGTCTTCGAGTTTGCGAAAGGTGGTGCCCGCACGGTTCAAAACCACCTGCCAACCGTGCTCGTTGCACCATTGGGTCAAGTGTTCGCGGTCGATACCGACGGTTTTGTAGTCATGGAACTCGTAGCTCACGCCGTGCTCGTCGAGCCAGGTGCGGGCTTTTTTCATGGTGTCGCAGGCTTTGATGCCGAAAAGGTGCAAGGTTTTACTTGATACGGTCAAGGAATTGCCCCCCTTTGGACCAATGAAGATGAAAGGTCTGGGATTATGCCACGACCAGCGGGTTTGGGTGCCGCTCGTCTCTAGCGTGGATTGCCCCGTGCGACTATTGTGCGAAAGCCATCGCACAGCATAGGCAGCTAATATGGCACTTCAATGGTGAGTTGTTGCCTGATGTGTGTCGTTGCAAGTCGATTGTCCGGGAAAACCGCGTTATGCAAACCGCCTACACCGTTCTTATCTTGCTGATGCTGGTCAGCGTTTCGCGTCTGGTCTGGCGAGTCATCCCACTGCCGTTACCGCTGGTGCAGATTGTCGCCGGGGCCTTGCTGGCCTGGCCCACGTTGGGGCTGCATGTCGCGCTGGACCCGGAGTTGTTTCTGTTTCTGTTCCTGCCGCCGCTGTTGTTCTCCGATGGCTGGCGCATGCCCAAGCGCGAACTGTGGCGCCTGCGCGGGCCGATTCTGACGTTGGCAGTGGGGCTGGTGCTGTTCACCGTGGTCGGCGCTGGCTACTTCATTCATTGGTTGTTGCCTTCGATTCCATTGCCGGTGGCCTTTGCCCTGGCGGCGGTGTTGTCGCCGACGGACGCCGTGGCGGTGTCGGCCATTTCCCAGAACCGTTTACCCACGCCGTTGATGCATATGCTCCAGGGCGAAGCCTTGATGAACGATGCCTCGGGCCTGGTGACCTTCAAGTTCGCCCTGGTGGCAGCCTTGACCGGGGTGTTTTCCCTGGCGGATGCCAGCCTGACCTTTGTACTGGTGGCCATCGGCGGTCTGGCGGTCGGGATCGCGTTGAGCTGGCTGGTGGGGCGCTTGCGTGTCTGGATGATTGCGCGAGGCTGGGACGACCCGGCCACCCATGTTGTGTTCATGTTGCTGCTGCCGTTCGCCGCCTATGTTCTGGCCGAACGCCTGGGCGCATCGGGGATTCTTTCGGCCGTGGCGGCGGGCATGATGCAAAGCTGGCTGGACCTGCTGCCCCGCCAGACCAGCACGCGCTTGCTCAATCGCAGTGTGTGGTCGCTGCTGGAGTTTGCCTTCAATGGCTTGATCTTCCTGCTGTTGGGGCTGCAACTGCCGGACATCATCAAGGCGGTGGTGAGTCATGAAACCACGCTGTGGCCGACCCTGCTGTATCGCTGCCTGGACGTGGTCGCGATCTTCCTGGTGTTGTTGGTATTACGCTTCATCTGGGTGCAAAGCATCTGGCGTCTGTCGGGCGTGCTCCGGCGCCTGCGTGGGAAAAGCGAGCTTACCCTGGTGCCGACGGCGCGTTCCTGCTGGCTGTTGACCGTGGGCGGTGTGCGCGGGGCGGTGACGTTGGCCGGTGTGATGTCGGTGCCCTTGCTGCTGGCGCCGGGCAAGGCGTTCCCGGAACGCGATCTGCTGATCTTTATCGCGGCCGGGGTGATCCTGCTGTCGCTCGTCGCTGCCTGTATTGCGTTGCCGCTGCTGCTGCGCGGCATTGAAAAAAGCCCCGATGAAAAACACCACAATGAAGTGCGCGAGGCGTGGAAAAAGACTGCCGTGGCGGCGATCCATGCGCTTGAGGTCGAAGAACCCACCGAGAGCCCTCCCGCGGACGCCGCCCAGGCCGCACTGGCTACCGAGCTGAAGGCGCGACTGATGTCGGAATACCGGCATCAGTTGGACGTCTTCAACGACTCCGCCGAAGCCCAGGCGCTGGCGTCGCAGATGGACCAACTGGAGCGAAAGCTACGGCTCAAGGCGCTGCGGGCGCAGCGCTTGGAGTTGTATAGCCTGAGCCGTCATCACCGGATTGGGGATGACGTGTTGAGGGAGGTGTTGGACGATCTGGACATGAGTGAGGCGAACCTGGGGTCGCCGAAGTAGGCAATTGGGGGCCGCCGTGCCGCCGGCGCTGAGTGTGTGGTGCCTTAAACGGTGCAGTCTGAGTCGGCATCACGAAAGCGTGGATGACGGATCACGGCGGGCATGGGGACGAGACACTGGTTGATTCGTGCCAATTGCAGGAAAGTTCCCGGCGGTGTTGAGTGAATACGTGAGCCGATGTTTACCCCTGGGCCCGCTACGTCGGGTTGACCGGGGGGTACAGCATTCTGATCGTTCGCTTGTCGCCTGCGGAAAGGGTTGTGTTTTTAGGAATGGCCTGGCCGTTGCGCCTCAATGCTGCCGGAATTTCATAATGCATCACGGACTGTGGATCGTATGGGGTGATCTGCAGGCCGGGCCGGTTGTCTGGCTCAAGGATATGCTCGCGTACCATGGCTTCGTTGAAAGAGTCGCTGGTGTAGTAGTCATACACTTGGGGGCTGTCCCAATCCAGGCTGTTCTGCGGGTGTTGGTGCTCGTGCAATAACCCGAGGGCGTGGCCGAATTCGTGCAGGGCCGTACTGCGCAACTTCTTCGAGTCGTCGGTCCGGTTGAGGTGCATCGTGGGTTGATCTTCATCGATGCGCTTGGCCTCTGTGCCAATGGCGGACCAATTGCCCATGAGCCCTTCATCGTCAGAAATACGAATATCGCCCGTCTTGCCTTCGACGATATTGAAGCGCAGGGCCGGCGTGTGGTGGGCCCATTCGCGGATAGCGTCCACCACCAGCGCTTTGCTTTTTTCGCTGCTCAGGTCGAGCGCAACGGTGACCACGCCGGCCGGCCAGCGCTTGTCGCTGTCGGCGATGCCTCTTTTGGTTCGCCCGGCGGATTCGGGAGGGGAGGTGCGGTTATCCGGGAGCGGCTCATAAGCGGGGGGAGGGGCGAGCGACGGGGTGATTAGGCTCATAGGCATTACTCGTAGGAAGTTTGCCTATTGGTGGTGAGCGAGTGAACAAGGTTCCCGCACTGTGCGACACAGTGCGGGATGTGGCGAGGTTACTTCCTGCGTTGAATGAAATCGCGAATGCGCTCAGCCGCTTCCACGCACTCCGCCAGTGGTGCAACCAATGCCATGCGAACGCGCCCGGCGCCTGGGTTGACGCCGTCCACCTCCCGCGACAGGTACGAGCCGGGTACTACGGTCACGTGTTCTTGCACAAACAGATCGCGACAGAAGGCGGCATCGTCACCCTCTACATTCGGCCACAGGTAGAAACCACCATCGGGGGCTTGTACGTCCAGCACCGGCTTGAGGATCGCCAGCACGGCGTCGAATTTTTCCCGATACAGGTCGCGGTTGGCCTGGACGTGGGCTTCGTCCTGCCAGGCGGCGATGCTTGCCAGTTGGGTTTGCACGGGCATCGCGCAGCCGTGGTAGGTGCGGTACAGCAGGAAGGCCTTGAGGATGTCGGCGTCGCCGGCCACGAAGCCGGAACGCAGGCCCGGTAGGTTGGAGCGCTTGGACAGGCTGTGGAACACCACGCAGCGTTTGAAGTCCTGGCGGCCGAGTTCGACGCAGGCGCTCAACAGGCCCGGCGGCGGGCTTTGTTCGTCGAAGTACAGCTCGCTGTAGCACTCGTCGGCGGCAATCACGAAGTCGTATTCGTCGGCCAGGGCGATGAGCTTTTTCAGGGTGTCGACCGGGATCAGCGCGCCGGTCGGGTTGCCGGGGGAGCACAGGAACAGGATCTGGCAGCGCTTCCAGACGTCTGGCGACACGGCGTCGAAATCCGGGTTGAAGCCATTGGCGTCCAGGCACGGCAGGTAGTGCGGCTTGGCGCCGGCCAGGAACGCCGCGCCTTCATAGATCTGGTAGAACGGGTTCGGGCTTACCACCAGCGCGTCGTCACTGCGATTGACCACGGCTTGGGTGAAGGCGAACAGTGCCTCGCGGGTGCCGTTGACCGGCAGGATGTTACGCGCCGGGTCCAGCCAGCCCTTGGGTACATTGAAGCGGCGTTCGCACCAGGCCGCGATGGCTTCGCGCAGCGCCGCAATGCCCAGGGTGGTCGGGTACACCGCCATCTGGTCGAGGTTATTGCTCAACGCCTCGGCGACGAAGGTCGGCGATTTATGCTTGGGCTCGCCGATGGACAGCGCGATCGGACGTTTGTCCGGGTTCGGCGTGACGCTGCCGAGCAGGGCGCGCAGTTTTTCGAACGGGTAGGGCTGCAACTGGTTCAGGGCGTTGTTCATCGGTGGATCTCGTGCAAGGCGTTAAAAACTGGGCGGGTATCAAATCGTCAGGCGCGTCAGCTCGACCCCGGGCTCCTGGTGAACGCTCAACTGCTGGACGATTGCATCCTGCAGGCGGCGGCACAGTTCGGGGTCGGACAGCGGCTGGTTGTCGGCGTCGGTAATGAAGAACACGTCTTCCACGCGCTCGCCGAGGGTCGCAATCTTGGCGTTCTGCAACGACAGGTCGAACTCCAGGAAAATCCCGCCGATCCGCGCCAGCAGGCCCGGGCGATCGGGCGCGCTGAGTTCCAGCACGGTTACCGGGCGCTGGGCGTCGTTGGAAATGGTCACCTGGGGCGCAAACGCAAAATGCTTGAGCTGGCGTGGCACGCGACGCTGGATGATGGTCGGGTAGTCGTCCGGGTTGCGCAACGCTTCGGTCAGGCCTTCGCGGATCTTTTTCACCCGCGCCGGGTTATCGCCGATGGACTCGCCCTCGGTGTCGAGCACGATGTAGGTGTCGAGGGTGAACTGGCTGCTGGAGGTGATGACCCGGGCGTCGTGGATGTTCAGGTTGAGCTGGTCCATGGCCGCCACGGTCACGGCGAAGAAGTCGTGCTGGTCGGGGGCGTAGATGAAGATCTGCGTGCCGCCTTCGAACTCGCGTTGGGTCGTCTCTTTGATCAGCACCAGCGGGCCGCCATCGGCCGGTTGCTGCAGGATTGCATCGCTGTGCCAGGCCACGTCGCCGGCGGTGTGGCGCAGGAAGTAATCGTCGCCCAGTTGCGACCACAATTGTTCGACGTCGTCCGGGTCGTTGCCGCCGCGCACCAGGATATCCAGGGCCGCGCTTTGGGTGCGGCGGATCTGTTCTTCGCGGTCCACCGGGTTTTCCAGGCCCCGGCGCAGGGCGCGCTTGGTCTCGGTGTACAGCTGGCGCAACAGGCTCGCGCGCCAGGAGTTCCAGAGGGTCGGGTTGGTGGCATTGATATCGGAAACGGTCAGCACATACAGGTAGTCGAGACGGGTTTCATCGCCGACGATCCCGGCGAAGTCATGGATCACCTGCGGGTCGGACAGGTCCTTGCGCTGGGCGGTCGTCGACATCACCAGATGGTTCTGCACCAGCCAGACAATCAGGCGGCTGTCCCACAACGGCAACTGGTGACGCTGGCAGAACGCCTCGGCGTCGACTGCACCGACTTCCGAGTGATCGCCGTGGCGGCCTTTGCCGATGTCGTGGTACAGACCGGCCAGGTAGATCAGTTCGGGTTTGGGCAGCTTGGCCATCAGTTTACTGGCCAGCGGGAATTTCTCTGACACCTGGGTGTACTGCAGCTTACGCAGGTGCTTGATCAGGTTCAGGGTGTGGGCGTCGACGGTGTAGATGTGGAACAGGTCGTGCTGCATCTGCCCGACGATAAAGCCGAACTCCGGCAGGTAACGCCCGAGGATGCCGTAGCGGTTCATCCGCCGCAGGTTGCGGTGGATGCCGATCTTGCACTTGAACAGCTCGATGAACAGGCTGGTGTTGCGGATGTCATTGCGAAAGTCATCGTCGATCAGGTGACGGTTTTCTCGCAGCAGGCGAATCGTGTCGGCGCGCACGCCTTTGATTTCCGGCTGCTGGGCCATCAGCACGAAAATTTCCAGCATGGCAAACGGCGTGCGGCGGAACACGTTGTCGTTGCGCGCCTCGATATAGCCGTCGTGCAGCTGGAAACGCGGGTTGATCGGCTGCGGCGGCGCTTCGTCTTCCGGGGCCAGGATCACTTCTTCGAAGTGCTGGATAATCAGGTCGCTGAGCTGGGCGATGCTCATGACCACCCGGTAGTACTGCTGCATGAAACTTTCGATGCTGGTCTTCGCGTCTTCGCCCTCGAAACCCAGCAGGGTGGCGATGGAGCGCTGATGGTCGAACAGCAGGCGGTCTTCGGCGCGCCCGGCGAGCATGTGCAGGGCGTAGCGCACTTTCCAGAGGAATTCCTGGGACGAGGCGAGCAGGGCGTTTTCGCTTTCCACCAGAAAGCCTTCACCGGCCAGGGCGCGCAGGTTCAGGGTGCCGTACTGGCGACGGGCGACCCACAAAATCGTCTGGATATCGCGCAAGCCCCCGGGGGAGCCTTTGACGTTGGGTTCCAGGTTGTATTCGGTGTCGTTGTACTTGTGGTGCCGGGCTTTCTGCTCGGCGCGCTTGGCCAGGAAGAACTCCTTGCTCGGCCACATGTGCGCGGTGCTGGTGACTTCGAGCATGCGTTGGCGCAGACGCTCGGGACCGGCGATGGTGCGGCTTTCCATCAGGTTGGTGATGACGGTGAGGTCGGCGCGGGCTTCTTCGCCGCATTCGGCCACCGAGCGCACGCTCTGGCCGACTTCCAGGCCGATGTCCCACAGCAGCGTCAGAAAACGCTCGATGGAATCGCGAAAGATCTCATGGTCGGCGCTGTCCAGCAGGATCAGCAGGTCGATGTCCGAGTAGGGGTGCAGCTCGCCGCGACCGTAGCCGCCGACCGCCACCAGGGCGATATCGGCGTCTTCGCTCCAGTTGAACTGTTCCCAGGCCTTTTGCAGGATGTTATCGACGAACCAGGCGCGGTCCTCGATCAGCCGACGGATGTCCCGGCCGCTGCGAAAGCGCTCGTCGAGCACCTCGCGGGCCTGGCGGATAGCCTTCTTGAAGGCGGCGATAGGGCTGGCCTTCAGCGCCAGTTCGGCCTGGAACTGGCCACGGTCGAAGAGTTCGGGATCCACCTGGGGCATCGTTCGGCTTTCCTTTCTATCTATCAGTCAGTCACAACACAGTCTGGGAAAACCAGGGCAGCCGTTACGCCGAGATGCGTGGGATGGTGTCGTCCGCGCGCAGGGTGAAGATCTCGTAGCCGGTGTCGGTGACCAGCAGGGTGTGTTCCCACTGGGCGGAGAGCTTGCGGTCCTTGGTGATGGCGGTCCAGCCATCGCCCAGCACCTTGGTGTCGGCCTTGCCCTGGTTGATCATCGGCTCGATGGTAAAGGTCATGCCGGCTTTGAGTTCCATGCCGGTGCCGGCGCGGCCGTAGTGCAGGATCTGCGGCTCTTCGTGGAACACCTTGCCGATGCCGTGGCCGCAGAACTCACGGACCACCGAGAAGCCGTTCTTTTCAGCGTGCTTCTGGATCACTTCACCGATATCGCCCAGGCGGCAGCCGGGTTTGACGATTTCAATGGCCTTGTACATGCATTCCTGGGTCACCTGGGACAGGCGCTCGGCCCAGACCGGCACGGTGCCGACATGGAACATGCGGCTGGTATCGCCGTGGTAGCCGTCTTTGATGACGGTGACGTCGATGTTCAGGGTGTCGCCGTCTTTCAGCGGTTTGTCGCCGGGAATCCCGTGGCAGACCACGTGGTTGATCGAGGTGCAGATCGACTTGGGGAAGCCCTTGTAGTTCAGCGGGGCAGGGATAGCTTTTTGCACGTCGACTATATAGTCGTGGCAAATGCGGTCCAGCGTTTCGGTGGTGACGCCGGGCTTGACGTGTTCGGCAATCATTTCCAGCACGTCGGCCGCCAGTTTGCCGGCAACGCGCATGCCGGCAATGTCTTCGGCGGTTTTCAAGGTAACGGTCATACAGGCTCTCTCTCTAGCGCGAGGCGCTGAAATCAATACGGTTTACGGGTGTGCGACAAAAGGTTGCAGAATTCGCACAAGCCCTGAAAAACGCGATTCTACCAGACGCGGGCGGCAAACCATGAGCGTCTGGCCATCGGTTATCTCTATAAGGTGGGGCTATAGTGGCGCGATTCAAAGGGTTGCGCAAAAGTCGTTGGCGGCAAATGTGATTGCGGGTTTCGTTTTTTCCCTTCGTGTGGTATAAAATGCGCCGCTTTCCGGGGATACCCCGCGAAGCTTAAATCCACACACGTGTCGACACGATGACCTGGGTGCCGGAGGCCTTGATGCCGCTGGTTGGTCATTGGGATACGTGGAGGCCAAACCCGACTTATTAAGGAACTATCATGTCCCAAGTCAACATGCGCGATATGCTGAAGGCCGGTGTGCACTTCGGTCACCAGACCCGTTACTGGAACCCGAAAATGGGTAAATACATTTTCGGCGCGCGTAACAAGATCCACATCATCAACCTTGAAAAAACCCTGCCAATGTTCAACGAAGCTCTGACTTTCGTAGAGCGTCTGGCCCAGGGCAAAAACAAGATTCTGTTCGTCGGCACCAAGCGTTCCGCTGGCAAGATCGTTGCTGAAGAAGCAGCACGTTGCGGTTCGCCGTACGTCGATCACCGCTGGTTGGGCGGCATGCTCACCAACTTCAAAACCATCCGTGCTTCCATCAAGCGTCTGCGTGACCTTGAAGTGCAAGCCGAAGACGGTACTTTCGCCAAGCTGACCAAGAAAGAGGCGCTGATGCGTACTCGCGACCTGGAAAAGCTCGATCGTTCCCTGGGTGGTATCAAGGACATGGGCGGTCTGCCTGACGCACTGTTCGTTATCGACGTTGATCACGAGCGCATTGCGATCACCGAAGCCAACAAGCTGGGCATCCCTGTTATCGGCGTAGTCGATACCAACAGCAGCCCAGAAGGCGTTGACTACATCATCCCAGGCAACGATGACGCCATCCGCGCTATCCAGCTGTACATGGGTTCGATGGCTGACGCTGTCATCCGCGGTCGCAACCACGTTGCTGGTGGTACCGAGCAGTTCGCTGAAGAAGCTCCGGTAGCCGCAGCTGAGTAATTGACGCCCTGGCGTTGACTCAGTAAGCAAAAAGGGGGCTTGGCCCCCTTTTTGCCCCCTCGAAAACCATTTGTCGGCAGCGCAGCTACAACATCTGTAACGTGCAGCGGCCTACAAGGGTGATTCGGGAAGAATTGATCGCCCGTTTGATCGGGTGGAATGGTTGAAAACCTATCCAAGAGGATTTTGAAATGGCAGAGATTACTGCAGCGTTGGTTAAAGAACTGCGTGAGCGTACCGGCGAAGGCATGATGGATTGCAAAAAGGCCTTGACCAAGGCTGGCGGCGACATCGAAAAAGCCATTGATGACATGCGTGCTTCGGGCGCCATCAAGGCTGCCAAGAAAGCAGGCAACGTTGCTGCTGAAGGCGCCATCGCGCTGAAAGAAGACGGTAAATCCGCAGTTCTGCTGGAAGTGAACTCGCAGACCGACTTCCTGGCTCTGCAGGACGACTTCAAGGCATTTGTTGCTGCCAGCATTGAGAAAGCGTTCGCTGACAAGCTGACTGACGCCGCTCCGCTGATCGCCGCTCAAGAAGCTGATCGCCTGGTACTGGTCGGCAAGGTTGGCGAAAACGTCAACATCCGTCGCCTGGCTCGCGTTGAAGGTGATGTTGTCGGTGGTTACCTGCACGGCAACAAGATCGGCGTTGTGGTTGCCCTTAAAGGCGGCAGCGTTGAGCTGGCCAAAGACATCGCTATGCACGTAGCGGCCAGCAACCCTGAATTCCTGCTGCCATCGGAAGTGTCCGCTGAAGCCATCGAACGCGAAAAAGCCGTGTTCCTGAGCCTCAACGCTGACAAGATCGCGGGCAAGCCAGAAAACATCGTTGAAAACATGATCAAAGGCCGTATCAGCAAGTTCCTGGCTGAAGCGAGCCTGGTTGAGCAGGCGTTCGTCAAGAACCCTGAAGTCAAGGTTGGCGAACTGGCCAAGAAAGCCGGTGCTGAAATCGTTTCCTTCACTTACTACAAAGTAGGCGAAGGCATCGAGAAGCCGGTCGACAACTTCGCTGAAGAAGTTGCTGCCCAGCTGGCTGCCGCCAAGCAATAAGACGGTTTTCAACTGTCGCCCGAAAGAGGCTGCCCGCTCACGCGCGCAGCCTCTTTTCAAATGGGAAGGCTAATTTTATTTGGCTTCCCTTCGGAACTGGCTTACAAAGCCGTGTTCCGATGGCGCTGTGATAGCGTCCAGCTAGAGTGAACGCAAGCCGTAAACGGCTCGCCAAGAATTTTTTAAAATACGCCGCAGGAGAGATTCGCAATGGCTCAGCAGGGCAGTGGTTATCAGGCTCGCTATAAACGCATTCTACTCAAGCTCAGCGGCGAGGCCCTGATGGGCTCGGAAGAGTTCGGGATCGATCCCAAGGTACTCGACCGCATGGCGCTGGAAGTTGGCCAATTGGTCGGCATCGGCGTGCAGGTCGGCCTGGTGATTGGCGGTGGCAACCTGTTCCGCGGTGCCGCACTGAGTGCGGCGGGCATGGACCGGGTCACCGGTGACCACATGGGCATGCTGGCCACTGTGATGAACGCCCTGGCCATGCGCGATGCCCTGGAGCGCGCCAACATCTCGGCGATCGTGATGTCGGCTATTTCCATGGTAGGCGTGACCGATCACTATGACCGTCGCAAAGCCATGCGCCACCTGAACGCCAAGGAAGTGGTCATCTTCGCCGCCGGTACCGGCAACCCGTTCTTCACCACCGACTCGGCCGCATGCCTGCGTGCGATTGAAATCGATGCTGACGTCGTGTTGAAAGCGACCAAAGTCGACGGCGTATACACTGCAGATCCATTCAAAGACCCGCATGCCGAGAAGTTCGATCATCTGACCTACGATGAAGTGCTGGATCGCAAGCTGGGCGTGATGGACCTGACGGCAATTTGCCTGTGCCGCGACCACAAGATGCCGCTGCGCGTATTTAACATGAACAAGCCCGGCGCCCTGCTGAACATCGTACACGGCGGCGCGGAAGGCACTCTGATCGAGGAAGGCCAACAATGATCAACGAAATCAAGAAAGACGCCCAAGCGCGTATGCACAAATCCCTGGAGTCTCTGGCCCATGCATTCGGCCAGATTCGTACAGGCAAGGCGCACCCCAGCATTCTGGGTAGCGTGATGGTGCCGTACTACGGTACCGACACCTCCATCACCCAAGTGGCCAATATCACCGTAAAAGACTCGCGCACCCTGCAAGTCGTCGCCTTCGAGCGCAACATGCTCGCGGCGGTCGACAAGGCGATCCAGAGCGCCGGCCTGAACCTCAACCCGACCAACCTGGGCGAGTTGCTGCTGATTTCCATGCCTGCCCTGACTGAAGAAACCCGCAAGGGCTTCACCAAGCAGGCGCGCAGCGCAGCAGAAGATGCACGTGTTGCCGTGCGCAACATCCGTCGCGATGCCCTGGGCGAGCTGAAGAAGCTGGTCAAGGACAAGGAAATCAGCGAAGACGAAGAGCGTCGTGCGGCGGCTGATATCCAGAAGCTGACCGACAAGGCCGAAGCTGATATCGATGCGGCCACCAAGCAAAAAGAAGCGGACTTGATGGCCGTATAAGGGTCAGGGCGCTTTCATGGAAAAGACCAAGCAGACTGTGCCCTCCGTGGTGCCGCGCCATGTCGCGATCATCATGGATGGGAATAATCGCTGGGCGAAAAAACGCTTCCTGCCTGGCGTCGCCGGGCACAAAGCGGGTGTCGATGCGGTACGGGCAGTGATCGAGGTGTGCGCCGAGGCCAAGGTCGAAGTGTTGACCTTGTTCGCGTTTTCCAGTGAAAACTGGCAGCGCCCTGCCGAGGAAGTCAGTGCCTTGATGGATCTGTTCTTCAGGGCCCTGCGTCGTGAGGCCAAGCGCCTCAACGACAACAACATCACGCTGCGCATCATTGGTGATCGCTCGCGGTTCCACCCGGAGCTGCAAGCGGCCATGCGTGAGGCCGAAGCCATTACCGCCGGCAGTAACCGTTTTGTGCTGCAGATTGCCGCCAACTACGGTGGCCAGTGGGACATCGCCCAGGCTGCGCAACGGCTTGCCCGTGAAGTGCAGGCCGGCCACCTGCAGCCGGACGAGATCACGCCCGAACTGTTGCAGACCTGCCTGGTTACCGGCGACCTGCCGCTGCCGGACTTGTGCATCCGTACCGGTGGCGAGCACCGCATCAGTAATTTCCTGTTGTGGCAGTTGGCCTATACCGAGCTGTATTTCTCCGACCTGTTCTGGCCGGACTTCAAACACGATGCCATGCGTAAAGCGCTGGCCGATTTCGCTTCCCGTCAGCGTCGCTTCGGTAAAACGAGCGAGCAGATCGAAGCTGGAGCCCGGGTTTAATGCTTAAACAACGAATCATCACTGCACTGATCCTGCTGCCGATTGCCTTGTGTGGCTTTTTTCTGCTCGACGGATCCGGCTTTGCGCTGTTCATCGGCCTGGTCGTGACGCTCGGTGCCTGGGAATGGGCGCGCCTGGCCGGCTTCAGTGCGCAGTTGCCGCGGGTGGTGTATGCCGTCATCGTGGCGCTGTTGCTGTTCCTGATGTACATCCTCCCCGATCTCGCTCCTTGGGTGTTGGGTGCGGCGGTGCTGTGGTGGGCGTTGGCGACCTTCCTGGTGTTGACTTATCCGCGCACCAGCAGCCAGTGGTCCAGCGTTGCCTGCAAGCTGGTGATCGGCTTGTTGATTCTGCTGCCGGCGTGGCAAGGGCTGGTGGAGATCAAGCGTTTTCCGATCGGCAATGAGTTGATCCTGGCGGTGATGGTGTTGGTCTGGGGTGCCGATATCGGTGCCTACTTCTCCGGTCGGGCCTTCGGCAAGCGCAAGCTGGCGCCGGCGGTCAGCCCGGGCAAGAGCTGGGAGGGCGTGTACGGCGGCCTGGCCTTGACCTTGGTGATCACGCTCGTGGTCGGTGTTGTGCGTGGCTGGTCGGTGAAAGAGGTGTGCCTGGCCTTGCTGGGCGCGGCCATCGTCGTATTGATCTCGGTCGTGGGCGACCTCACCGAGAGCATGTTCAAGCGCCAGGCCGGGATCAAGGACAGCAGTAATCTGTTGCCGGGCCATGGCGGCGTGCTGGACCGTATCGACAGTCTGACCGCTGCGATCCCGATCTTTGCCGTGCTGTTGTGGATGGCTGCGTCGTGAGCCGCCTGCAACAGGTCACCGTGCTGGGTGCGACCGGCTCGGTAGGGTTGAGCGCCCTGGATGTGATCGCGCGCCACCCGGAACGCTATCAAGTTTTCGCATTGACCGGCTTCTCTCGCCTGACTGAGTTGCTGGCGCTGTGCGTGCGCCATGCGCCACGTTTTGCCGTCGTGCCTGGGGTCGCTGCCGCGCGAGGCTTGCAAGATGACCTGCGCGCCGCCGGCCTGGCCACTCAGGTGCTGGTGGGCGAGGAAGGGTTGTGCCAGGTGTCGGCCGATGCCGAGGTGGATGCCGTGGTGGCGGCCATCGTCGGCGCCGCTGGCTTGCGCCCGACCCTGGCCGCCGTCGATGCGGGCAAGAAGATCCTGCTGGCTAATAAAGAAGCGCTGGTCATGTCCGGCACACTCTTTATGCAGGCGGTGCGCAAGAGCGGGGCGGTATTGCTGCCCCTCGACAGTGAGCACAACGCGATTTTCCAGTGCATGCCCGGCGATTTTGCCCGCGGCCTGAGCCAGGTCGGTGTACGCCGGATTTTGCTGACAGCATCCGGTGGGCCTTTTCGCAAAACTCCGCTGGCGGACCTGGAGCATGTGTCTCCGGATCAGGCGTGCGCCCATCCGAACTGGTCCATGGGGCGCAAGATCTCCGTGGATTCGGCCAGCATGATGAATAAGGGCCTGGAGTTGATCGAGGCCTGCTGGTTGTTCGATGCGCGGCCCGATCAGGTCGAGGTGGTGATTCATCCGCAAAGTGTGATTCATTCCCTGGTCGACTATGTGGATGGCTCGGTGCTGGCGCAGTTGGGTAACCCCGACATGCGGACGCCGATCGCCAATGCCCTGGCCTGGCCTGAGCGGATCGATTCCGGTGTTGCACCGTTGGACCTGTTCGCGATTGCACGCCTGGACTTCGAGGCGCCGGACGAGCAGCGCTTTCCATGCCTGCGCCTGGCGCGGCAAGCCGCGGAGGCGGGCAACAGCGCGCCGGCGATGCTCAATGCGGCTAACGAGGTGGCGGTGGCGGCGTTTCTCGAACAGCGCATCCGCTTTCCGCAGATCGCGAGTATCATCGAGGATGTTCTGAGTCTTGAGCCCGTGGTGGCTGTGAATGATCTGGGGGCAGTGTTCGAGGCGGATGCCAAGGCCCGTGCCCTGGCCGAACAATGGTTGAACCGCAACGCGCGTTAGTCTTTGGGCGTGTTTGCGTCTTCAGGCACTGGATTGGAATGCGGAGAAATTAGATGAGTGCGCTTTACATGATTGTCGGCACCCTGGTTGCTCTGGGTGTGCTGGTTACCTTCCACGAATTCGGCCACTTCTGGGTGGCGCGTCGTTGCGGCGTCAAGGTACTGCGCTTTTCCGTTGGTTTCGGCATGCCGTTGCTGCGTTGGCACGACCGCCGTGGCACCGAGTTCGTGATCGCGGCCATCCCCTTGGGCGGCTACGTCAAGATGCTCGATGAGCGCGAAGGCGAAGTGCCGGCGGATCAACTGGATCAGTCCTTCAATCGCAAGACCGTTCGTCAGCGCATCGCTATCGTCGCCGCCGGCCCGATCGCCAATTTCCTGTTGGCCATGGTGTTCTTCTGGTTCCTGGCCATGCTCGGCAGCGAACAGATACGTCCGGTGATCGGCGCGGTTGAAGCGGACAGCATGGCGGCGAAGGCGGGATTGGTCGCCGGGCAGGAAATTGTTTCCATTGATGGCGAACCAACCACCGGTTGGGGCGCGGTCAATTTGCAGTTGGTACGTCGCCTGGGCGAAAGCGGCACCGTCAAGGTGGTGGTGCGCGAGCAGGACTCTTCCGCCGAGACCCCGCGTGAACTGGCCCTCGACCATTGGCTCAAGGGGGCCGATGAGCCGGACCCGATCAAGTCCCTGGGTATTCGCCCGTGGCGCCCGGCCTTGCCGCCGGTGCTCGCCGAGCTTGACCCGAAAGGCCCGGCCCAGGCCGCAGGTCTGAAAACCGGCGACCGCCTGCTGGCCCTCGATGGTCAGGCGCTGGGCGACTGGCAGCAAGTGGTCGACCTGGTGCGTGTACGGCCTGATACCAAAATTGTGCTGAAAGTTGAGCGCGATGGTGCTCAAATCGACGTCCCCGTGACCCTGGCGGTTCGCGGGGAAGCCAAGGCGGCCGGGGGTTACCTCGGTGCTGGCGTGAAAAGCCCGGAGTGGCCGCCGTCGATGATGCGCGAGGTCAGTTTCGGGCCGTTGGCGGCAATTGGCGAGGGTGCGAAACGCACTTGGACCATGAGCGTGCTGACTCTCGAATCGCTCAAGAAAATGTTGTTCGGCGAGCTCTCGGTAAAAAACTTGAGTGGGCCGATAACCATTGCTAAAGTGGCGGGCGCTTCTGCCCAGTCGGGTGTCGCGGATTTCCTGAATTTCCTGGCTTATCTGAGTATTAGCCTTGGGGTTCTGAATTTGTTGCCCATTCCAGTATTGGATGGGGGGCATCTGTTGTTTTATCTGGTCGAGTGGGTGCGTGGTCGCCCCTTGTCGGATCGGGTGCAGGGTTGGGGGATACAGATCGGTATCAGTTTGGTGGTCGGGGTGATGTTGTTAGCCTTGGTCAACGATCTGGGACGACTGTAACGCTTCGCTGAATTGCGAATCTGCCGCATTTTGCGGCAGTTTGTTTATTGCCAGTTGGAATAAGAAAGGACTTCATGAAACGTCTGCTGCTAACTGCGGTTCTCACCGTATTGATGATCGCCGAAGTTCACGCCGAGTCCTTCACTATCTCCGATATTCGCGTCAACGGCCTCCAGCGGGTTTCCGCGGGTAGCGTCTTTGGTGCCTTGCCGTTGAACGTCGGGGAACAGGCTGATGACCGTCGCCTGGTGGAATCCACTCGTGCGCTGTTCAAAACCGGGTTCTTTCAAGATATCCAACTGGGTCGCGAAGGTAACGTCCTGGTCATCACCGTCGTCGAGCGACCTTCCGTCGCCAGTATCGAGATCGAGGGTAACAAGGCGATCTCCACTGAAGACCTGATGAAGGGCCTCAAGCAATCCGGCCTGGCCGAGGGCGAGATCTTCCAGCGCGCCACCCTCGAGGGTGTGCGTAACGAGCTGCAACGCCAGTACGTTGCCCAGGGCCGCTACTCCGCGACCGTGGAAACGGAAGTGGTCCCGCAGCCTCGTAACCGTGTCGGCCTCAAGGTCAACATCAACGAAGGCACCGTGGCGGCCATTCAGCACATCAACGTGGTGGGCAACACCAAGTTCCCTGATGAAGACCTGATCGGCCTGTTCGAGCTCAAGACCACCAACTGGCTGTCGTTCTTCAAGAACGACGACAAGTACGCCCGTGAAAAACTCTCCGGTGACCTGGAGCGCTTGCGTTCCTACTACCTGGACCGTGGCTATATCAACATGGATATCGCTTCGACCCAGGTGTCCATTACCCCTGACAAGAAGCATGTGTACATCACCGTCAACGTCAACGAGGGTGAGAAGTACAAGGTCCGCGACGTCAAGCTCAGCGGCGACTTGAAAGTGCCTGAAGACCAGGTCAAGGCCCTGTTGCTGGTGCAGAAAGACCAGGTGTTCTCGCGCAAGCTGATGACCACCACGTCCGAACTGATCACCCGTCGCCTGGGTAACGAAGGCTATACCTTCGCCAACGTCAACGGCGTGCCGACCCCGCACGATGACGACCACACCGTGGACATCACCTTCGTGGTCGACCCGGGCAAGCGTGCCTACGTGAACCGCATCAACTTCCGTGGCAACACCAAGTCTGCGGACGAAGTGCTGCGTCGTGAAATGCGTCAGATGGAAGGTGGCTGGGCGTCGACCTACCTGATCGACCAGTCCAAGACCCGTCTTGAACGTCTGGGCTTCTTCAAGGAAGTCAACGTCGAAACCCCAGCCGTACCGGGTGTGGACGACCAGGTTGACGTGAACTACGCCGTTGAAGAACAAGCCTCGGGCTCGATCACCGCCAGCGTCGGTTTCGCACAGAGTGCCGGCCTGATCCTTGGTGGTTCGATCACCCAGAACAACTTCCTCGGTACCGGTAACAAGGTTTCCATCGGCCTGACCCGCAGCGAATACCAGAGCCGCTATAACTTCGGTTATGTCGACCCCTACTGGACCGCTGACGGTGTGAGCCTGGGCTATAACGCCTTCTACCGCACCACCGACTACAAAGACCTCGACGTCAACGTTGCCAGCTATGCGATCGACAGCCTGGGTGCCGGCGTCAACATCGGTTACCCGATCAGTGAGACCTCGCGTCTGACCTTCGGCCTGACCGCGCAGCAGGATGAGATCAAGACCGGTGTGTACACCGTGGATGAGATCTTCGACTTCACCCGTCGCGAAGGCGACAAGTTCCTGAACTTCAAGGCGTCTGCCGGCTGGTCCGAGTCGACCCTGAACAAAGGCGTACTGGCCACCCGCGGTCACTCCCAGAGCGTGACCCTGGAAGCCACCACGCCGGGCAGCGACCTGTCGTTCTTCAAGCTCGACTACCGTGGCCAGTTGTTCCAGCCTTTGAGCGACAACTACACCATGCGCCTGCACACTGAACTGGGCTATGGCGACGGTTATGGTTCGACCAACGGCTTGCCGTTCTATGAGAACTACTATGCAGGTGGTTTCAACTCGGTTCGCGGCTTCAAGGACAGCACCTTGGGTCCTCGTGGCACCCCTAGCCGTGGCGCTGGCGTGACCGGTAACACCGGTACCGTGGCGGATACGGACACTAGCGCACTGCCATTCGGTGGTAACGTGCTGATCCAGGGTGGTGCCGAGATCCTGTTCCCACTGCCGTTCGTGAAAGATCAGCGGTCCCTGCGTACTTCGGTTTTCTGGGATGTGGGTAACGTATTCGACTCCAAGTGCGATCAGGTCACTAACCCGACTGGCGTGAAGTCCAATACCCAGTGTAACGAAGTAAGCCTCAGCAACCTGGCGAGCTCCGTAGGTGTTGGCGTGACGTGGGTGACTGCGCTTGGTCCGTTGAGCTTTGCTCTGGCTATGCCAGTCAAGAAACCGGATAACGCTGAAACCCAGATTTTCCAATTCTCCCTCGGCCAGACGTTCTAAGCGTCTGACCCAAGATAACGACAACGGATCTGTAGGAGTACATCGTGCGTAAGTTGACTCAATTGGTTCTGCTGGCCACTGTGCTGGTAACCACCCCGGCCTTCGCCGAGATGAAAATCGCCGTCCTGAACTATCAGATGGCCCTGCTGGAATCCGACGCGGCCAAGAAGTACGCGGTGGATGCCGAGAAGAAGTTTGGTCCGCAACTGACCAAGCTCAAAACGTTGGAAAGCAGTGCCAAGGGCATCCAGGATCGTCTGGTAGCCGGTGGCGACAAGATGCAGCAAGGCGAGCGCGAGCGCCTGGAGCTTGAATTCAAGCAAAAGGCCCGTGACTACCAGTTCCAGTCCAAGGAACTGAACGAAGCCAAGGCTGTTGCCGACCGCGAAATGCTCAAGCAGCTCAAGCCGAAACTCGACAGCGCTGTGGAAGAAGTCATCAAGAAAGGTGCCTTTGACCTGGTGTTCGAGCGCGGCGCCGTGATTGACGTCAAGCCTCAATACGACATCACCCGCCAGGTGATCGAGCGCATGAACCAGCTGAAGTAAGCCATGACCGCGACTATCAAGCTCGGCGAGTTGGCCGAGTTCCTGGGAGCCACCTTGCGTGGTTCCCCGGAGAAAGAAATCACTGGGCTAGCCACCTTGCAGGAGGCTGGCCCATCTCAGTTGAGCTTCCTCGCAAATCCCCAATACCGTAAATACCTGGCCGATAGCCAAGCCGCAGCCCTGCTGCTGAAGGCTGCTGACGCCGAGGGTTACGCCGGGGATGCGCTGGTGGTGCCTGATCCGTACCTCGCTTATGCGCGGGTATCCCACCTGTTCGATCCGAAACCCAAGGCGGCTGGAGGGATCCACCCGACGGCGGTGATCGCCGATGATGCCCAGGTTGATCCTGCGGCGAGCATTGGCGCCTTTGCCGTGATCGAAAGTGGCGCGCGCATTGGCGCCGGTGTCACCGTGGGCGCTCAGTGCTTTATCGGCGCACGCTGTGAAATCGGTGCCGATGGCTGGCTGGCGCCCCGCGTGACCCTGTACCACGATGTGCGTATCGGGCAGCGGGTGGTCATTCAGTCGGGCGCAGTGATCGGTGGCGAAGGCTTCGGTTTTGCCAATTCGAAAGGCGTTTGGCACAAGATTGCCCAGGTCGGCGGCGTATTGATCGGCGACGATGTGGAAATCGGCGTCAATACCGCTGTTGATCGCGGGGCTTTGGCCGATACCGTGATCGGCAATGGCGTGAAGCTCGATAACCAGATCCAGATTGCCCACAACGTACAGATTGGCGATCACACCGCCATGGCGGCCTGCGTAGGCATATCCGGCAGCACCAGGATCGGCAAGCATTGCATGCTCGCCGGTGGCGTAGGGCTGGTTGGGCACATCGATATTTGCGACAACGTCTTCATCACCGGCATGACCATGGTCACCCACTCGATTACCGAGCCCGGTGCCTATTCGTCCGGTACCGCCATGCAGCCTGCGGCTGAATGGCGCAAGAGTGCAGCGCGTTTGAGGCACATCGACGACATGGCTCGACGTCTCAAACAGCTGGAAAAGCGTGTTGGGGACGTGACCCCTGGCGGTAATGCTTCATCAGAAGGCTGATACCATTTCCATATCAAGTGTGCACAGCCGCTAGACTGCCTCCTTGATTTGCTAGCGGGGCGTGCGTTTAGTCGCCCGCCCCCAATCTTTATTACAGGCTTCCCCCCGAAATGATGGACATCAACGAGATTCGCGAATACCTGCCTCACCGTTACCCGTTCCTGCTGGTGGACCGTGTAGTGGACCTCAATGTTGAGGAAAAGCGCATTCGTGCCTACAAGAATGTCAGCATCAACGAACCGTTCTTCAATGGTCACTTTCCCGCGCATCCGATCATGCCGGGCGTGTTGATCATCGAAGCAATGGCCCAGGCTGCCGGTATCCTTGGTTTCAAAATGCTCGACCTCAAGCCTGCCGACGGCACGCTTTATTATTTCGTGGGCTCCGACAAGTTGCGTTTCCGCAACCCGGTCACCCCGGGTGACCAGTTGATCCTGGAAGCCAAGTTCATCAGCTGCAAGCGCCAGATCTGGAAGTTCGAATGCCAGGCCTCGGTGGATGGCAAGCCGGTGTGCTCCGCCGAAATCATCTGCGCGGAACGCAAACTATGAGTTTGATTGACCCTCGCGCAATCATCGATCCGTCGGCCGTACTGGCCGCCGACGTTGAGGTCGGCCCTTGGTCGATCGTCGGCGCAGGTGTGGAAATCGGCGAGGGGACTGTCATCGGGCCGCACGTGATCCTCAAGGGACCGACCCGCATTGGCAGGCACAATCGCATCTATCAGTTTTCCTCGATAGGCGAAGACACCCCCGACATGAAGTACAAGGGGGAAGAAACACGCCTGGTAATCGGTGATCACAACATCATTCGTGAAGGCGTGACCATTCACCGTGGCACCGTGCAGGACCGTGCCGAGACCACGTTGGGTGATCACAACCTGGTCATGGCCTACGCGCATATCGGCCACGACAGCGTGATCGGCAACCACTGCATCCTGGTCAACAACACCGCGTTGGCAGGCCATGTACACGTTGACGATTGGGCGATCCTGTCCGGTTTCACCCTGGTGCATCAGTACTGCCACATCGGCGCCCATAGTTTTTCCGGCATGGGCACGGCTATCGGCAAGGATGTCCCGGCGTTCGTCACGGTGTTCGGCAACCCTGCCGAAGCCCGCAGCATGAACTTCGAAGGCATGCGCCGTCGTGGTTTCAGCGACGATGCGATCCACGCCCTGCGTCGCGCCTACAAGGTGGTTTACCGCCAGGGCCTGACGGTTGAGCAGGCATTGGCTGAACTGACCGAGCCGGCAATGTTGTTCCCGGAAGTCGCGGTGTTCCGTGACTCGATCCAGGCGTCGACCCGCGGCATCACGCGCTGATCATGGCCAATCTGCGTATCGCATTGGTCGCCGGGGAAGCTTCCGGCGATATCCTGGGCGCGGGGCTGATGCGGGCGCTCAAGGCCCAGCATCCGGCGGTCGAGTTCATTGGCGTGGGCGGCCCGTTGATGCAGGCCGAGGGCCTCACCTCCTACTTCCCCATGGAGCGCTTGTCGGTCATGGGGTTGGTGGAAGTGCTGGGCCGTCTGCGTGAGCTGCTGGCACGGCGCAAGCTGCTGATTCAGACCCTGATCCAAGAAAAACCTGACGTGTTCATCGGAATCGACGCGCCGGATTTCACCCTCAATATCGAACTCAAGTTGCGTCAGGCCGGGATCAAGACCGTGCATTACGTCAGCCCGTCCGTGTGGGCGTGGCGGCAGAAGCGCGTGCTGAAGATCCGCGAAGGCTGTGATTTGATGCTGACCTTGCTGCCGTTCGAAGCCCGTTTCTACGAAGAGAAGGGCGTGCCGGTGCGGTTTGTCGGGCACACGTTGGCCGACACCATCCCGCTGCACGCCGATCGTGCTGCGGCGCGTGCCGAACTGGGCTTGCCCGACGGCCCGCTGGTCGCGCTGATGCCGGGCAGTCGGGGTGGCGAAGTGGGCCGCCTGGGCGCGCTGTTTTTTGATGCCGCCGAGCGCCTGCTGATCATGAAGCCTGGCGTGCGCTTTGTGCTGCCGTGTGCGAGCCCGCAACGTCGCGCACAGATCGAAACCTTGCTGCAAGGGCGCAACCTGCCGTTGACCCTGCTCGATGGTCAGTCGCACCTGGCCCTGGCGGCGTGCGACGCGGTGCTGATCGCCTCGGGTACCGCGACCCTGGAGGCGTTGCTGTACAAGCGTCCGATGGTCGTGGCTTACCGCCTGGCGCCGCTGACCTTCTGGATTCTCAAGCGCATGGTTAAAAGCCCCTACATCTCCTTGCCCAATCTGCTGGCCCAGCGCCTGTTGGTGCCGGAATTGTTGCAGGACGATGCAACGCCCGCAGCCCTGGCGCAGACGCTACTCCCCTTGATCGACGGCGGCGAAGAGCAGACCCGCGGCTTTGACGAGATCCACCGCACCCTGCGGCGCGATGCGTCAAACCAGGCGGCGGATGCCGTGTTGACCTTGATCGGCCATAAACAGGAAGCCCTATGACGACGCAAATGGGGCTGGATTTCAGCCTGGTCGCGCAAGCCCACGAACTGGTGGCCGGCGTGGATGAAGTCGGGCGCGGCCCGCTCTGTGGTGCCGTGGTGACGGCGGCGGTGATTCTTGACCCGAACCGGCCAATCCTCGGCCTCAACGACTCGAAGAAACTCACCGAAGCGCGTCGGGAAAAACTCTTCGACGAGATCTGTGAAAAAGCCCTGAGCTGGCATATTGCCCGGGCCGAAGTCGAAGAGATCGACGAGTTGAATATCCTCCACGCCACCATGCTTGCCATGCAGCGCGCCGTCGAGGGTCTGCATATCACCCCGAAACTGGCAATGATCGATGGCAATCGCTGCCCGAAACTGGCGATGCCGGCTGAAGCGGTGGTCAAGGGTGATAGCAAGGTGCCTGCCATCGCGGCCGCCTCGATTCTGGCTAAGGTCAGCCGTGACCGTGAAATGGCTGCGTTCGAATTGATCTACCCCGGCTACGGCATCGCGGGCCATAAAGGCTACCCGACGCCCGTTCATCTGGAAGCACTGGCCCGTCTCGGCCCGACGCCGATCCACCGCCGCTCGTTCGCCCCGGTGCGCCTGGCTTACGAACAGCGCGAGAGCCTCAGCGAGGTTTAGTCGCGAGGCTGATGTTTTTGCCCAGGCCCGGTACAATCCCGGGCCTTGTTGTTTCTACGTTTAAGACAGGATCACTATGCCGGCTTCATTCGTTCACCTACGCCTGCACACTGAATACTCCCTGGTCGACGGCCTGGTACGGATCAAACCGCTGGTCAAAACCCTGGTGGGCATGAACATGCCTGCCGTCGCGGTCACCGATCAGAACAACATGTGTTCCCTGGTCAAGTTCTACAAGAACGCCATGGGCGCCGGCATCAAGCCGATCTGCGGCGCCGACCTGTGGCTGTCGAACAAAGACCCGGATAACCCTCTGAGCCGCATCAGCCTGTTGGCGATGAACGGCGTCGGTTATCGCAACCTCACCGAACTGATTTCCCGTGGCTTCATCGACGGCCAGCGCAACGGCGCGGTGATCATCGAGCGTGAGTGGGTGGCCGAGGCCAGCGAGGGCGTGATCATGCTCTCGGCGGCCAAAGAGGGCGAAATCGGGGTCGCGCTGCTGGGCGGCAACCCGCAGGAAGCCGAAGTACTGGCCCGCGAGTGGATGGCCGTGTTCCCTGACCGCTTCTACCTGGAAGTCCAGCGCACCAACCGCCCCAACGATGAAGAACATCTGCACGCCGCCGTGGCCCTGGCCGACAAGCTGGGCGCGCCGCTGGTGGCGACCAACGATGTGCGCTTCATCAAGAAGGAAGATTTCGAAGCCCACGAAACCCGCGTGTGCATCGGCGAAGGCCGGGCCCTGGATGACCCGCGCCGCTCGAAAAACTACAGCGAAGAGCAATACCTCAAAAGCGCCGAGGAAATGGCCGAGCTGTTCAGCGACCTGCCCGAGGCCCTGGAAAACTCCGTCGAGATCGCCAAGCGCTGCAATATCGAAGTGAAGCTGGGCAAGCACTTCCTGCCCAACTTCCCGATTCCCGAAGGCATGACCATCGATGAGTATTTCCGCAAGGTGTCGTTCGATGGCCTGGAGGAACGCCTCTCGGTCCTGCTGCCCAAGGACACCACCGAAGATTACGAAGCCAAGCGCCAGGTCTACGTCGACCGGCTGAATTTCGAGCTGGATATCATCATCCAGATGGGGTTCCCCGGTTACTTCCTGATCGTGATGGACTTTATCCAGTGGGCCAAGAGTAACGGCGTGCCGGTCGGTCCAGGCCGGGGCTCGGGTGCCGGCTCGCTGGTTGCCTATGTGCAGAAGATCACCGACCTCGACCCGCTGGAATATGACCTGCTGTTCGAACGCTTCCTTAACCCGGAACGGGTCTCCATGCCCGACTTCGACGTCGACTTCTGCATGGACGGTCGCGACCGCGTGATCGAATACGTGGCCGATAAGTATGGCCGCAACGCCGTGAGCCAGATCATCACGTTCGGTTCCATGGCGGCCAAGGCGGTAATCCGCGACGTGGCCCGGGTGCAGGGCAAGTCCTACGGGCTGGCGGATCGCCTGTCGAAGATGATCCCGTTCGAAGTCGGCATGACCCTGGAAAAGGCCTACGAGCAGGAAGAAATCCTGCGCGACTTCATCAAGGTCGACGAAGAAGCCGCCGAAATCTGGGAGATGGCGCGCAAGCTCGAAGGCGTGGTACGTAACGTCGGTAAACACGCCGGTGGCGTGGTGATCGCGCCGACCAAGCTCACCGACTTTTCGCCGATCTATTGCGACGAAGAAGGCGATGGCCTGGTGACCCAATTCGACAAGGACGACGTGGAGGCGGCCGGCCTGGTGAAGTTCGACTTCCTCGGCCTGCGGACTCTGACGATCATCGACTGGGCGCTCAAGACGATCAACCGCGACCGTGCCAAGGTCGGCGAAGCACCGCTGGACATCGCGTTTATCCCGCTGGATGACAAGCCGACCTACAGCCTGCTGCAAAAAGCCGAAACCACGGCGGTGTTCCAGCTGGAATCCCGCGGCATGAAAGAGCTGATCAAAAAGCTCAAGCCCGACTGCCTGGAAGACTTGATCGCACTGGTCGCCCTGTTCCGTCCGGGCCCGCTGCAATCGGGCATGGTGGATGACTTCATCAACCGTAAGCACGGTCGCGCCGAACTGGCCTACCCGCACTCGGACTACCAATACGAAGGCCTCAAGCCGGTACTGGCACCGACCTACGGCATCATCCTGTACCAGGAACAGGTGATGCAGATCGCCCAGGTCATGGCCGGTTACACCCTCGGTGGTGCGGACATGCTGCGTCGCGCCATGGGTAAGAAAAAGCCCGAGGAAATGGCCAAGCAGCGCGGCGGTTTCATCGAGGGTTGCGCCACCAACAATATCGACGCCGACCTTGCCGGTAACATTTTCGACCTGGTGGAAAAATTCGCCGGTTATGGCTTCAACAAATCCCACTCCGCTGCCTACGGCCTGGTGTCGTACCAGACCGCCTGGCTGAAGGCCCACTACCCGGCGCCGTTCATGGCCGCGGTACTCTCGGCGGATATGCACAACACCGACAAGGTCGTGACCTTGATCGAGGAAGTGCGAACCATGAAGCTGCGCCTCGACGCGCCGGACGTGAACGCCTCGGAGTTCAAGTTCACCGTGAACGACGAAGGCCGCATCATCTATGGCCTGGGGGCGATCAAGGGGGTGGGCGAGGGCCCGGTGGAAGCGATCACCGAGGCGCGCCAAAACGGCCCGTTCAAGGATCTGTTCGATTTCTGCGCGCGGGTCGACCTCAAGCGCATCAACAAACGCACCCTCGATGGCTTGATCCGCAGCGGCGCCCTCGACCGTCTCGGCCCGTATTTCCATGATGAGCCGAAGGCCTACCAGGCGAATATCGACCGCAATCGCGCGGTGCTGCTGACCGCCATGGAAGAAGCGATCAAGGCCGCCGAACAGACCGCCCGCACCCACGACAGCGGTCACGCCGACCTGTTTGGCGGGTTGTTCGTCGAAGAAGACGCGGATGTCTACGCCAACCATCGCAAGGCCAAGGAACTGACCCTCAAGGAACGCCTCAAAGGTGAGAAAGACACCCTGGGCCTGTACCTGACCGGTCACCCGATTGACGAATACGAAGGGGAAATCCGTCGTTTCGCCCGTCAGCGCATCATCGACCTGAAACCGGCGCGCGACACCCAGACCGTCGCCGGCATGATCATCGCCCTGCGGGTGATGAAAAACAAAAAGGGCGACAAGATGGGCTTTATCACCCTCGACGACCGCTCCGGCCGGATCGAGGCGTCGCTGTTTGCCGATGCGTTCCATTCGGCGCAGTCGCTGTTGCAGACCGACGCCATGGTGGTGGTGGAAGGGGAGGTCAGCAACGACGACTTCTCCGGCGGCCTGCGCCTGCGGATCAAGCGCGTGATGAGCATGGAAGACGCGCGCACCAACCTGGCCGAAAGCCTGCGCTTGAAGGTCAAGACCGAGGCGCTCAAGGGCGATCAGCTGCGCTGGTTGGGGGACTTGCTCAAACGCCACCGTGGCGCATGCCCGGTGACCATGGAATACACCGGTAACGACGCCAAGGCCATGCTGCAGTTCGGCGAGACCTGGCGAATTGATCCCGCTGATGGCTTGATTCAAGCATTGCGTGACCAGTTCGGTCGTGACAACGTCTTCCTCCAATACCGTTGACGATCAGGTGATGGCAAATAGCCTGATCTCGACCAAACATTTAATCTCGACCTAGACGCGCCTCTCCCTTAAGGTAGGGCGCGAATAGACAACCGGCTGGCCAGGCACTCCATGGCCGTCGACCCAAGACGGACGCTTATGAACCCGAATTTTCTTGATTTCGAACAGCCGATCGCTGACCTGCAAGCCAAGATCGAAGAACTGCGCCTGGTCGGCAATGACAACTCGCTGAATATCGGCGATGAAATCGCTCGCCTGCAAGACAAGAGCAGCTCGCTCACCGAAGACATCTTCGGCAAGTTGACCAGTTGGCAGATCGCGCGCCTGGCCCGCCATCCGCGCCGTCCGTACACCCTGGACTACATTCAGCACATCTTCACCGAGTTCGACGAGCTGCACGGCGACCGCCACTTCTCCGACGACGCGGCCATCGTGGGCGGTATCGCTCGCCTGGACGACCAACCGGTGATGGTGATCGGTCACCAGAAAGGCCGTGAAGTGCGCGAGAAAGTCCGCCGTAACTTCGGCATGCCGCGTCCGGAAGGCTACCGCAAGGCTTGCCGCCTGATGGAAATGGCCGAGCGCTTCAAGATGCCGATCCTGACGTTCATCGACACCCCGGGCGCGTACCCGGGTATCGACGCCGAAGAACGCAACCAGAGCGAAGCTATCGCCTGGAACCTGCGCGTCATGTCCCGCCTGAAAACCCCGATCATTGCCACCGTGATTGGTGAAGGTGGTTCCGGCGGTGCGTTGGCCATTGGTGTCTGCGACCAATTGAACATGCTGCAATATTCGACCTACGCGGTGATCTCGCCAGAAGGTTGCGCCTCGATCCTGTGGAAAACCGCCGAGAAAGCGCCGGACGCTGCCGAAGCGATGGGCATCACCGCCGATCGTCTCAAGGGCCTGGGGATCGTGGATAAAGTCATCGCCGAACCATTGGGCGGCGCCCACCGCGACCCGGCCGCCGCTGCCGCGACCATCCGTGCCGAACTGGGTTCGCAACTGGCGATGCTCAAGAAGCTGGATACCGAAGCACTGTTGGCCCGGCGTTACGAGCGCCTGATGAGCTACGGTCTCTAAACCGCAGCCGTAAAAAATGTGGGAGGGGGCTTGCTCCCGATTGCCGAGTGTCAGTCAATGCATCTGGTGACTGACCTGCCGCAATCGGGAGCAAGCCCCCTCCCACATTTGCTTTGTGTATGCTTGGCCAACGTATTCCAGGTTTGCGGCGGTAACATCTGATGAAACCATTACTTTCCGCCAAACTCCTGCAAACCCTGGCCCCCTGGCGCAACGCTCCGGCCTGGCATATCGCTTTTTCCGGCGGGCTTGATTCCACCGTCCTGCTGCACCTCCTGGCAAATCTCGCCAAAACTGAGAAGCTTCCTACGCTCGGCGCTGTTCATGTCCACCATGGCCTGCAAGCTGCAGCCGATGCCTGGCCCGCTCATTGTCAGTCGGTCTGTGACGCCCTTGGCGTACCCTTGAAGGTGATGCGCGTGCAGGTGCGGGCTGGCGCAAGCCTGGAGCGCGCGGCCCGTGATGCGCGCTATCAGGCATTCAGTGAGGTGGTCGGGGCAGGGGAAGTGTTGCTCATCGGCCAGCATCGCGACGATCAGGCCGAAACCTTGCTGTTTCGTCTGTTGCGCGGCGCGGGGGTGCAAGGGTTGGCGGCCATGCCGATGCAGCGTGCGCTGGCGGGCGGTCATCTGCTGCGGCCGTTGCTGCGCAGTTCACGCGCGCAGCTGCAGGCCTACGCCGAGGAGCACCAGTTGACGTGGATCGAAGACCCTTCCAACGCCGATCCCCGCTTTTCGCGCAATTACCTGCGCCATCGTGTATTCCCGCGGCTGACCGAGCGCTGGCCCCAGGCCGTGGCCAACCTGGCCCGTGCCGCTGAACATTTGAGCGAAGCCCAAGGCCTGTTGGACGAGTTGGCGCACATCGACCTGCAAGCCGCCGAGCAGCCTTCGCCTTTTCCGTGGCTGCCCTTGCCGTCCTTGGCCCTGGCGCCGTTGTGTGAGCTTTCCGACGCGCGCCAACGCAACGCCCTGCGCCATTGGCTGAGCCCGCTGACGCGTTTACCCGACAGCGACCACTGGGCCGGCTGGCATTCCCTGCGCGACGCCAAGCTCGATGCACAACCCCTGTGGCGCTTGGCCAACGGCGATCTGCACCGTTGCGGCGAGCGCATCTGGTGGCTGCCCTCCGGTTGGTCGGAGTTTTCCGACGCATCGGTGAGCTGGGCACAGCCGCAAAACCCGCTAGAGTTACCGGGTAATGGCCAACTCCGGTTGATCGGCCGGGTTCCCGAGGGCGTGTTGCAGGTTCGCTATCGCCAGGGCGGCGAAATCATCGACATTCCGGGGCGCGGTCGGCGCGATTTGAAGCGTCTGCTCAACGAAAGTGGGCTGCCGGGTTTTGTCCGTGGCAGATTGCCGCTGCTGTATCGGGGCGAGCAATTGCTGGCTGTGCCCAGCCTTGCAGGGCTTTGGAAGACGTCGAATGACGGCTGGCAATTACATTGGATGCCACAGACCTGCGATCAAGGTTTGAGCTGATAGCGCCTTTCCGGTAGACTACGCTCCCTTCTTGATACAACTTCTGTGGATTCGCCTGAATCGCAGCAGTTGCCGATTACCAAGCAGTCTTTGCTGGGCGATTCCAAAAAATGTGTAGCGATCAACGTACCGGTGTTTCATTGCTGGTCTGTCACCACGCGGCGGTTTTTTTGAAAGGTGCACTGTGATTAATGCAGGTGATCGGGGGCTTCGGCCTTCCTTCGCTTTCCCCGGCGGCTCGGACCGCTTTAACGCAGACTTCTAGGGTTTTTCATGACGCGCTACATATTCGTCACGGGCGGTGTTGTTTCTTCATTGGGGAAAGGCATTGCCTCCGCTTCATTGGCGGCCATCCTGGAGGCGCGGGGACTTAAGGTCACCATGCTCAAGCTGGACCCGTACATCAACGTTGACCCGGGCACCATGAGCCCGTTCCAGCACGGTGAAGTGTTCGTCACCCACGACGGCGCCGAGACCGACCTGGACCTGGGCCACTACGAGCGGTTCATCCGCACGACCATGACCCAGAACAACAACTTCACCACCGGCCGTGTCTACGAACACGTGCTGCGCAAGGAGCGTCGTGGTGACTACCTGGGTGCAACCATCCAGGTGATCCCGCACATCACCGACGAAATCAAGCGCCGCATCATCAAGGGCGCGGGCGATGCCGACGTGGCGATGGTCGAGATCGGTGGCACCGTGGGTGACATCGAATCCCAACCGTTCCTCGAAGCCATCCGCCAGTTGCGTTTCGAAGTCGGCGCCAAGCGCGCGATGCTGATGCACCTGACACTGGTGCCCTACATCGCCACCGCCGGCGAAACCAAAACCAAGCCAACCCAGCACTCGGTCAAGGAACTGCGTTCCATCGGCCTGCAGCCGGACGTGCTGGTGTGCCGTTCCGATCACCCGATCGATATTTCCTCGCGTCGCAAGATCGCGCAGTTCACCAACGTTGAAGAGCGTGCGGTGATTGCCCTGGAAGACGCCGACACCATCTACAAGATCCCGGGCATCCTGCATTCCCAGGGCCTGGACGATTTTGTGGTCGAGCGTTTCGGCCTGCAATGCGGCGGCGCGGATCTGTCCGAGTGGGAAGCCGTGGTCGATGCCAAGCTCAACCCTGAGCATGAAGTCACCATCGCCATGGTCGGCAAGTACATGGAGCTTTTGGACGCGTACAAGTCGCTGATCGAAGCGATGAGCCACGCCGGCATCAGCAACCGTACCAAGGTCAACCTGCGCTATATCGATTCCGAAGACATCGAGAACCAAGGCACCGCGCTGCTCGAAGGCGTCGACGCGATCCTCGTTCCAGGCGGTTTCGGCCTGCGTGGCGTGGAAGGCAAGATCACCGCCGTGCAGTACGCTCGTGAGCACAAGGTGCCGTACCTGGGGATCTGCCTGGGTATGCAAGTGGCCGTTATCGAGTTCGCTCGTAACGTGCTGGGTTGGAAAGACGCCAACTCCACCGAGTTCGATCATTCCAGCGGCCACCCGGTCGTGGGCCTGATCACCGAGTGGGAAGACGCCACCGGCGCCGTTGAAACCCGTACCGAATCGTCCGACCTGGGCGGCACCATGCGCCTCGGCGCGCAAGACTGCCTGCTGGAGCCGGGTTCGCTGGTCCACGACTGCTACGGCAAGGACGTGATCGTCGAGCGTCACCGTCACCGCTACGAAGTGAACAACAACCTGCTGCCGCAGATCAAGGCAGCCGGCCTGAAAGTCTCCGGTCGCTCCGGTGACGGCAAGTTGGTCGAAGTGGTCGAGGCGCCGGATCATCCATGGTTCGTGGCCTGCCAGTTCCACCCTGAGTTCACCTCGACGCCGCGCGACGGTCACCCGTTGTTCAGCGGTTTCGTTAAAGCAGCACTGACGCAACATCAGAAGAAGGCGTGAAGCTGATGGCCCAGAAGATCATTCGCGTAGGCGACATCGAGATTGCCAACGACAAGCCCATGGTGCTGTTCGGCGGCATGAACGTGCTGGAAAGCCGCGACATGGCGATGCAGGTCTGTGAAGAGTACGTCAAGGTTACCCAGAAACTGGGTATCCCTTATGTGTTCAAGGCCAGCTTCGACAAGGCCAACCGTTCGTCCGTGACCTCCTATCGCGGCCCGGGCCTTGAAGAAGGCATGCGGATCTTCCAGGACATCAAGCAAGCCTTCGGCGTGCCGATCATCACCGACGTCCACGAGCCTGAACAGGCTGCCGTGGTCGCCGAGGTGTGCGACATCATCCAGTTGCCGGCCTTCCTGTCGCGCCAGACCGACCTCGTGGTCGCCATGGCCAAGACCGGTGCGGTGATCAATATCAAGAAAGCCCAGTTCCTCGCGCCCCAGGAAATGAAGCACATCCTGAACAAGTGCGTGGAAGCGGGTAACGACCAGTTGATCCTCTGCGAGCGCGGTTCGAGCTTCGGCTACAACAACCTCGTGGTGGACATGCTCGGTTTCGGCATCATGAAACAGTTTGAATACCCGGTGTTCTTCGACGTGACCCACGCCCTGCAAATGCCGGGTGGCCGCGCCGATTCCGCTGACGGGCGTCGTGCCCAGGTATTGGACCTGGCCAAGGCCGGCATCAGCCAGTCCCTGGCCGGCCTGTTCCTGGAAGCCCACCCGGACCCGGACAACGCCAAATGCGATGGTCCTTGCGCCCTGCGCCTGGACAAACTGGAGCCATTCCTGGCCCAGCTCAAGCAGTTGGACGAGCTGGTCAAGAGTTTTCCGACGGTAGAGACCGCGTAAGCGCCATTTCTCCGTGTAGGAGCCGAGCTTGCTCGCGATGAGGCCCGAGAGGGCACTATTACTGGCAAGTTTGTTCCAAATATTGCAATGTGCGCGACAAGTTAAATCGAGCGGTATAGAGCGTTTTCGTCAACTTTGGAGTGTTTACAACAATGGCAAAAATCGTCGACATCAAAGGTCGTGAAGTTCTCGACTCCCGTGGCAACCCCACCGTCGAAGCCGACGTGCTTCTCGATAACGGCATCATCGGCAGCGCTTGCGCGCCGTCCGGTGCTTCCACAGGTTCCCGCGAAGCGCTGGAACTGCGTGATGGCGACAAGAGCCGTTACCTGGGCAAGGGTGTCCTCAAGGCGGTAGCCAACATCAACGGTCCGATTCGTGACCTGTTGCTGGGCAAAGACCCGCTGGACCAGAAAGCCCTGGACCACGCGATGATCAAGCTCGACGGCACTGAAAACAAAGGCAGCCTGGGGGCCAACGCCATCCTCGCCGTGTCCCTGGCCGCCGCCAAGGCCGCCGCGCAGGACCAGGACCTGCCGCTGTACGCCCACATCGCCAACCTCAACGGCACACCGGGTGTGTACTCGATGCCGGTGCCGATGATGAACATCATCAACGGCGGCGAGCACGCCGATAACAACGTCGACATCCAGGAATTCATGGTGCAGCCGGTTGGCGCCAAGACCTTCTCCGAAGGCCTGCGCATGGGCACCGAGATTTTCCATCACCTCAAGGCTGTGCTGAAGGCCCGTGGCCTGAGCACCGCCGTGGGTGACGAAGGTGGTTTCGCGCCGAATCTGGCGTCCAACGAAGATGCATTGAAAGTCATCTCCGAAGCCGTGGCCAACGCCGGTTACACCCTGGGCACCGACGTGACCCTGGCCCTGGACTGCGCCGCCAGCGAATTCTACGAAGACGGTAAGTACAACCTGTCCGGCGAAGGCCAGGTGTTCAACTCCGAAGGGTTTGCCGAGTACCTCAAGGGCCTGACCCAGCGCTACCCGATCATCTCGATCGAAGACGGCCTGGACGAGTCCGACTGGGACGGCTGGAAAATCCTCACCGACAAGATCGGCGAAAAAATCCAGCTGGTGGGCGACGACCTGTTCGTGACCAACACCAAGATCCTGAAAGAAGGCATCGACAAGAAGATCGCCAACTCGATCCTGATCAAGTTCAACCAGATCGGCACCCTGACCGAAACCCTGGAAGCCATCCAGATGGCCAAGGCTGCGGGCTACACCGCCGTGATCTCGCACCGCTCCGGCGAAACCGAAGACTCGACCATTGCCGACCTGGCCGTGGGCACGTCGGCGGGCCAGATCAAGACCGGCTCGCTGTGCCGTTCCGATCGCGTGTCCAAGTACAACCAATTGCTGCGTATCGAAGAGCAACTGGCGGGTAAAGCCAAGTACAACGGTCGCAGCGAGTTTCGCGGCTGATCAGTAAATGGTAAAAAGTCGGCAGATTGTGTCGGAAAAATCACGAGAGTGTGAAATTCGACGCTAATCTGATGACGATCAAGCACAAGCCTGGGTCTTCCAGGCTTCGTGCTATCCGTTGCTGCAAAAGTTTTGTATGGCGGTCTTTTTTCACTGGATACCCGATATTCGATGCGCAGTCCCAATTGGTTGTTCCTCGTCTTGCTCTTGTTGCTGGCTGGCCTGCAGTACCGCCTATGGGTGGGTAATGGCAGCTTTGCGCAGGTAAAAGACCTGACCCAGCAAATTGCCGACCAGCACGCCGAAAACGAACGCCTGCTGGAGCGCAATCGCGTTCTCGATGCCGAGGTGCTTGAGTTGAAAAAGGGCATGGAGACCGTCGAAGAGCGGGCTCGCCATGAATTGGGCATGGTCAAGGAGGGCGAAACCCTCTACCAGTTGGCCCAATGAATCACCGTTTGCCGGCCTTCTGGGCCGTGATTCCTGCCGCGGGCATCGGTGCCCGTATGGCTGCGGACCGTCCCAAGCAGTACTTGCAACTGGGCGGGCGCACTATTCTCGAACACAGCCTTGGCTGTTTTCTCGACCACCCCTCGCTCAAGGGCCTGGTGGTCAGTCTTGCTGTTGATGACCCTTACTGGCCTCACCTCGCGTGTGCCACTGACCCGCGTATCCAGCGGGCGGACGGTGGCTCGGAGCGTTCGGGCTCGGTACTCAATGCGTTGCTGCAGCTCAATGCCCTGGGCGCCAGCGATGATGATTGGGTCTTGGTGCATGATGCGGCGCGGCCTAACCTGAGTCGTGACGATCTCGACAAACTGCTCGCCGAACTCGCGGACGATCCGGTGGGTGGCCTGCTGGCTGTGCCGGCCCGCGATACCCTCAAGCGTGTAGACAAGCATGGTCGCGTCATCGAGACCGTTGACCGCAGCCTGATCTGGCAAGCCTACACACCGCAGATGTTCCGCTTGGGCGCGTTGCATCGCGCATTGGCCGACAGCCTGGTGGCCGATGCGGTGATCACCGACGAAGCCTCGGCCATGGAATGGTCAGGCCAGGCGCCGCGCCTGATCGAAGGACGCTCGGACAATATCAAGGTGACCCGGCCCGAGGACCTGGAATGGCTGCGACTACGCTGGGCCAATCGGCTGTAGGAGCGAGCTTGCTCGCGAAAAACGTCAACGATAACGCGGACAATCTGGATTGAAGCGGCGCTCTCAAGTTTTTCGCGAGCAAGCTCGCTCCTACATAAACGATAAACGCCATCAATGCTCAGTACCGTACTCGGGCCGTTCGGCCAACCCTGCCTTTAAATAATCCACCAGCTTCCTGACCTTCGGCGACAAGTGCCGCTGCTGCGGATACAACGCCCACACCGCCGTATTCGGCGGCTGATGCGCTTCCAGTAACGACACCAGCGCGCCACTGTGCAAATGCTCGAGCACGTAATAGTCCGGTAACTGACACAAGCCCACCCCTTGCAACGCCGCGTCCAACACCGCTTGCCCACTGTTGCAGCGCCAGTTGCCCTGCACCCTTTGGGAAAATTCGCGCCCGTCCTGGGCCAGTTGCCAGATGTCCGAGCTGCCGATCAGGCAGTTGTGCCGACTCAACTCCGACAAACTGTGCGGCCGCCCATACCGCGCCAGGTAGGACGGCGACGCGCACAAGTACATGCGGCGCGGGGCCAGGCGGCTGGCGACCATGCGCGAGTCTTGCAGGCGTCCCAGGCGAATCGCCAGGTCGAGGCCTTCGTGTACCAAGTCCAACTGACGATTGCTCAGTTCGATGTCCACCCGCAGTTGCGGGTAAAGCCCCATGAACCGCGTCACCAGCGGCACGATGAATCGTTCGCCATACGCCACGGCGCAGGTCATGCGCAGCATGCCCTTGGGCTCGCTGGCGAGGTCGCCGACGGCGCGCAGGGCCTCTTCGCGGCCATCCTGCAGGCGCTGGCAGTGTTGCAGAAAGGTCTGGCCGGCTTCGGTCAGGGTCACCTTGCGCGTACTGCGATACAGCAAGCGCGTTTGCAGCCGTTCTTCCAGGCGAGCCACTTGCCGGCTGATGTGCGACGAAGACACCCCAAGGCGTTCCGCCGCCGCGGTGAATTGGCTGCATTCAGCGACGGCGACGAACTCATCGATGCCTTCCCAGCGGTTTTCCAGCATGGCGATTGTCCCTGTACAGCAATAAAGTTTTGCTTTTGCCTGGATTATTAATCAGTGGGGCATGTTTTACACTCGCCGTCTTAGTTTTTAACTCCCAGGAGAAACCCGGATGATCAAGTCCCGCGCCGCCGTAGCCTTCGAAGCCAAGAAGCCCCTCGAGATCGTAGAAGTGGATGTCGCCATGCCCAAGGCCGGCGAAGTGCTGTTGCGCGTGGTTGCGTCCGGCGTGTGCCATACCGACGCCTACACGTTGTCGGGCGCCGACCCGGAAGGCATCTTCCCGTCGATTCTCGGCCATGAAGGCGGTGCGGTGGTTGAGGCGATCGGCGAGGGCGTGACCTCGGTTGCGGTCGGCGACCATGTGATCCCGCTCTACACCCCGGAATGCGGCAAGTGCAAATTCTGCCTGTCGGGCAAGACCAACCTGTGCCAGGCGATTCGTGCCACCCAGGGCAAAGGCCTGATGCCCGACGGCACCACGCGTTTCTCCTACAAGGGTCAGCCGATTTTCCACTACATGGGCACCTCGACCTTTTCCGAGTACACCGTGCTGCCGGAAATTTCCGTGGCGAAGATTCCTAAAGACGCGCCGCTGGAAAAAGTCTGCCTGCTCGGCTGTGGCGTCACCACCGGTATCGGTGCGGTGATCAACACCGCCAAGGTCAAGCCCGGCGATACCGTCGCCATCTTCGGCTTGGGCGGTATCGGCCTGTCGGCGGTAATCGGCGCGGTAAAAGCCAAGGCCGGTCGCATCATCGCCATCGACATCAACCCGGCCAAGTTCGAAATCGCCAAGCAACTGGGCGCCACCGACTGCATCAACCCGAAAGACTACGATCGCCCGATCCAGGACGTGATTGTCGATTTGACTGACGGCGGCGTGGACTTTTCCTTCGAGTGCATCGGTAACGTGCAACTGATGCGCGCCGCCCTCGAGTGCTGCCACAAAGGCTGGGGCGAATCGGTGATCATCGGCGTTGCCGGTGCCGGCCAGGAAATTTCCACCCGTCCATTCCAGTTGGTGACCGGCCGCGTCTGGCGCGGTTCGGCCTTTGGCGGCGTGCGTGGTCGCAGCGAGCTGCCCAGCTACGTGGAAATGGCCCAGAGCGGCGAGATCCCGTTGGACACCTTCATCACCCACACCATGGGCCTGGAAGACATCAACAAAGCGTTTGATCTGATGCATGAAGGCAAGAGCATTCGTACCGTCATTCACTTCTGAGGTCGGCCATGAGTCTGGAAAACCTGTCGTGCCAGAAGAGCTTCGGCGGCTGGCATAAACGCTACAAGCATCATTCCGAGGTCCTCGGTTGCGACATGACCTTCGCCGTCTACCTGCCGCCGCAAGCGGAGCAGGGCGGCAAGCTGCCGGTGGTGTACTGGCTGTCCGGGTTGACCTGCACCGATGAAAACTTCATGCAGAAAGCCGGCGCCCAGCGCATGGCGGCCGAACTGGGGCTGATCATTGTTGCGCCGGACACCAGCCCGCGTGGTCCTGGGGTGCCGGGCGATCCGGACAACGCCTGGGATTTCGGCCTGGGGGCCGGTTTCTATCTGAATGCCACCCAGGAACCCTGGGCCAAGCACTATCGGATGCATGACTACGTGGTGCAGGAATTGCCGGCGTTGGTTGAGGCGCATTTCCCGGCTTCGCAGAAGCGCGGTATCAGCGGCCACTCCATGGGCGGCCACGGTGCGCTGGTATGTGCATTGCGCAACCCCGGGCGTTACCTATCGGTGTCGGCGTTTTCGCCGATCAACAACCCGATGGATTGCCCATGGGGCCAGAAAGCCTTCTCCCGTTATCTGGGCGAAGAGCGCTCGAAGTGGCGCGAGTGGGACGCTTGCGTGCTGATCAGCGAAGCCGCGGAAAAGCTGCCGTTGCTGGTGGACCAGGGCGACCGCGACGACTTCCTCGCGGTGCAGCTCAAGCCCGAAGCCCTGCAGCAAGCGGCGAAAGCGGCCAACCATCCGCTCGAACTGCGCCTGCAACCGGGCTATGACCACAGCTACTTCTTTATCGCCAGCTTCATCGAAGACCATTTGCGACATCATGGTCGTGCTTTGCTCGGTTAATATGCGACAAAAGTAGGTAGAATCACGCCCTGAATTAAATCGGGGCGTTTTTTTATGCGTATTGGCCACGGCTACGATGTGCACCGTTTCGCTGAAGGCGATTTCATCACCCTGGGCGGCGTGCGGATCGCGCACCACCATGGGTTGCTGGCTCATTCCGACGGCGATGTCCTGTTGCACGCGTTGAGCGACGCCTTGCTCGGCGCCGCGGCGCTCGGCGATATCGGCAAGCACTTTCCGGACACCGACCCGACCTTCAAGGGCGCGGACAGCCGGGTATTGCTGCGCCATGTGGTCGGCCTGATCCACGCCAAAGGCTGGAAGGTCGGCAACGTCGATAACACCATCGTGGCCCAGGCGCCGAAAATGGCCCCCCACATCGAGTCGATGCGCGCGCTGATCGCGGCGGATCTGCACATTGAATTGGATCAAGTGAACGTGAAAGCCACCACCACCGAAAAGCTCGGGTTTACCGGTCGTGAAGAGGGCATCGCGGTACATTCCGTCGCTTTGTTGCTGCGCGCATGAACGACTTGCAACTGCTGGGCCCACGGGCCTATGGCGAGGCCTTGGGCAGCGCCGTGCTGAAGGCTACCGCGGAAGATTTCCAGGTCGACGAAGTGCTCGATATCCCGCTGAGCGGTGAGGGTGAGCACCTGTGGCTGTGGGTGGAAAAGCGTGGCCTCAACACCGAAGAAGCCGCGCGCCGGATCGCCAAGGCCGCCGGCGTGCCGTTGCGCACCGTCAGCTATGCCGGGCTCAAGGATCGCCAGGCGTTGACCCGCCAGTGGTTCAGTGTGCAACTGCCGGGCAAGGCCGATCCGGACCTGAGCGGCGCGGAAAACGACACCCTCAAGATCCTCAAGACCGGCCGCCACAAGCGCAAGCTGCAACGCGGTGCTCATTCGGCCAACGGTTTTACCTTGCGCCTGACGCAACTGGCGGGGGATCACGCGGCCATCGATGCGCGCTTGCAACTGATCGCCCAGCACGGCATTCCCAATTATTTCGGCACCCAGCGCTTTGGCCACAACGGCGGCAATGTGGTGGATGCGCGTGAGTGGGCGGCCCGCAAGGCCTTGCCGGAGCAGCGCAACGTGCGTTCGCGGTTGCTGTCGACGGCGCGCAGTTACCTCTTCAACAAAGTGTTGGCGGCCCGTGTCGCGGACGGTTCCTGGCAGCGTGCGCAGGTCGGCGATCTGCTGGCCTTCACCGACAGCCGCAGTTTTTTCCCGGCGGGGGAGGCTGAATGCAGCGACCCGCGCCTGGCGATCCTCGATCTGCACCCCACCGGACCGCAGTGGGGCGAAGGCGATTCGCCAGCCAGCGGTGCAACCCATGCGCTGGAGCAGGCGGTTGCTGCCAGTGAGGCCGACCTGCGCGATTGGCTGGTGAATGCCGGCATGAGCCAGGAACGTCGCATTCTGCGACTGCCCATTGGCGGGTTGACGTGGCATTATCCCGGGCCTGACATTCTGCAATTGGAATTCGTCCTGCCGGCCGGATGCTTCGCCACTGTCTTGGTGCGCGAGCTTGTTGATCTGGTGCCGGTGGGGCAGACGGACAGCCCATGCGTATTCTGATATCAAATGACGACGGTGCCACCGCACCCGGCCTCGCCGCGCTTCATGCTGCGCTGGCGGATTACGCCGAGTGCGTGGTGGTTGCCCCCGACCAGGACAAGAGCGGCGCCAGCAGTTCGCTGACGCTCGACCGTCCGCTGCACGTACACGTTCTGGCCAATGGCTATATCAGCGTGAACGGCACCCCCACCGACTGCGTACACCTGGCGATCAACAGTTTGTTGGATCAGGAGCCGGACTTGGTGGTGTCGGGCATCAACCTCGGCGCCAACCTGGGGGATGACGTGCTGTATTCCGGCACGGTGGCGGCAGCCCTGGAAGGGCGTTTCCTGGGGCGGACCTCGTTCGCCTTTTCGTTGACCTCGCGTCAGTTGGACAACCTGCCGACGGCCGCGCATTTCGCGCGCAAGCTGGTCGAGGCCCACGGTTCCCTCGATCTGCCACCCCGGACGGTGCTTAACGTCAATATCCCCAACTTGCCCCTCGAGCATATTCGCGGTATCCAGCTCACGCGCCTGGGCCATCGCGCCCGCGCGGCGGCGCCGTTGAAGGTGGTCGACCCGCGTGGCAAGGAAGGTTATTGGATCGCCGCTGCGGGCGATGCCGAAGACGGTGGGCCGGGCACTGACTTTCATGCGGTGATGCAAGGCTATGTATCGATTACCCCGTTGCAGCTCGATCGCACCTTCAGTGATGCCTTCAGTAGTCTCGATGGCTGGCTGGAGGACTTGCGCTGATGGCTCGTGAACAAGACGACCTGTTGCGTCGCGGCATCGGGATGACCTCCCAGCGCACCCGCGAGCGTCTGATCCAGCGCCTGTACGAAGAGGGCCTGTCCAACGCCCAGGTACTGGAAGTGATCCGGCGCACGCCCCGGCACCTGTTTGTCGATGAGGCCCTGGCCCATCGCGCCTATGAAGACACGGCGTTGCCGATCGGGCATAACCAGACCATTTCCCAGCCGTATATGGTTGCGCGCATGAGCGAGCTGCTGCTGGCGGCGGGCCCGTTGGACAAGGTGCTGGAGATCGGCACCGGTTCCGGCTACCAGACTGCCGTGCTGTCGCAGTTGGTAGAGCGCGTGTTCTCGGTGGAGCGCATCAAGGTGCTGCAGGATCGCGCCAAGGAACGCCTGGTGGAACTGAACCTGCGCAACGTGGTGTTCCGCTGGGGCGATGGCTGGGAAGGCTGGCCGGCGCTGGCGCCGTATAACGGCATCATCGTCACCGCGGTCGCCACCGATGTACCGCAGGCGTTGCTCGATCAACTGGCCCCTGGCGGTCGGCTGGTGATCCCGGTGGGTTCCGGCGAAGTGCAACAATTGATGCTCATTATCCGTGAAGACGAAGGCTTTTCCCGGCATGTGCTCGGCGCCGTGCGTTTCGTGCCGTTGCTCAATGGCCCGCTGGCCTGATCATTTATTCGCGAGCAGTGAATTCTGTTGGCGGCGATGTGTCTTACGGCGGGGTCTATAGAGTCAACATGATCGGTCGTTGGTTTTAAACGCGATGAATCTTTCGTTTCAGTCGTGTGCCAGTAAAAAGCCAATGCCCAGTTATACTTACGACATATTTCAAGCCTGATACAGGCATTCATGTTCAGCCACCACAAAGGGAGCGGCGGGTGAGTCTCACAGGTCTTGCGCAGCGTATGAGTAAAACAAGCTTTCAGCGACTGGTGCTTGGCCTTGTCTTGAGTTCCTTATTGGCGGCTTGTTCGAGCACGCCTTCCGGGGGCGCGAGGGTGGTTGATCGCACGAATGCCGCGCCGCAGAAGCCGACCGTGACCACGGGGCAGTATGTGGTGCGCAAGGGCGATACGCTGTTTTCGATTGCCTTCCGCTATGGCTGGGACTACAAGGCGCTCGCCGCGCGCAACAATATTCCGGTGCCCTACACGATACATCCGGGTCAGACGATTCGCTTCGATGGGCGCACCGGTTCAACACCGACATCAGTGGTGACAAACACCACATCTTCGCCCTCGTCCTCGAGCAAAACCACGATCATCACGCGGCCTGCAGGCAGCGCCGCGCCTGCGGTTGCGAGCAAGCCGGCAGCCGCGCCGCTGCCGCCTGCGGGGCCTGCGCCGACCGGCTGGGGATGGCCGTCGAACGGCGTATTGATTGGAAAATTCTCTTCAAACGGTAGTTTGAATAAAGGCATTGATATCGCCGGGGATTTGGGACAGCCTGTTTTAGCTGCATCTGATGGGACAGTGGTGTACGCCGGGAGTGGTTTGCGGGGCTACGGCGAGCTGGTCATCATCAAACACAGCGATACCTACGTCAGTGCTTACGGCCACAACCGTAGGCTGTTGGTTCGGGAGGGGCAGCAGGTCAAAGTCGGACAGACAATTGCCGAAATGGGGTCAACTGGTACAGACCGGGTGAAACTGCACTTTGAGATTCGCCGCCAAGGGAAACCTGTAGATCCTCTGCAATTCCTACCCCGTCGTTGATGTGTTGCCAGCCTGTTCCCTCACGTAGAAGGAACAGGCTCTAGCGTTGCCAAGGATAAAGGCGTCGCTTGAGCTTGAGGTCGAACTCACCAAAGGACTATAACAATGGCTCTCAGTAAAGAAGCGCCGGAGTTTGACATCGACGATGAGGTTCTCCTTACGGAGACCGGCATCGCTATGGAATCGATGTCGAATGAGGGAATGGCTGTACCTTCAGTTCGCACCAAATCCAAGAACTCCACTGCGTTAAAGCAACATAAGTACATTGACTACACGCGGGCGCTCGATGCGACCCAGCTGTACCTCAATGAAATCGGCTTTTCCCCTCTGCTGACTCCCGAAGAAGAAGTCCATTTTGCGCGCTTGTCGCAAAAGGGCGATCCGGCTGGGCGCAAGCGCATGATTGAAAGCAACCTGCGCCTGGTGGTGAAAATCGCCCGACGCTACGTCAATCGCGGGCTGTCACTGTTGGACCTGATCGAGGAGGGCAACCTGGGCTTGATCCGGGCGGTGGAGAAGTTCGACCCCGAACGCGGTTTCCGCTTCTCGACCTATGCCACCTGGTGGATTCGTCAGACCATCGAACGGGCGATCATGAATCAAACCCGCACGATCCGGTTGCCGATCCATGTGGTCAAGGAGCTCAACGTCTACCTGCGGGCGGCGCGTGAGCTGACACAAAAACTCGATCATGAACCCTCTCCCGAAGAAATCGCCAACCTGCTGGAAAAACCGGTGGGCGAGGTCAAGCGCATGCTCGGTCTTAACGAGCGCGTGTCTTCGGTCGACGTCTCGCTGGGCCCGGATTCGGACAAAACCCTGCTGGACACCCTGACGGATGATCGTCCGACAGACCCTTGCGAGCTGTTGCAGGACGATGATCTTTCCCAAAGCATTGACCAGTGGTTGTCGGAGCTTACGGACAAGCAGCGCGAGGTGGTGATTCGCCGCTTCGGCCTGCGCGGTCATGAGAGCAGCACCCTGGAGGATGTAGGCCTGGAGATCGGCTTGACCCGTGAGCGGGTGCGGCAGATCCAGGTAGAAGGGCTCAAGCGCTTGCGTGAGATCCTGGAGAAGAACGGCTTGTCGAGCGAGTCGTTGTTTCAGTAACGACGCAGTCTGAATGTGGGAGGGAGCTTGCTCCCGATGGCAGTGGATCAGTCACTGGATGTATTGACTGACCCACCGCCATCGGGAGCAAGCCCCCTCCCACATTTTTTGCGCTCATGCATGCCCAAATCCAAGGCATAAAAAAACCCCGCTTTTAAGGGCGGGGTTCTTTCGACTGAGTCAGTACAAGTTAGATAACTTGAACTTCTTCAGCTTGCATGCCTTTCTGACCGCGGGTAGCGATGAAAGAAACCTGTTGGCCTTCTTTCAGGCTTTTGAAGCCGTCGGATTGGATAGCTTTGAAGTGAACGAACAGGTCGTCACCGGATTGTGGAGTGATGAAGCCGAAGCCTTTTTCATCGTTGAACCACTTAACGGTACCAGTTTGGCGATTAGACATGGTGTATCTCCTTGGACAAAGTTAACTGCGACTCAGGAAAAGCCCTGGCCGAGACTGAGTGCAAAGAGCAGGAAAAATTCTTGGAGATGGTTGGATCGAAATTCAACATATCGTGTAGAGATTCTCAGTGACACAAGCAGCACAGTGGCGCCACCTTAACCCTTTTTCCGGAACGTGCCAATGGTATTTCCGAAGGTTTCTCTAATTTCGTGACTGGCGGTGGTATTTACGTCCGTCGCGCACGCCGATTCGGGTCCCGGCCCCAATGGGCGCGGCTTGTACAAGGCGGGCATTGATCAACACATTCGTCAACAAAAGCCCCACGCCCTTTGAACCCCAACGCCTGCCCCGGTAAGATGCCCAACAGAATTTTTCCACCTCGCTATCAGGACACCCGCCATGAGCATCAAATCGGACAAGTGGATTCGCCGCATGGCGCAAGAGCACGGCATGATCGAACCGTTCGTTGAGCGCCAGATCCGTGGTGACGACGCCGATCGCGTGATTTCGTATGGTGTTTCCAGCTACGGCTACGACGTGCGTTGTGCCGATGAGTTCAAGGTGTTCACCAATATCAACTCGGCGATCGTCGATCCGAAGAACTTCGACGAAAAGAGCTTCGTCGACGTCAAGAGCGACGTGTGCATCATCCCGCCCAACTCCTTCGCCCTGGCGCGCACCGTAGAGTTCTTCCGTATTCCCCGCGACGTGCTGACCATCTGCCTGGGTAAAAGCACTTACGCGCGCTGCGGCATCATCGTCAACGTGACGCCACTTGAGCCTGAGTGGGAAGGTCACGTCACCCTGGAATTCTCCAACACCACCACCCTGCCAGCGAAGATCTACGCCAACGAAGGCGTGGCGCAGATGCTGTTCCTGCAGTCCGATGAGGCCTGTGAAGTGTCCTACAAGGACCGTGCTGGCAAGTACCAGGGCCAGCGCGGCGTCACCTTGCCACGCGCTTGATCGAAAGCTCCTACGCGTAAAGGGAATTAGTCTGCGGAAAGTGACTCTATTGGGTGTACTGCTTCGGTGCGTGCAATGCGCGCCGAGCCACGCTTGAGGAGTACCTTATGAAACTCGACCCGCGAATCAGCGCCGAACTCGCCCGGCTTGAACCCAACCAGATTGGCGTGATGGCGTGGTCCCTGATGGCCGACCCTGCTTATGCGGGTGGTCTCCCCGGTCAACCTGACCCGGATTCCCCTGAGCCTACCGAACCTGGCGAACCGACCCTTCCGGACGAGCCGCCACCCGCGCCGATGGCCTGATGCCTGCAGATTGGAATGTGGTCAGTCCTTCCGCGGGCTGGCCATTTCTCCTGGCGGCCGATCACAAATATCCGCCGTGTTGCACTCAGTATCCCCAGCAAAGCCCCAAAACGCGGGCAGCGGGCCGCCTGCGCGCTTATCGTGGATTGCCGCGCTCAAGCGCATGGGCCGGCTGGGCGGGCTCTCAGAGCGCTTGGGCGGCGCCGGGGGCGCGTGGGAAGATCGGCGAAGGCTTACTTCAGATTGCCACTCAGGAACTGTTGCAGGCGCTCACTCTTCGGGTTGCCCAGCACATCCTCCGGCGTGCCTTGCTCTTCCACCAGGCCCTTGTGCAGGAACAGCACCTGGCTCGACACCTTGCGCGCAAAGCTCATTTCGTGGGTCACCATGATCATGGTGCGGCCTTCCTCGGCCAGGCCCTGGATCACCTTCAGCACTTCGCCCACCAGCTCCGGGTCGAGGGCCGAGGTGGGTTCGTCGAACAGCATCACTTCCGGTTCCATCGCCAGGGCGCGGGCGATGGCCACGCGTTGCTGCTGGCCGCCGGAGAGAAATGCCGGGTATTGATCGGCCACGCGGGCCGGCAGTCCGACTTTGTCCAGGTAGCGACGGGCACGCTCTTCGGCGTCTTTCTTACTGCAGCCCAGCACCCGGCGCGGGGCCATGGTGATGTTTTCCAGCACGCTCATGTGGCTCCACAGGTTGAAGTGCTGGAACACCATCGCCAGGCGTGTGCGCAGGCGCTGCAGCTCGGCATCGTCGGCCACGCGCATGCCGTGGCGGTCGCTGACCATGCGGATCGGCTTGTCATCGAGGGTCATCGCGCCGTCGTTGGGGGTTTCCAGAAAGTTGATGCAGCGCAGGAAGGTGCTCTTGCCCGAGCCGCTGGCGCCGATCAGGCTGATCACGTCACCGGTCTTGGCCTTGAGCGAGACGCCTTTGAGCACTTCATTGTCGCCATAGCTTTTATGCAGGCCTTCAACGGTCAGTTTGTACATGGGGCGTGCATCCTCAAGGCGAAAGTAGGTAGCCGCTGCGGTAGGCCTCTGAACCTGCGACATGGCCGATGACCATCCCCGCAGTGGCCATGCGCCGTAGCGAACGGGCGTAAAGCAGGCCGGCGTTTTGACAATGCACAGGCGTTACGCGGTCAGTAATGGGGTCGATGATTTCGGCGATCAGTTGCCCGGCTTCGAGGTACTCGCCGGGCAAGGCACTGAACACCAGCAGGCCGCCGACCGGCGTCGCCACCGGTTCGACTCCCGCCAGCGGGGTGGCCGGGTAGGGCAGGGCGGGCAGCGGTGCCACGTCGCCGGCAATCGCGCCGAAGTGAATCAGGTAGTCGATGATCGCCTGGCAGTCGAGGCCGGCCAGGCCGTGGTTGACGTCACCCTGGCCGCGCAGCTCGACGGTCACCGAAAAGCTGCCCATGGGGATCGGGAAGCGCTCGCCGAAGCGTTGCTGCAATTGCCACCACACCAGGCTGAAGCACTCATCGAAAGATTGCCCGCCGGAATCGGTGGCCAGCAAGTTGGCCTCCGAGCCGATATAGCGCGCCAACGGCTCCACCTGCGGCCAGGCCTCGGGCGTGGTGTACAGGTGCGCCACGGCTTCGAAATCGCAATGCAGGTCGAGCACCATGTCGGCATCGCAAGCCAGGCGTTGCAGCACCAGGCGCTGGGACTGCAACTGCGTCGCGGCGGTTTGTGCGGCCAACGCGGTGGAGAGTGCCGTGCGGATCAATTCGACGTTGCGCTGGGGATCATCCCCGAGCACATCCTCGACCCGATCGCCCACCTCTTCACTGAGGTCGACAAACAGGCGATTGAAGTTCTGCCCGCTTTCCAGCTCATAGCGGCCCAGCGGGATGTCCATCAACACTTGTTCGAGGCCCGCCGGGTTGGCGATCGGCACCAGCACGATCTCGCTGCGCAAGCGCCCGGCGGCGGCCAGTTGCGCCAGGCGCGCCTTGAGGTGCCAGGCCACCAGCATGCCCGGCAATTCATCGGCATGCAGTGACGACTGGATGTAGACCTTGCGTTCGGCCAGCTCCGGGCCGAAGTGGAAACTGTGAATCTGCCGTGCCGTGCCAGGCACGGGCGCGATCAGTTCATGAACCTGATGACGCATGAAGGCTCCTTAGTGGCTCGGCCCGAGGAAGGCCAGCCAGCGGCGCTCCGCCAGACGAAACAGACCGACCAGGGCAAAGGTCACGGTCAGGTAGATCAGCGCAGCGATGCCGAACGATTGAAAGGTGAGGAACGTGGCCGAGTTGGCGTCCCGGGCCACTTTGAGAATGTCCGGGATGGTCGCGGTAAACGCCACTGTCGTCGAGTGCAGCATCAAAATCACTTCGTTGCTGTAGTACGGCAATGAACGGCGCAGGGCCGACGGCATGATGACATAGGCGTACAGCTTCCAGCCGCTGAGGCCATAGGCTTTGGCCGCTTCGACTTCGCCGTGGGCCATGCTGCGGATCGCCCCGGCGAAAATCTCGGTGGTGTAGGCGCAGGTGTTGAGGGCAAACGCCAGGACTGTGCAGTTCATCGCATCGCGAAAGAACGCATCCAGCACCGGTTGGGCGCGCACGGCGGCGATGCTGTAGATGCCGGTGTAACAGATCAGCAGTTGGATATAGAGCGGCGTGCCGCGAAACAGGTAGGTGTAGAACTGCACCGGCCAGCGCACCAAGGGATTGCGCGACACCCGGGCGATGGACAGCGGAATCGACACCAGGAAGCCGATCACCAGCGAGGCGCTGAGCAACCACATGGTCATGGCCAGGCCGGTGATGTGCTGGCCGTCGCTGTAAAGGAATGGGCGCCAGTATTCCTGCAAGAGTTCGATCATCGCACGGCCTCCCGCGAGCCTGCCGAATAGCGACGTTCAAGACGGCGCAGGACAAAGTTGGACGCACTGGTGATCAGCAGGTAGATCAGTGCGGCGACCACCAGGAAGTAAAACAGTTGATAGGTGCTCTTGCCGGCATCCTGCGCGGCCTTGACCAGATCCGCGAGGCCGATGATCGACACCAGTGCGGTGGCCTTGAGCATCACCATCCAGTTGTTGCCGATGCCCGGCAGGGCAAAGCGCATCATTTGCGGGAAGGTCACGTAGCGAAACCGCTGCCCGCGCTTGAGGCCGTAAGCCGTGGCGGCTTCCAGTTGACCGCGGGGCACCGCGAGGATCGCGCCGCGAAAGGTTTCGGTGAAGTACGCACCGTAAATAAAGCCCAGGGTGATCACCCCGGCGCTGAATGGGTCGATTTCGATGTATTCCCATTCCATGAAGTCGGTAAGACCGGTCAGCCAGGTTTGCAGGCTGTAGAAAATCAGCAGCATCAGCACCAGGTCGGGCACGCCACGAATCAGCGTGGTGTAGAGCTGGGCGGGAATGCGCAGGAAGGGCAGGCTGGACAGTTTGGCGCTGGCGCCGAGCAGGCCCAGCAACACGCTGACGGCCAGGGACAGCACCGACAACTTGAGGGTCATCCAGGTGCCTTGCAGCAACAGCGGGCCGAAACCCTTCAAACTGAACGCGCTCAGTCCGAGGGTTTGCAACAGTTCTTCGAACATAAATCAGGACCTATGGCGATAAAAAAGCGCCCCTCGCGGGAAGGGGCGCCCCAGGCATTATTTGCCGCTGTACAGGTTCAGATCGCCAAAGTGTTTCTTCTGGATGCTGGCGTAGGTGCCATCATCGTGTAACGCTTTGATACCTTTATCCAAAAGGGCCTTCAGCTCAGTGTTACCTTTTTTGATACCGACCGCGGTTTTCGACGGCAGCAATGGGTCGTCGATGGCCGCGCTGACTTCGTAACCGGCACCGGCCGGCGACTTCAGGAAGCCCAGTTCGGCTTGCAGCATGTCCTGCACGGACGCGTCGAGACGGCCGGAGGTCAGGTCAGCGTAGACCTGGTCCTGGTTGGCATAAGCCTTGGTCGTCACGCCGGCCTTGTCCAGCACGGCCTTGGCGTAGGCTTCCTGGATGGTGCCTTGCTCGTAGCCCACGGTTTTGCCCTTGAGCGACTCAGGCGTGGAGTAGCCGGCACCCTTCTTGAATACCAGCGAAGTCGGGCCGGAGAACAGTTCGTTGGAGAAGTCGATGGCCTTCATGCGGGCTTCGGTGACGGTCATGGACGAAATCACACCGTCGAATTTGTTGGCTTTGAGGCCTGGAATCATGCCGTCGAAGTCGCTTTCGACCCACTTGCACTTGACCTTCAGTTCGGCGCAGATCGCATTGCCCAGGTCGATGTCGAAGCCCACCAGGCTGCCGTCAGCGGCTTTGGACTCGAACGGCGCGTAGGAAGGATCGACACCAAAACGCAATTCCTTGTATTCCTTGGCCAAGGCGGAACCAGCGGCCATGCACAGAGCCAGTGCAGAAAGGGTCAGCAATGCTTTTTTCATTATGTAATCCCTGGAAACCAAGATAAGCGCTTGTGGCGCGTTTAGGACTGTTACTGAACGGTGTCAGACGGATCACAAGTAGCAATTTCTGCACCATAGTTCCGAATGCAGCTCCGAATGATCGTTTTAAAAGGTGGGAAGAGGGAGCTATGAGTATAGGAGGTGCCCGAAAATGGGCATGAAAAATAGGCTGCACTATTTTGGATCGAGCGCAGATTAAAAAATGTGGGAGCAGGCAAGCCTGCTCCCACCTGTTGGTACGGTTATTTGCCGGGCGTGAGGGTCAGCCTGGCTTTCCCATACACCTTGTCAAAGTTCTGCGGCTGCATTGGGAAGCTCAGGTATTGCGCCTTGAGCGACGGATCGATGCCATTGGCATAGTTCGGGCTGACCGGGTTGCCGGACTGGCCGATACCGCCCTGGCCCGTCATCGGTTCTGCCTGGCCGAAGTCGACAATCATGCGCAGTGCCGGCACTTGGGTGGTGTCGAAACTCTCCCCCCAGTTGTACGGCGCCGGGTTCAGGGTGTTGTGGTCGCCGCCGCTGGCCAGCGGGCCGCGGATCACCTGGCCATTGCGGTTCTTCCAGGTGGTGCTGTGCAGTTTGCCCCACTGCCAGGCCTTGTGATCGGTACCCAGTTGGCTGTCGCCGACAGTGATCGCGGCGGCCAGGCTGCGGGCGAGGATCGTCGGCTTGTCTTCTTTCTGCGCAGTGCGGACATCGTCCCAGAACGGGCTGTCTTCACGGCCCAGCAGGTGGTCGGCCTGGGCGGCGTAGGACAGGCTCGCGTTGCTGACAAAGGCTTTCCAGCTGGCGCTGTTTTGCGGGCCGAGTTCGTCGAGGAAGATCTGTTTGCTGCTTTCCTGCAGGAACAGCTCATACATCGCTGCGTCGGCGGACGTTGGCGCCAGGCGACCGTCAAACGCCATCAGACGATTCAGCGCTTCACGGGCCTTGGCCTGTTCGGCCGCGGGGAGCGCAGCGATCGCCTGTTTCAGCGGCTGTGCCATGCCTGGCGCCTGGAACATGTTCTTGAGCTTGGCGGCGAACGTGGTGGTCTGGTCGTATTGCATGGCGATCATGCTGCGGCTGTCATGCTTGCCGGCATTGGCCAATTGCGCCAGGCGCTCGCTGCGCTCCGGAGCGTCCCAGGAGTTGGACAGTTGCATGCCATAACCGCGCGGCGCGGTACGCTGGTTGGCGGTGCCGATCCAGCCTTGGGCCGGGTCCTGGTCATAAGGGTGCAGCATCGCGTCGGCGTAACCGTCCCAGTCGAAGCGCGCATCCCAGCCCGGCGAGGGCAGCAGGCCTTCGCCTTCGCGGCGGTTGGGGAAGCGCCCGGTAACCTGCCAGCCGATGTTGCTGGCGTCGGCGAACACCATGTTCAAGGCGATGGCGCGGATTTCCCGGGTCGCATCCGAGGCCTTGGCGGCGTTTTGCGCGCGGGACAGGTCGAAGAACGCATCAAGGCTCTTGTCGTCCTTGAAGTTCGCCGTTTGCAGGGCCAGGCCCAGCCCGCTGGTCAGCGCCTGGCTGCTGTTGAGCAGGGCGCCGTGGCGGGTTTCGTACACCACCTCACGAATCGAGCGTTGGCCTTTGATGAAAAAGGTCTCGTTGCGCACAGCGGCCGGTAGCCATTTACCGTTGTTCTCGTAGTACAGCGCGCTGCCCTGGCGTTTGACCTTTTCCAGGAACAGGTCCTGGGTGTCGCCCTTGACCGTGCTCATGCTCCACGCCACTTTGCCGTTGAAGCCGGACAACAAGGTCGGCAGGCCGGCGATCGAGGCGCCGACGGCCTGGTATTTCGGTGCGCGGATCTGCACGTAGTTCCATGGCGACGGGGCTTGCGGCTGGGCGGCGAGGTCGTTGGCCAGCAGGCTCTTGCCGCTGCGGCTGCGTTGCGGGCCGATGGCCCAGTTGCTCGAAGTGGTCACCGCCAGTGAGTTGAGGCTGCTCAGTTGCTGGCTGACCGTGTCCAGCCCGGCCAGGCCGGTGATCTGGCTCAGGTTCACGCCCTTGAGCTTGTCGGCTTCGGCCAGGGGGATCGGCTCGTCCGGCGCGCTTGGGGTGAGCCAGGCGAGTTTGTCGACACCGACCTTTTGCGCGAGCACCAGCGATGACAATTCTTCCTGCAGGTTGGCCGACTCGCTGAAATTCAGCAGGCAGAACAACAGCGCCGAATCTTCCGGCTTCCAGTACTCGGGTTTGTAACCGGTCTGGGCCAGGTCCGGCGGCAGCTTGTCGCGGTAGCGGAACAGGTAGGCGTTGACGCCACGGGCATACACTTCAAAGAAGCGCTTGAGGCGCGGCGACGAGGCGTTGTAGAGCTCGCCGGCGCTTTTTTTCAGGTTGACCGCGCGCATGAAACGGTCGACATCCAGCACCTCGGGGCCGGACATTTCCGCCAGACGGCCCTGGGCCAGCAGGCGCAACGTGACCATCTGCGTGATGCGGTCGCTGGCATGCACATAGCCGAGGCTGAACAGCGCGTCGTGGAAGGTATTGCTTTCAATCAGCGGTATGCCCTGGGCATTGCGGCGTATCGAAACATTCTGCGCGAGGCCCTTGATCGGCTGGACGCCGGTAACGGGGGGCAGGGTGTCCTGGGTGTTCTGGAGCTGGCAACCGGCCAGGCTTAATGCACTGGCCACTGCCGCGGCAACGCCGAACCGGGGAAGAAAATGTGAAAGGGCTGGCGAGGCCATGGCAAAGCTCCTGCGGGGGGTAGCGTCAGTAAAGGCGCTACGTTAGTGAGCGCGGTGAAACGACGCAAGCAGGAGCTAAAGCTTATTTTCAGTAGCCAGGTTTCAAGCGCCGTGGCACTTCTTGAATTTCTTCTCGCTGCCGCACGGGCATGGATCGTTGCGGCCAACGTCTTTCAGGGCGTTGCGCACCGGCTCCTGGTGAGCGTGGCCGCAGTTCGGGCCGTGGACATGGCCGTGGTCGTGATCATGGTGATCGTGATCGTGGTTGCAGTCAGGACCATGGACATGGGGTTGCTGAGTCATCGATGTCGCTCCGGAATAAAATCGCCGGGGATTATCTCGCCATTGTGGTCCACGCGCACGTCATTACCGATGAATAATCCGGTTTTCAGCTCGCCTTCCAGCCGATAAGGCACGGGCCGGTCGGGGTTTTTCAGCATCTGCACGACGTCACGGATCTGCGGCCAGAGGTTGGTGCGTACCGAGATCTTGAAAAAGGCGTGGCCACGCGGCGGCACGGTGAGCCATTCGTTGGATTCGCCTTCGGTCAGCAGCAAGCGACCCAGGGTGACCTTGTAGATCAGGCCGCGCACCGTGAGGTCGGCGTCGTCGCGGTTATCCACGCGGAAATACAGCTTGAACTTCTGTTCGAGCAACTTGGCCCGCACCACTTCGACCTTCACCAGGGCGACGTGGGGCGGTGGGGCGTCGTCCTCGAACCATGAGGCGCAGCCGCTCAAGCCAAGGGTCAACGCCAGCAACAAGCTGTAAGTGCGGAGCATGGCGCGATCCCTGTGAGGTGGTTAGAGGTAGCTGGAGCAACACTTCTTGAACTTCTGCCCACTCCCGCAGACGCATGCATCATTGCGTCCGGCCTTCACTTCCACGGTGGGGTCGATGAAGTACCAGTGTCCCTCATTCTGTACGAAAGAGGACTGTTCGCGGTGGCTGTGTTCGCCGGTGCTGTCATGCCAGCGCGCGGTAAACGTCACGAACGCATGTTCCGGCTGGCCGCCGAACACCTCGGAGCTTTCCACTTCCAGGCCGAGCCAGGTGCTCTGGGCGCTCCAGGTGGCGATGGCATCACGGTCCAGGCCGGCCTGCTGCGCAGGCAACGTGGTAGCCACCAGGTAGTCCACCAGGCCCAGTACGTAGGCGCTGTAGCGCGAGCGCATCAGCGCGGTGGCGCACGGCGCCGGGTGGCCGGCGTGATAATGGCCGCAGCACGCGTCCAGCAGGTTGCCGCTGCCACAGGGGCAAATGGATGTACTCATCGGGTTACCACCAATACTTTCCGAAGTTTTCCGGGTTGGCCCAGAAGCGGGCGTTGAGCCAGTCCGGCACCTGTTTATAGTCAAGCAGATCATAGGTAAACAGCGTCAGTACCTGCTCATCGCGCTGGAAGCGCTCGCCGGCCTGCAGGGCCAGGGAGAAGAAGTCAGTGTCTTTCCAGTCGCAGGCACCCAGGTCGACCAGCACCGCAATGCGGCTGGCATTGAGGTTGCGGATGCCGCCCAGCAGGGTCAGGCCTTGTGGTTTTGACAGGTGCTCCAGGCAATCGACCACCAGCGCCAGGTCAAAACGCTGCGCCGCGAGGTCCGCCGGCAGCGCGCCAGGCGTCGCGACGGACACCTGAGTCTCAGGGTGCGCCTTTTGAAAGGCCTCCAGCGCCGGGAACTGGCTGGCACCCAACAGCAACAGGCGTTTGGGCTGGTGCAAATCGAGCAAGGCAGCCAGGGCTTGCTGGGGTGTACGGGAAGAAATACCAGCGGTCATCAGAGATCCTCACATCAGGACCCTAGAGACTAGCGCGGCTGAGCGTGCGGGCCTAGAGCGGGTGGTTGCGAAAAGTCCTTCAAGTACGCCCATCCTCAATGAATCCGGGGGTGTGACGTACTGGCGCAGTTGAAAGGAGCGGTCTTTACTCCACCCATCGGCCCCTGCCGATCCCCTCAGGAGAAATCAAATGAGCATCATGCGGACAGCTCTACCCTTGGTTCTGCTCACCGGAGTATTGACAGGTTGTGCAGGTTTGCAAAAAACCGATTGGCCCACCTGCGCCGCCGTGGGCGGCGTGACCGGTGCGGCGATCGGTGCGACGGAAAGCTCAGCCTATGCCGGCTACGGCGCGTTGTTGATCGGCGGCATGGCCGGCGCCTATTGCTGGGTACACGGCGATGGTGACGAAGACGGCGACGGCGTGCCGGACAGCCGCGACAAGTGCCCCGGCACGCCGAAAGGCGTACAGGTCGATGCCAATGGTTGCCCTCCTGCGCCACCCGCGGCGGTGGTTGAAGAGGTGGTTGTGGTCAAGGAAGAAACCATCGTGATTCGCGATGTCCACTTCCAGTTCGACTCGGCGAAGCTGACGGCGGCGGATAAAACCGCGCTCGACACCATCGCCACCCGCCTGAAACGCGAAGCCCCGAGCGCCCAGTTGCGGGTCAGCGGGCATACCGACAGCGTCGGCAAGGACGCCTACAACCAGACACTCTCGGAAAAACGCGCACATTCGGTGACGGACTACCTGATCGGCGCCGGTGTGCCTCGCAGTAACTTCGTGTCGGTGACCGGTGCGGGCGAAAGTCATCCGGTGGCTGACAACAAAACCGCTGAAGGCCGTGCCCTGAACCGCCGCGTAGAAATCCAGATCAACCGCTGACAGGCCTTGCCCCTGTGGGATTCCACAGGGGCATCGTTGGCGATCCTCGCTGAAACTGCCGCCTTCTCAAGTTTTTTGATCCTTCACTGGCAAATCGCCTGTAGAAGTCGTTACTGTGCGCCCAAAGAAAAATTTGAAATAACAAATTCCCCATCACTCAGGAGCCCCATGATGCGTAAGGTTTTTCTGTTGGCCCTGTTGGTCAGCCCCGTTGCCCTGGCCCAGAGCGTGAGTGTTGAAACCAACTCGTTGATGCGCTTGCCCAGCAGTACCGGCGTATTGCAGCTGGAACGCCTGGACGTCGCGGACTACGGCACGTTGCTCATCCCGGCCACGATCAGCCAGATCTCGGTGGATGAGTTGCACCTGGGCCGCGAAGCACGCATCGCCATCGCTCCGGGGAGCACCGGGCTGCAATTGCAGGCGCGGCATGCGCAACTGGAACATGGCAGCCAGATCACCTCGCGTGGCGCTCCCGGTACCCACGAAAAACCAGCCAGGGCCGGACGTGACCTGACCTTGCGCATCAATGCCCTGACGGCGCAGGAACTGTCGGTGGATGCCCGTGGTGGCGCTGGCGCCCAAGGTTATGCCGGGCTGGACGGCGCCAACGGCGAAGACCCTGGTTGCACTTGGGGCTCCGCTGGGCGCGGCGCCAACGGTGATAACGGTGGCGACGGGTTGCCTGGCGCGGCGGGTGCGCAGGTGCGGGTCGAACTGCCGCAGGACTTCCCAAGCGACAAGATCAAGGTCTGGGTCGATGGCGGCGCGGGCGGTTTGGCGGGGACGGCGGGCAAGCCTGGGCGTGGTGGGCAATCCAAGGGTTGCCTGGTGTACCGCGCCGATGGTGGCGAGAAAGGCCGGCCAGGGGTGGAAGGGCAGCCGGGACCGGCCGGGCCTGCGGGAACTGTGACCATTCAGCGACTTTGAGTCGTTCGATCTGACGTCATCGGGAGCAAGCCCCCTCCCACATTTGGAATGCATTTCAAATGTGGGAGGGGGTGTGCTCCCGATGGCCGTTTAAGGCCCGTCTCAGAACATCGGCCGCGCCGACGCAATCGCGACCAGCAGCAACCCAACGATCAGGTTAATGCCCACCAACTTGCGGATCTGCCCCAGTGCAGCCGCACCCGCCGGCCAATCCTCAGCCGCCACCGCTGTGCGCAATTCGGGGAACTTCAACGCCTGGATGCGGATGAACAGCGCCGTCATCACCACATACAAGCCCATCATCACCTGCACGTAACGCGGTGCGGTTTCAAACCCGCTGAAGCGCAGTTGCAACAGGCCGACACCGCTGATCGGCAAAACCAGCACCGCCACCCAAACCCACACGAAAAAACGTTGAAACACATTCGCCCACAGCTTGAGCCGGGCAGGGCCCTCGAGGGCCGCCACAGCGGCCGGGCGCAGGATCATCCAGGCGAAAAACATGCCGCCGACCCAGATCAGGGCGGCCAATACATGCAGGGTGTAAACGAGGCTGAACACGGTCATTGCGGTACTCCGTTCTGCGCGGGATTAATTAGCGGGGTATGATAGCGGTCGATCCGAACCACTGAAAATTTATCCAGCGTTTTTTGCGCCCGACTATCCATGATCAGCACTGAACTCAAAACCACGATCCAGGGCGCCTATTCGCGTTTTCTCGAAGCCAAGAGCTTGAAACCGCGCTACGGCCAACGCCTGATGATCGCCGAAGTGGCCAAGGTCCTCGGGGATATCGACACCGACGACGAAGGCCGGCGCAGCGGTGACCCCGCGGTCGTGGCCGTCGAGGCCGGCACCGGTACCGGCAAGACCGTGGCCTACAGCCTGGCGGCGATTCCCACCGCCAAGGCCGCCGGCAAGCGCCTGGTGATCGCCACCGCCACCGTCGCCCTGCAGGAGCAGATCGTCTACAAAGACCTGCCCGACCTGATGCGCAACAGCGGCCTGAACTTCACCTTCGCCCTGGCCAAGGGCCGTGGCCGCTATATGTGCCTGTCCAAGCTCGACGTGCTGCTGCAGGAAGGCCACGCGCAAACCGCCACGGCCTCCTTGTTCGAAGAAGAAGGCTTCAAGATCGAAGTCGATGAAGTCAGCCAGAAGCTGTTTACCAGCATGATCGAAAAACTGGCCGGGAATAAATGGGACGGCGACCGCGACAGCTGGCCCACCGCCCTGGAAGACGCCGATTGGGCGCGCCTGACCACCGACCACAGCCAATGCACCAACCGTCATTGCCCCAACTTCGGCCAGTGCGCCTTCTATAAAGCGCGCGAAGGCATGGGCAAGGTCGACGTGATCGTCACCAACCACGACATGGTCCTCGCCGACCTGGCCCTGGGCGGCGGCGCCGTGCTGCCGGACCCGCGCGACACGCTCTACGTATTCGACGAAGGCCACCACCTGCCCGACAAGGCCATCGGCCACTTCGCCCATTACACGCGCCTGCGCTCCACCGCCGACTGGCTGGAGGCCACCGCCAAGAACCTCACCAAACTGCTGGCCCAGCACCCGCTGCCCGGCGACCTGGGCAAGCTGATCGAACAGGTGCCGGAACTGGCGCGGGAGATCAAGACCCAGCAGCAGTTCATGTTCAGCGCCTGCGAGCAGGTTGCCGACTTCAAGCCCGGCGAAGACGTCGAAGGCCGCGAGCGCCCGCGCCATCGCTTTGTCGGCGGGCTGATCCCCGAGCACATGCGTGAAATGGGCGTCGAACTGAAGAAGGGTTTTTCGCGCCTGACCGACCTGTTCACCCGCCTGACCGACCTGCTCAAGGAAGGCATGGACGGCGAGGTCAACATCGGCATCGCCAGCAACCAGGCCGAGGAATGGTACCCACTGTTCGGCAGCCTGTTGTCCCGCGCCCAGGGCAACTGGGAGTTGTGGACGGCCTTCACCGTCGAAGACCCGGAAGACAACCCGCCCATGGCCCGTTGGCTGACCCTGTCGGAAAGCGGTGCGCTGTTCGATATCGAGGTCAACGCCAGCCCGATCCTTGCGGCGGAAATGCTGCGGCGCAACCTGTGGAACGTGGCGTATGGCTGCCTGGTCACCTCGGCCACGCTGACCGCCCTGGGCACCTTCGACCGCTTCCGCATGCGCGCCGGCCTGCCGAAAAAAGCCGTCACCGCCGTGGTGCCGAGCCCGTTCCATCACGCTAACGCCGGTGTGCTGCGCGTGCCTGACCTCAAGGCCGACCCTCGGGATGCGCCGGCCCACACCGCCGCGATCATCCGTGACTTGCCGGAGCTGGTCGAAGGTTCACGCGGCACCCTGGTGCTGTTCTCGTCGCGCAAACAGATGCAGGACGTGTTCGACGGCCTCGACCGCGACTGGCGCAAGCAGGTGTTTATCCAGGGCAACCTGTCCAAGCAGGAAACCCTGAACAAGCACAAGGCGCGGGTCGATGGCGGCGATTCCAGTGTGCTGTTCGGCCTGGCGAGCTTTGCCGAAGGCGTGGACTTGCCCGGTGCCTACTGCGAACACGTGGTGATCGCCAAGATCCCGTTCTCGGTGCCGGATGACCCGGTCGAGGCCGCGTTGGCCGAGTGGATCGAGGCCCGTGGCGGCAACCCGTTCATGGAAATCTCGGTGCCGGATGCGTCCCTGAAGCTGGTACAGGCCTGCGGACGCTTGCTGCGGACCGAAGAAGACCGGGGCACCATCACCTTGCTGGACCGCCGTCTGGTCACGCAGCGCTATGGCAAGGCCATCCTGAATGCCTTGCCGCCGTTCCGGCGCGAAATTTCTTAAGCCACAGTGGGCAAAATCGCCCACTTCGTGGTCTATCTCACTGCCATCGCATTATGTCATCAGGCCATTTATCGGCCGTTTGGGAGAACCTTGCTCGTATGATTCGCACGCTGCCCGCCCTTTTTGCCCTGCTGTTCGCTGCGCCGCTGCTGGCCGCGCCCGCCGGGCAACAAACGTTGTTCAACTTCGTCCGACCTGCCGATGTGGTCAAAGTGGCGACCCAGGACGCCAGCCTGCCGCAATACAACGCCGAACAAACCCCTGAAGGCGAGGTGCTGCGCCGCATCACCTTCAACCCGGCCGCCGAACCGAGCCTGGTGCTCAGCCCGCAGACTGGCGCCTGGGACTGGTCGCAATCCGGTGCCATGAGCCTGCGTATCCAGAGCGCCATGGACTGGGCGCTGACCCTGTACGTCAAGGTGCAGAGCAACGACGGCAAGACCCTGGTCAGCCGCATCGACCTGCCGGCCGGTCCGGCCCAGACCCTGCTGATCCCGCTGCAAGCCAACTCGCCGTTGAGCCAGGGCATGAAAGCCGGCCCGCCGATGCCGATCAGCGTCGATGGCCAGCGCGTGTTGCTGGCCAGCAGCGCCGGGGAAATCGACCGCAGCCAGGTGGTGTCGGTGACCCTGTCGATGATCAAGCCGAATGTCGCCCAAAGTATTCTGCTGGAACGCTTTGGCGTGCAGGACAGCGAGCCGGTGCTGAAGGCGGCCTACAGCGAACTGGTGGATGCCTATGGCCAGTCCACCCGTGCGCGCTGGCCGGAAAAGGTCAGCAGCGACGAGCAACTCAAGGCTGCCGCCACCAAGGAGCAGCAACAGCTCAAGGCTTGGCTGGCCGAGCGGGATAAATCCTCCCTGGACCAGTACGGCGGTTGGAACAAAGGCCCGGCGTTCGACGCCAGCGGCTTTTTCCGCACCGAGAAGCGCGATGGTCGTTGGTATCTGGTGACGCCGGAGGGGCATCCGTTCTATTCCCTGGGCGTCAACACCGTGGCTTCGGATAACAACCAGACCTACGTGGCGGGCCGTGAATGGATGTTCGCGGCGCTGCCCAAGGCCGGGGAACCCTTTGACAAGTACTACGGCAGCGGCGACAACCGCACCGGTAACGGCGCCGGCGAAGGGCGTAGCTTTGGCGCCGGGCGTTGGTACGATTTCTACCGCGCCAACCTGCAGCGCACGTATGACACTGACGGTTTCGACCAGAAGCGCTGGGTCAGCCACACCCTCGACCGCCTGCAGGCCTGGGGTTTCAACACCGTCGGCAACTGGAGCGCTGCGCAACTGGCCAGCGCGGACCGCGTGCCGTACACCTTGCCGCTGTCGATCGTCGGCGATTACGCCAGCATCAGCACCGGTACCGACTGGTGGGGCGGCATGCCCGACCCGTTCGACCCGCGTTTCGCCATGGCCACCGAGCGCGCCGTGGCCATCGCCGCCCGCGATCATCGCGACGATCCTTGGCTGATCGGTTTTTTTGCCGATAACGAACTGGCCTGGGCCGGTCCCGGTGACGATGCAAAATCCCGTTACGCCCTGGCCTACGGCACCCTGCGCATGACCACCGATGTACCGGCCAAGCGTGCATTCCTCAAGCAACTGCGCGACAAATACCGTAACGAAGAAGGCCTGTCGAAAGCCTGGGGCATCCACCTGGCGGGCTGGGAACTGATGGAAGACCCGGGCTTCGAACCGCCGATGCCCAATCCTGAGCACCCGGAAATCGAAGCCGACTTCAAACACTTCCAGAAGACCTTCGCCGATACGTACTTCAAGACCATCTCCGATGCACTCAAATGGCACGCGCCCAACCAGTTGCTGCTGGGCGGGCGTTACGCGGTGAGTACGCCGGAGGCGGTGGCGTCTTGTGCGCAGTATTGCGACGTGTTGAGCTTCAACCTGTACACGCTCAAACCCCAGGACGGCTATGACTTCGCCGCGTTGCGCGCGTTGGACAAGCCGGTGTTGATCACCGAATTCAACTTCGGCTCGGCGGACCGCGGCCCGTTCTGGGGCGGTGTGACCCAGTTGGCCAAGGAAGAAGATCGCGGCGCCGCGTATGCCAACTTCCTCAAGCAGGCCATGGCCGAGCCGTCGATTGTCGGCGTTCACTGGTTCCAGTACCTGGACCAGCCCGTGACCGGGCGTCTGCTGGACGGCGAAAACGGCCACTTCGGTCTGGTCGGCATTACCGATGTGCCGTTCCAGGGCTTTGTCGACAGCGTGCGTCGAAGCAACCTGGCGGCGGTCGACCAACTGGGCAAGGAAGCCGAAAAGGCCAAGGCGGCCCGCGCGGTTCGCGAGCATGAAGGCAGCAAGCCCGGGCATGACGGTAAAGGTGCGGGGCAGGGCGTCGGACACTCCGGTGGGCATGCCGGAAATGGTCATTGATTCAGTGTTGACGGGTTCACAAATCCTACAAGGGCTGGAACAATGTCGGCCACTTTTTACAGCGTTTTCCGAGGGGGCTTAGGTGCAGGTTCAGGGGCATTACGAACTCCAGTTCGAAGCGGTACGTGAAGCGTTCGCCAAGTTGTTCGATGACCCGCAGGAACGTGGTGCGGCGCTGTGCATCCAGATCGGCGGGGAAACCGTGGTCGACCTGTGGGCCGGCACCGCCGACAAGGATGGGGCACAGGCTTGGCACAGCGACACCATCGTCAACCTGTTCTCCTGCACCAAGACCTTCACCGCCGTTGCGGCCCTGCAATTGGTGGCCGAAGGCAAGCTGCAACTGGATGCGCCAGTGGCCAACTATTGGCCGGCATTTGCCGCGGCCGGTAAAGAAGCGATCACCTTGCGCCAGTTGCTCTGCCACCAGGCCGGGTTGCCGGCGATCCGCGAGATGCTGCCCACCGAAGCGCTGTACGACTGGTCGTTGATGGTCGACACCTTGGCCGCCGAAGCGCCGTGGTGGACGCCGGGCCAAGGCCACGGCTACGAGGCGATCACCTATGGCTGGCTGGTCGGGGAATTGCTGCGCCGTGCCGACGGGCGTGGGCCGGGCGAGTCTATCGTGGCGCGGGTTGCACGCCCGTTGGGGCTGGATTTTCATGTGGGCCTGGCGGACGAAGAATTTTATCGCGTGGCCCATGTAGCGCGCGGCAAAGGCAACATGGGCGATGACGCCGCGCAACGTTTACTGCAAGTAATGATGCGTGAACCCACGGCCATGACGACGCGGGCATTTGCCAATCCGCCGTCTATTCTGACCAGCACTAATAAACCCGAATGGCGGCGTATGCAGCAGCCAGCGGCAAACGGTCACGGTAATGCGCGTAGCCTGGCGGGTTTTTATAGTGGTTTATTGGACGGTAGTTTGCTGGAAAGCGACATGCTCGAACAATTGACCCGTGAACACAGTATCGGGCCCGATAAAACCTTATTGACCCAAACCCGTTTCGGCCTGGGCTGCATGTTGGATCAACCGCAATTGCCGAATGCGACCTTCGGCCTTGGCCCGCGTGCATTTGGACATCCTGGTGCGGGCGGTTCGCTGGGGTTTGCCGACCCCGAACATGATGTAGCGTTCGGTTTTGTGACTAATACGCTGGGGCCCTACGTACTTATGGACCCACGTGCGCAGAAGTTGGTCAGAATATTGGCCGGTTGTCTGTAAACCCCTTGCTGTTTCACGTTTTTTTGTTACAAATGCAAGTATAAGAAGACGCTGAGCAAAATATTGTAACTTTAATGTTCTGGAAGCGTCTGTTTAACGGGTCATTCAGGCCCTCGGTTTTTTCTCATTTTGTGGATATCTCATGTTATCGAACAAGTCCTTGGCACTGGCGCTGTGCCTATCTATTACTGGCTGCGCACAAACACCACAAAATGATGCCGAAGGCGGGCATTGGTGGTCATTTGGATCTGACAAGGCTGCTACCAAGGACGCAGTGAGCCAAACCGACGCCAAACCGGACGCCAAGCCTGCCGCACCGGTAGCCGCCGCTCCTGCGCCAGCCCCGGTGGCCAAAGCGGATACCGGCTCCAGCTGGTGGCCGTTCTCCTCCAAGAGTGCCGACGAAAAGGCCGCCGATGCCAAGGCTGACCTGAAGGCCGACCTCAAGGCCGCCACCCCGGCGCCAGCCGCTGCTCCTGCCGCCCCCGCCGTGGCCAAGACCGACTCCGAGACTCACTGGTGGTGGCCGTTCGAAAGCACGTCCAAGCCTAAGCCATTGGCCAAGGTCGACGTGACCAACGTGCCAATGCCCGACCCGAAAATCACCCAGGCCTGGCTGGACGACTATGAGCCGCGCCTGCGCGCCGCGATCAAGGACAGCAACCTGCAACTGGAACGTCGCGACAACGTACTGGTGGTGATTGCCCCGGTAGACGGTTCCTACAACCCGAAACGCCCGGCGATGTTGCTGCCGGTCACCCTGGGCCCGTTCACTCGCGTCGCCAAGGCTGTTGAAGCCGACCCGAAGACCGCCGTACTGGTCCTCGGTCACGTTGATGCCACCGGCGCGGCCCCGGCGAGCCAGGCGCTGACCAAAGAACGCGCGCAATCCATCGCATCGATTTTCAGCCTCAGCGGCCTCAAGCAAGACCGTCTGATGCTGCGTGGCATGGGCGACATGATGCCGCGTGCCGCCAACGACAGCACCCAAGGCCGTGCGCTGAACCGTCGCATGGAAATTATGTTTACTCAGCGTACAACTATGTTGGCCTTGCTGAGCAAGTACAACTCGGGCAAGACCCCGCCTGTGGCTGAAATGGTTGCCGTGCAGGACGTTCCCGCGCCTGCGCCGGTCGCAAAAGCCTCGGCGAAAAAGACGGTCGCGAAAAAATCCGCTGCCAAGCCAGCCGCGAAAAAGGCTCCGGCCAAGGCAGCCGCCAAGAAACCCGCAGCGGCCAAAGCCAAGGCCAAGGCTGCTGCACCGGCTGCGAACGACCAGGCCAAAAACTGATCCGCTGAACCAGAAGGATAAAGTCGCATGACCCAGGTGTTGGCTGATATGCGCCGTGACTACACACGGGATGGTTTGAGCGAGGCCCAGGCCCCGAGCGAGCCGTTTGCCTTGTTCCACCAGTGGTTCGGCGATGCGGTGAAAACCGAGCAGCCGCCGGTGGAGGCCAATGCCATGACCCTGGCCACGGTCGACGAGGACGGTCGCCCGCACTGTCGCATCCTGTTGCTCAAGGGCCTGGATGCGCAGGGCTTTACCTTCTTCACCAACTATGAGAGCGCCAAGGGCGATCAGCTTGCGGCGCGGCCCTTCGCGGCCATGACCTTTTTCTGGCCGACCCTGGAGCGTCAGGTACGCATCGAGGGCCGGGTGGTCAAGGTCACGCCGGAAGAGTCGGATGCCTATTTCCAGGTGCGCCCCTTGGGCAGCCGCCTGGGCGCCTGGGCTTCCCCGCAGAGCAAGGTGATCCGTGACCGCGAAGAATTGCACGACTTGCTCAAGGTCACCGAACAGCGGTTCAGCGACACTCAGCCGCACTGCCCTGAACACTGGGGCGGCTATCGCTTGTTACCCGAGCGCATCGAGTTCTGGCAAGGCCGCGCCAGCCGCCTGCATGACCGCCTGAACTACCGCTTGCACGGGGCCGACTGGACCCGTGAGCGCCTGGCGCCCTGATCGTCGTCTTGCGTCACCCTTTCTGACTGTTGCTCGTCACCCCGAAGCCTCTGTTCAAGAGGCCTCGGGCGTGTACTGCTGCGCCGCATTTTTCAACCAGTCCGGCAGCTCGCGGCGGTTGATCTTCAGGGCACGGGCTTTTTCCAGCTGTTGCAGCATGAAGGCCCGCTTGTGCAGGTCGTTGCCCGCCAGGGAGAGCGCCAGGTCGCGATCGATCCAGCGGCGGATGCGCAGGTATAACCAGCCATGGAAATACAAGCCGGCTACGGTCGTGACTATAATGATGAAATAATCCATGAGCGTCCTGTTTACGAGATGAGAGCTACCGTTTGTCGTCTGTTTTGGTGCTGGCACTCTGTACTAGGGCTGAATGAAAGCAATTTTCTGCGGAGCTTGCCGTGACAGGCGTCAAGCGGCCGCGTCTAATGAACACCTGTCCTTTGGAGTTGATGCTATGCGTAAGTCCGTTTTACTAGTTGCCTGCTTTACTACCCTGTCGTTGTTGTTGGGTGGCTGCGCCTCGAGTCTGACCGGCGACTCATACTCCCGTGACGAAGCGCGTCGCGTGCAGACCGTTCGCATGGGGACCATTGAATCCCTGCGTCCGGTGAAAATCGAAGGCACCAAGACCCCAATCGGCGGTGCGGCCGGTGCCGTCATTGGCGGCGTGGGCGGCAGCGCCATCGGTGGCGGCCGTGGCAGTATCGTGACCGCCGTGATCGGCGCCGTCGCCGGCGGCCTGTTGGGTTCGGCCACCGAAGAAGGCCTGACCCGCACCCAGGGCGTGGAAATCACCGTTCGCGAAGACGACGGCAGCATGCGCGCCTACGTGCAGGCCGTGCAGGAAAATGAAATCTTCCGCATCGGTGATCGCGTTCGCATCATGACCGTTGATGGTACCAGCCGCGTGACTCGCTAAGCGTTAAGCCGCGAGCAAAGAAAAACCCCAGCCGGGTGACCGGCTGGGGTTTTTTGTGCGCGGTGTTTTGTGCGAGTCAGGCTTTCTTGCGACTCGCCATCGCCGTCACCGCATAACCGATACACGCCGCGAGTATCGACCCGGTCAGAATCCCCATTCGATCTTCCCCGGCAAATTCGCTGGCGCCCGGCACGAACGCCAGGGAGCCGACAAACAGACTCATGGTGAAGCCGATCCCGCACAGGATCGCCACGCCGAACACCTGGCCCCAGCTGGCGCCGCTGGGCAGCGCGGCGAGGCCGGTCTTGATGGCGAGCCAGGTCAGGCCGAACACGCCGATGGTCTTGCCGATCAGCAGGCCGAGGGCGATGCCCAGCGGTACGTGGTGGGTGAAGCTCTCGAGGCTGACCCCGCTCAGGGACACACCGGCGTTGGCGAACGCGAACAGCGGCAGGATGCCATAGGCCACCCATGGATGCAGGGCATGTTCGAGCGTCAACAGCGGCGAGGTTTCGGCGTTTTTGGTACGCATCGGGATGCAGAACGCCAGCGTTACGCCGGCCAAGGTGGCATGCACGCCGCTTTTCAGTACGCAGACCCACAGGATCAGGCCGATGATCAGGTACGGCCCGAGCTTGATCACGCCCAGGCGGTTCATGGCAATCAAGGCGATCAAGCAGGCGCCCGCGCCCGCCAGGGCGGCGCCGGACAGGTCGCTGGAATAGAACACGGCGATCACGATGATCGCGCCCAGGTCATCGATGATGGCCAGGGTCATCAGGAACAGTTTCAGCGACACCGGCACGCGCTTGCCGAGCAGCGCCAGGACGCCCAATGCGAAGGCGATATCGGTGGCCATGGGGATCGCCCAGCCGGAAAGCGCCGCCGGGTAATCCTTGTTGATTGCCCAGTAGATCAATGCCGGCACGACCATGCCGCCGATCGCCGCGGCGCCTGGCAGGACGACTTGCGAAGGCTTGGACAGGTGGCCGTCGAGCAGCTCGCGCTTGACCTCCAGGCCGATCAGCAGGAAGAACAGGGCCATCAGGCCGTCGTTGATCCACAGCAACGCGGGCTTGGCGATCTTCAGCGCGCCAATCTGCGCCACCACGGGCACGTCGAGGAACGCGCTGTAGAGGTGCGACAACGGTGAGTTGTTGACGATCAGCGCCAACGCGGCTGCGGCGATCAACAATAGACCGCTGGCGGCTTCCAACTGGAAGAAACGGGTGAACGTGCTACGCAGAGCCAAGGGGTGCTCTCCAATCCAGATTCAATAGATGCGTACCCTAACCCGTACCGTTAGTTGTTAAAACAAAAGTTATATTCTTATTTGTTATAAGAAAGGAGCGCGGTCGGAGTTGGGGCGGAGCCTAGCAATTGTGTGTCCGATTGAGTCGTTACTGTATCTGTGTGTGGCGTAGGAAACATCCTAAGATTGAGGCTGAAATCCTTAGAGATCCTCTCATGAGCGACCACCGTCCCTGGGCCCGCGAAGCCATTCGTATCATTGAAGCCGACTTCCAGCGCAGCGCCGACACCCACCTGATCCCTTTGGCGCTGCCCGGCTTGCCGGGTATCGAGTTGTACTTCAAGGATGAGTCCAGTCACCCCACCGGCAGCCTCAAACACCGGCTGGCGCGCTCGCTGTTCCTGTACGCGCTGTGCAATGGCTGGCTGAAGCCGGGAGCGCCGGTGATCGAAGCCTCCAGCGGTTCGACGGCGATCTCCGAAGCCTACTTCGCGCGCTTGCTCGGCCTGCCGTTTATCGCCGTGATGCCGGCCACCACCTCCCAGGAAAAGATCGCCCAGATCGGCTTCTATGGCGGTAAGAGCCATCTGGTACAAGATCCGACGCAGATCTACGCCGAATCCGAACGCCTGGCGCAGGAAAGCGGTGGTCACTTCATGGACCAGTTCACCTACGCCGAACGCGCCACCGACTGGCGGGCGAACAACAATATCGCCGAGTCGATCTTCCAGCAGATGCGCTTCGAGCGTTATCCGGAGCCGAGCTGGCTGATTTCCAGCCCGGGCACGGGCGGCACCACCGCGACCCTGGGACGCTATGTGCGTTATCGCCAGCATTGCACCCGCGTGTTATGTGCCGATGCCGAGCGCTCGGTGTTCTTTGACTACTACCTGAGCGGCGATGCCGGCTTGCGCCTGGAGTGCGGCTCGCGGATTGAAGGCATTGGCCGACCGCGGGTCGAAGCGTCGTTTTTGCCCAAGGTCATCGATGCGATGGTCAAGGTGCCGGACGCGCTGTCGCTGGCGGCCATGCATTACCTGGCCGAGCGGTTGGGTCGGCGGGTCGGCGGCTCCAGCGGGACCAACCTGATCGGTGCCCTGATGGCGGCGCAGCAGATGACAGCGGCGGGGGAGTCGGGGTCGATCGTGGCGATCTTGTGTGACGGGGGCGAGCGATATGCCACCACCTATTACGATCAGGCGTGGCTGGCGGGGCAGGGGTATGAACTGCAGGGCTTGATAGCCGCGGTGGCGGCCAGCGTCGAGCGCGGTGAGCCACTGCCCGATGACATCTTGCGCGCGAATATCTGACACGCCACAAAAACCAATGTGGGAGCGGCCGCGCTCCCACCTTTGGACGGCGCTGTTTTCAGGCCTCGATACCTAACATATCCCGCGCCAACGCCTCGGCAATCCGAATGCCGTCGACGCCCGCCGACAGAATCCCACCGGCATAACCCGCGCCTTCGCCGGCCGGGAACAGGCCTTTGACGTTCAGGCTCTGCATCGATTCGTTACGGGTAATCCGCAACGGCGAGGAGGTGCGTGTCTCGATCCCGGTCAAGACGGCATCGTGCAACGAGTAGCCCTTGATCTGCTTCTCGAACGCCGGCAAGGCTTCACGGATCGCTTCGATGGCGAAGTCCGGCAGTGCCAGGGCCAGATCGCCCATGGATACCCCAGGTTTGTAGGACGGTTCCACGCTGCCGATGGCCGTGGACGGCTTGCCGGCGATGAAATCACCGACCAGTTGCGCCGGGGCTTCGTAATTGCTGCCGCCGAGGATGTAGGCGTGGGATTCCAGGCGCTCCTGCAGCTCGATGCCGGCCAGCGGACCGCCCGGGTAATCGACCTCAGGCGTGATGCCGACGACGATGCCGGAGTTGGCGTTGCGCTCGTTGCGCGAGTACTGGCTCATGCCGTTGGTCACCACGCGATGCGGCTCGGACGTCGCGGCCACCACGGTGCCGCCGGGGCACATGCAGAAGCTGTAGACCGAACGGCCATTCTTGGCGTGGTGTACCAGTTTGTAGTCGGCCGCGCCGAGTTTCGGGTGCCCGGCGTATTTGCCCAGGCGCGCGGCATCGATCAGCGACTGTGGGTGTTCGATACGGAAACCCACGGAAAACGGCTTGGCTTCCATGTACACGCCACGGCCGTGGAGCATGCGGAAGGTGTCGCGGGCGCTGTGGCCGAGGGCGAGGATCACGTGCTTGGAGAGGATCTGCTCGCCGCCGTCGATGACCACGCCGTTCAGTTGACCGTCTTCGATCAATACGTCGGTCACCCGTTGCTCGAAGCGCACTTCACCGCCCAGGGCGATGATTTGCTCGCGCATGTTTTCCACCACGCCGGTCAGGCGGAACGTACCGATGTGCGGCTTGCTGACGTAGAGGATTTCTTCCGGCGCGCCGGCCTTGACGAACTCGTGCAGCACTTTGCGCCCGTGGAATTTCGGGTCTTTGATCTGGCTGTAGAGCTTGCCATCGGAAAAGGTCCCGGCGCCGCCCTCACCGAACTGCACGTTGGACTCCGGGTTGAGCACACTTTTGCGCCACAGGCCCCAGGTGTCCTTGGTGCGCTGGCGCACTTCCTTGCCGCGCTCGAGGATGATCGGCTTGAAGCCCATCTGCGCCAGCAGCAGCCCGGCGAAAATCCCGCACGGGCCAAAACCGACGACGATCGGACGTTCAACCAGATCCGCGGGCGCCTGGCCCACCACCTTGTAGCTGACGTCCGGCGCCGGGTTGATGTTGCGGTCGTCGGCAAACTTGAGCAGCAGGGCGGCTTCACCCTTCACGTTCAGGTCGACGGTGTAGATGAAGCACAGCTCCGACGATTTATTGCGGGCGTCGTAGCTGCGCTTGAACAGGGTGAAATCGAGCAGGTCATCACTGGCGATGCCCAGGCGCTGCACGATGGCGGGCCGCAGGTCTTCTTCGGGATGGTCGATGGGCAGCTTGAGTTCGGTGATTCGTAACATGACAGGATCCGGTGTGCGGCGTTTGGTGGGGCCGGCAGTTTTGCAAACCGGCGATTATAAGCCCCAACGGCAGGTTCCCGTCATGTTAAAACAGCGCGGGCCCGCATCAATCGTCGCGCGAACCGCCGAAAGCCGCGCAGCCACGCTGGACTTGACCGTTGACCCGCAACTCGGCGGTCATGTGTTGCAGGCTGCCGCTGGCACTGTCGACACAGCGCTGGGGGGCCACCCACAGTTCGATGTGCTGGTTATTGGCTTCGGTCATCAGGTTGAAACGCCCGTCACCCAGTTGTTCCTCGACATAGGGAACCGGCAGCGGCGGCTGGCCTTCGCGCTCCAGCACCATGCCCTTGGCGGTGACGTTCAGCGCCCAGGCCGGCTTGTGGCCGTTAGCACGCAGGATCATGCGCTTGAAGTCGGGATCATCGCAGGCCGAGGTCGAGCGCTCGACGCGGTACAGCTGTTGCAGCTCCACTTCGCCCTGGGTGCCGGCAGCGACGCCGGAGAACTTGCCGCGCAGGTCGGCAAACAGTGCGCCTTGCTGGCCGGCCAGGGAAGCGGCTTCCTGCAGGATGCTGGTGCCGCCGGTGTCCTTGACCACGTAGTTGCGCTGGTCGTGGCACGGTTGGAACAACAGCTTGCCGGCGACTGCCGTGAGCTCGCCCTGCATGCGGGTCAGCCCGGCGGTGGACGGTTTGGCCGGCTCGCTTTCGAACAACTGGCAGGCGGTGAACAAGGGGAGCAAGGCAAACAGCATGAGGGTACGGGCGGCACGCATTATCGGGTCTCCTGACAAGTGCCGCCACGTTACGCAGGCTGGCGGTGCATCACAAGCCCACGCGCCAGCTTCAGGCATTTCTTACAGCTTTGGCGTTCAACCTACGATAAAGGTTTGGCCGGTCTGCAAGCCCTCGACGCTTTTCGCGTAGGCCAGTGCCACATCGGCGCCCGCAGCCGGTTTGTACCCGCGAAAGTACGGTGCATAGCTGCCCATGGCTTCCAGCAGCACTGTCGGGCTTACGGAATTGACGCGCAGGCCCCGTGGCAATTCGATTGCGGCGGCTTTCACAAATGCATCCAGCGCGCCATTGACCAGTGCCGCCGAGGCGCCGGTGCGAATCGGGTCGCGGTTGAGGATGCCGCTGGTAAAGGTGAACGAGGCGCCGTCGTTGGCGTACTCGCGGCCGATCAGCAGCAGGTTGACCTGGCCCATCAGTTTGTCGCGCAGGCCCAGTTCGAAATCGGTTTCGCTCATCTCACCCAGCGCGACGAAATTCACACTGCCTGCGGCGCAGACCAAGGCATCGAACCGGCCGGTCTGCTCGAACAGCCGACGGATCGAGGCGCTGTCGCTGATATCCACCTGGAAGTCGCCGCTGCTGCGACCAATGCTGATCACCTCGTGACGCTGCGCCAGTTCCGCCTTGACCGCCGAGCCCACGGTGCCGCTGGCACCAATCAATAGGATTTTCATCGTGCTGTTTCTCCAGTGGGTAAGTGAGGGTTCAGTCTAGTGTGGCTTTTCAAGTGGATAAACGCGCTAATAGGCAACCTTTGGTTTTCAAATGGAAACAATCCATGAGCGAGATGGATGACCTGGCGGCGTTTGCCGTACTGATCGAGGCCGGCAGTTTCACCGTGGCGGCTGAGCAACTGGGCTGCAGCAAAGGGCAACTGTCCAAGCGCATCAGCCAGCTGGAGGCGGGGTACTCGGTGGTGTTACTGCATCGCACCACGCGCAAGCTAAGCCTGACCGCGGCCGGCGCTGCGTTGTTGCCCCAGGCGCAGGCGTTGGTGGCGCAGGTCGAACGGGCACGTCAGGCGCTGGCGCGGCTCAAGGACGACTTGGCCGGGCCGGTGCGTATGACGGTTCCGGTGTCGTTGGGCGAAACCTTCTTCGACGGCTTGTTGCTGGAGTTTTCCGAGCACTACCCGCAGGTGCAGATCGAACTGGAGCTGAACAACAGCTACCGCGACCTGGCACGGGATGGCTTCGACCTGGGGGTACGCTCGGGCGCCATCGAAAATCAGCGCCTGGTGGCCAAGCCGTTGTTGGCCTGGCACGAGATGACCTGTGCCAGCCCGGCCTACCTGGAGCAGCACGGCGAACCGCTGACCCCAGCCGATCTGGCGTCCCACACCTGCCTGCTGAACAGCCACTACAGCGGCCGCGAAGAGTGGCTGTACCACCAGCAGCACGAGCTGCTACGCGTGCGGGTGAGCGGGACCTTCGCTTCCAATCACTACAACCTGTTGAAAAAGGCCGCCCTGGTGGGCGCTGGTATTGCGCGGCTGCCTTCCTACGTTTTACCGGCGGAACTGGCTGACGGCCGATTGCGCTGGCTACTGCGGGATTATCAGACGCGGAGCCTGCCGATGTACCTGGTGCATCCCTATCAGGGCGGCTTGCCGCGACGCACCCAGGTGTTGGCCGACTACCTGGTGGACTGGTTCAAGCGCAGCGGTGAAGCCCTCGACCGACTCTAGCGATAGCGGCGGGCGATCAGGTGGTCGACGGAGAGGCGACCCGGGCCTTTGGCCACTAACAGCAGTAGGACGGCCAGCCAGGTGCCGTGGGTCGGGTAGGCATCGGGGTACACGAACAGTTGAATGGTCAGGGTCATCCCGATCAACGCCAGGGCCGAGAAGCGTGTGGCCAAGCCCAGCAGGATCAGCACCGGGAAGAAGTGTTCGGCAAATGCCGCCATGTGCGCGGCCACTTCCGGTGACAGCCAGGGCAGCTTGTATTCGCTGCGAAACAGCGGCAGCGTCGAGGCGGCGAGGCGCGGCTCGCCCAGTTGGAAGGTGCCGCTGATCAAGTCGATGGCAAAGCCTTCGACTTTGGTTTGCCCGGACTTCCAGAACACCGCCGCGATGGAGAAGCGTGCGAGAAAGGCGATCAAGCTGTAGGGGATTTTTTCGAAAAGCTGGATGGCCCGGTTGATCAGGCGCGTTGATCGAGGGTTCATGGCGATACCTTGTGTTCCAGAGACAGATGAGTGATGGCGGCTTGGTTGATCAGCAGCGCCAGGCATTGGTGCAGGTCGAACTCGGCTGAGGCCTCGAGTGCGTGCGCGAGCGCCTTCTCCAGCACCGCGCCCTGGTTCAGGCTGTCGATAAACGCCACCGAGCCGCTGTCGATGGCGAACACCTTGACCTCCAGGCCCCGGCGCAACACGAGGGCGCCCTGGGCATGCCAGGGATTCAACGTGGCAATCGCGCCCTCGGTCTGGTGCGCCGCCCACACCGCGACGACGGCGTAGCGCGAGTCCAGCGTGGCCAGGGATGGGTGCAGTTGCAGGTGCAATGTGCCCAGCTCGGTGTGCGTTTGCAGTTGCTGCAGAACAGCCTGCGGTTCCAGCGCGGGGGCATCCGCCGCGTGATAGGCACGGACCCGCAAGCGTTCCAGGCGTGCTACATCCGCCAGGTAAGGCACGCTCGCGGCCGGTTCAAAGCCCTGGATAAAACCGGAAAATGTCGCGCCGTATTCGCTGATCAATGGGCTGCCGGGCGGGCATGCCTGTACGTAGCAGCCGGCCATGGCGCGGAAAAACTCCTCGCCCACCAGTTGCAACGTCACCGGGTAAGCAGTCGCCAGCGCGTTGATCAACGAGCCGTGGACATTGTTGCGATACACCGCAAATCGGCTGGCCGGGTCGGCGCCGTTGCTGCTGAACAGGCCGGCCGGGCAGGCTTGGTCCGGCGCCAGCAGGGCGGCGGCAAAGTCTTCGAGAAGGCTCATGGGCGGCCCCGCGACAAGTGCCGTTCGGCCTGCTGTGCCTCGGCCAGCAGCACGCTGAAGGCCGGTACCTGGTTATCCCTTTCGATCAGCGTGGCCACCGGGCCGGTACGCGCGAGCACGTGTTCGTACAACTGCCAGACGGCGTTATCGATGGGCGCGCCGTGATCGTCGATCAGCAGGCGCTCACCCAGGCTGTCGGTGTCTTCGGCAAAGCCTGCCAGATGAATCTCAGCCACGGCGTGCAAGGGCAGCGCGTCGATGTAGGTCAACGGATCGCGCTGATGATTGATGCACGACACATAGACGTTATTCACGTCCAGCAGCAGGCCGCAACCGGTGCGGCGGATGATTTCGCCGATGAAGTCCGTTTCGTCGAGCGTCGAGCGCTGGAACTGCAGATAGGTCGATGGGTTCTCCAGCAGCATTGGCCGCTTGAGGGTGCTCTGAACCTGATCAACGTGTTCGCACACTCGATTGAGGGCGGCGACATCGTAGGCCAGGGGCAGCAAGTCGTTGAGAAACACCGGGCCGTGGGTCGACCAGGCCAGGTGCTCGGAAAAGGCCTGGGGTTGATAGCGCTCGATCAGTGTTGCCAGCCGTGCCAGGTGCTCACGGTTCAGCGGGCTTTCGCCGCCGATGGACAGGCCTACGCCGTGCAGCGACAGCGGGTACTGCGCGCGAATCAAACCCAGGTAGTGATGAAACGGGCCGCCGGCCACCATGTAGTTTTCGGCATGCACTTCAAAAAAACCGATATCGGGGCAGGTGTCGAGCACTTCAGTGAAGTGCTCGTTTTTCAGCCCCAGCCCGGCCCGCAGGGGGAGGCCGGGCACCTGAGCCGTTGAGGGCGTTTGCAGGAACGAAAGCGTCATCATCAGTACTCAGGCTGCGGGCTGCTTCAGGACTTGGCGGTAAAGGCCGCTTCCTGGCCGAAGCCAGTCGACGAGGTGGTGCTTGGGGTTTGGGTGCAGGTGCCGGCCGGGACCAGTTTCCAGGCGTTGGCCTGATCCTTGGTTTTGGAGGTGCCGGCGCAGGAAGTGCCAGCGCCGGCGGCGCAATCGTTCTTGCCGGCTTCGGCGACGCCGAAGCATTTCTGCATGTCGTCGGCCGCGTGGGCGCTGGTGCTCAAGGCGGACAGGCTCAGGGCGGAACTCAGGGCGAGGACGAGGGAAGCAGCGGACAGCGAACGGTGTTTAACGGTCATGGTGTATCTCCAGCAGTGGGATGAGTCGGCGGGCATGATTGCCTGCTTGTACCACTAGAGGCTGGACGCTGGAATTCGTTACAAGCCGTTTGAAAAAAATTTCAGCGATCACCCGAAACAAATGTGGGAGGGGGCTTGCCCCCGATGACGGTATATCAGCCACATATTCTGTGCCTGACATGGCGCCATCGGGGGCAAGCCCCCTCCCACATTTAGCAACCGGGTGTTAACCGCCGAGGTACGCCTCACGCACCTTCGGATCGGTCAGTAACTGCTCACCCGTGCCCTGCATCACCACCCGGCCGTTTTCCAGCACATAGGCACGGTCGGCGATTTTCAGCGCCTGGTTGGCGTTCTGTTCGACCAGGAACACCGTCACACCGTCCTTGCGCAGCTGTTCGATGATGTCGAAGATCTGCTGGATGATGATCGGCGCCAGGCCCAGGGAGGGTTCGTCGAGCAGCAACAGCTTGGGCTTGCTCATCAGCGCGCGACCGATGGCGAGCATTTGCTGCTCGCCGCCGGACATGGTGCCGCCGCGCTGGCTGAAGCGTTCCTTGAGCCTGGGAAACAGGTGCAGCACCTTGTCCATTTGCTCCTGGTAGTCGCCCTTGTCGGTGAAGAACCCGCCCATGGCCAGGTTCTCTTCGACGGTCAGGCGCGAAAACACCCGTCGGCCTTCCGGCACCACGGCAATGCTTTTACGCATGATGTGCGACGACTGCTGGCCCACCAGCTCTTCACCCATGTAGCGGATGCTGCCGCTGTGGGCCTGCGGCGAACCGCACAAGGTCATCAGCAAGGTCGACTTGCCGGCACCGTTGGCGCCGATCAGCGTGACGATCTCACCCTGGCGCACTTCGACGTTGACGCTGTGCAGGGCCTGGATCTTTCCGTAGAAAGTGGAAACGTTTTCGAATTGCAGCATTTTACGCTTCCCCCAGATAGGCTTTGATCACTTCAGGATTGTCGCGGATCTGCTCCGGCGTACCGTCGGCCAGGGGCGTGCCCTGGTTGATCACCACGATGTGGTCGGAAATGCTCATGACCAGTTTCATGTCGTGTTCGATCAACAGCACGGTGGCGTTGTTTTCCTCACGCAACACGCCGATCAGCGCCTTGAGGTCTTCGGTTTCCTTGGGGTTCAAACCGGCGGCCGGTTCGTCGAGCATCAGGATCCGCGGGCGGGTCATCATGCAGCGGGCGATTTCCAGGCGACGTTGCTGCCCATAGGCCAGGGTGCCGGCGGGGCGGTTGGCGAACTCGGTGAGGTTGACCTTGTCCAGCCAATACTCCGCGTATTCCATGGCCTCGCTCTCGCTCTTGCGGAACGCCGGGGTCTTGAACAAACCAGCGAAGAAGTTGGTGTTCAAGTGACGGTGCTGAGCGATCAGCAGGTTCTCGACCGCCGTCATGTCCTTGAACAACCGCACGTTCTGGAAGGTCCGCACCACGCCCTTGCGGGCGATCTCGTGACCGGCCAGGCCCTGGATCGGCTGGCCGTCGAGCAGGATGCTGCCACCACTGGGCTTGTAGAAACCGGTGAGGCAGTTGAACACCGTGGTCTTGCCGGCGCCGTTGGGGCCGATCAGCGCAACCACTTGTTTTTCCTTCACGGTCAGGGCCACGCCATTGACCGCCAGCAAGCCGCCGAAGCGCATGCTCAAGTTTTCGACTTTCAGGATCTCGCGGCTCATTTGCGCAGCTCCATGTGTGGACGTTGCATGGGCAGCAGGCCTTGAGGACGCCAGATCATCATCAGCACCATCATGGCGCCGAACATCAACATGCGGTATTCGCTGAACTCACGCATCATTTCCGGCAGCAGGATCATCACGATCGCCGCGAGAATCACGCCCAACTGCGAGCCCATGCCACCCAGTACCACGATGGCGAGGATGATCGCCGACTCGATAAAGGTGAACGACTCCGGCGTCACCAGGCCTTGGCGAGCGGCGAAGAAGCTGCCGGCAAAACCGGCGAACGCGGCGCCCAGGGTGAACGCGGACAGCTTGATGATGGTCGGGTTCAGGCCCAGGGCCCGGCAGGCGATTTCATCTTCGCGCAGCGCTTCCCACGCACGGCCGATCGGCATGCGCAGCAGGCGGTTGATCACGAACAGTGCGGCCAGGGCCAGCAACAGCGCCACCAGGTACAGGAACACCACTTTGCTCACCGGGTTGTAGGCAATCCCGAAGTACTCGTGGAAGGTCTGCATGCCTTCGGCCGCAGAGCGCTCGAACGACAGCCCGAAGAACGTCGGCTTGGGAATGCTGCTGATGCCGTTGGGGCCACCGGTGATGTCGGTCAGGTTACGCAGGAACAGTCGGATGATTTCCCCGAAGCCCAGGGTCACGATGGCCAGGTAGTCGCCGCGCAGACGCAGCACCGGGAAGCCCAGCAGGAAGCCGAACGTCGCCGCCGCCATGCCGGCCAGGGGCAGGCAGATCCAGAAGCTCCAGCCCAGGTAGTGCGAGAGCAGCGCATAGGTGTAGGCGCCCACGGCGTAGAAACCCACATAACCCAGGTCAAGCAGGCCGGCCAGACCGACCACGATGTTCAGGCCCAGGCCCAGCAACACGTAGATCAGGATCAGGGTGGCGATGTCGACCGCACCGCGCGAGCCGAAGAACGGCCAGATCAGCGCGGCCACGATCAGGCCGATGATGATGTAGCGCTGGGTGCGCGGCAGGGTCAGGAATTGGCTGACCTTGGGCGATACCAGCGGGCCACGGTTGCCCTTGAACAACGCGCCGACCTGCCGGGTGAACAGCACGCGCAGGAACATCAACACCGAACACAGGGCAATGATGGTCAGGGTCACGGGACCGGTGCCATGCACTTCCAGGTTGATGCCGACAATGCTCAGCTTGAGGCCGAGTACCGGGAACGCCACGGCCCACACCAACAGGGCGCTGAAAAACGCCGATTTAAGATATCTGCTCATACTTTCTCAACCTCCGGACGGCCCAGGATGCCGGTCGGACGGAACAACAGCACCAGAACCAAAAGGCCGAACGCCACGACGTCCTTGTACTGGTCGCCGAAGATATCGGCGCCAAACGCTTCGGCCACACCCAGCACCAGCCCGCCGAGCATCGCGCCCGGAATGCTGCCGATGCCGCCCAATACCGCTGCGGTAAAGGCCTTGAGGCCGACCAGGAAACCGGCGTTGGGGTTGATCACGCCGTACTGCATGCTCAGCAACACGGCGGCGACGGCCGCCAGCGCGGCACCGATGACGAAGGTCAGGGCGATGATGTTGTTGGTGTTGATGCCCAGCAGGTTGGCCATCTTGATGTCTTCGGCGCAGGCCCGGCAGGCGCGCCCCAGACGGGAGCGGGAAATGAACAGGGTCAGGCCCAGCATGGCCACCAGGGTGACGACGAAGACCAGGATCTGCATGTACGAAATCAGCACTTCTTGTGCGCCGCCCGGGCCGAAGGAGAAGCTCCCCGGGATCAGGTTGGGAATGGACTTGTCCTTGGAGTCCTGGGACAGCAATACGGTGTTCTGCAGGAAAATCGACATGCCGATGGCGGAAATCAGCGGGATCAAACGGTTGCTGCCACGCAAGGGACGATAGGCAACCCGTTCGATACTGTAGCCATAGGCACTGGTTACGACGATCGACGCCAGGAACGCGGCGGTCATCAACAACGGCAGGGAGTGGATCCCCATCATGGCCAGCCCGGCAAGGGCAATGAAGGCCACGTAGGAACCAATCATGTAGACCTCGCCATGGGCGAAGTTGATCATTCCAATGATGCCGTAAACCATTGTGTAGCCAATGGCTATCAAGGCATAGGTGCTGCCAATGGTCAGGCCATTAACCAGCTGTTGGAAAAAATGATAGATCTCAGGCATTACAACGCTCCTAAAAACCCGATACGCATTTCACTGGTGGAGTCATGTTCCGGCCCTGCGCTGTGTTCTGTGAGCACATTTGCGCAAAGCGTTTGCCAGCGAACCGCTGGTGACGGTTTTAAGATTTTCAGGTGAGCCAGCGCCCGGATCGCGGGTGACAGGCCCATAAACCTCGTAAAACAAAGCCCACTGCTCTCACAGTGGGCTTGTTGACCAGTAACGCCTGGCTTACTGAGGGGAAACTTCGGTTTTCGGTTTGCCGAAGTGCCACTCGTAGACCACGAACTTGAAGTCCTTCAGGTCGCCCTTGGCGTCGAAGCTCAGATCGCCGGTAGGGGTCTTGAAGGTGCCCGCGTGGATGGCTTCGGCCACTTTGGCGGTGTCTTCGCTTTTCGCGGCTTTGATACCACCGGCGATGACTTCAATGGCCGAATAGGCCGGGAACACGAACGGACCGGTTGGGTCCTGCTTGTTCTTGGCGAACTCTTCAACGATGGCTTTGTTGGCCGGGTCGGTGTCGAAGGATTTCGGCAGGGTCACCAGCAGGCCTTCGGAAGCGCCCTGGGCGATTTGCGAGATGGAGTCGTTGCCGACGCCTTCTGGGCCCATGAACTTGGCGTTCAGGCCTTTTTCCTTGGCTTGGCGCAGGATCAGGCCCAGCTCAGGGTGGTAGCCGCCGTAGTAGACGAAGTCGACGTTGGCTTGCTTGAGTTTCTGGATGATCGAGGAGAAGTCCTTGTCACCGGCGTTCAGGCCTTCGAAGACGGCAACCTTGGTGCCTTTCTTCTCGAGGGTCTGTTTAACGGCAGTGGCGATGCCTTCACCGTATTGCTGCTTGTCGTGCAGCACGGCAACGATCTTCGGCTTCACGTGGTCGGCGATGTAGTTGCCGGCCGCCGGGCCCTGGGCGCTGTCCAGGCCGATGGTGCGGAAGATCAGCTTGTAGCCACGGGCGGTGATTTCCGGGCTGGTGGCTGCCGGGGTAATCATGATCACGCCTTCGTCTTCATAAATGTCGGACGCTGGCTGAGTGGAGCTGGAGCACAGGTGACCGACCACAAACTTGACGCCGTCGTTGACCACTTTGTTGGCGACGGCCACGGCTTGCTTGGGATCGCAGGCGTCGTCGTATTCCTTGGCTTCGAGCATTTTGCCATCGACGCCGCCCTTGGCGTTGATGTCGGCGATCGCTTGCTTGGCACCCATGAACTGCATGTCGCCATATTGTGTGACAGGACCGGTTTTAGGCCCGGCGATGCCGATCTTGATGGTATCGGCTGCGAACGAATGGCTGGCAACCCCGGCCAGGACCATAGCGGCAAACAGTTTGGAAATCTGCTTAGTAGCCTTATTCATAGTGCTCCACTCTTACTGTTGTCTTTTTTATAGTTCTAGCGGCCTTGTGAGCTGCAGAACCGGATCAGATATCTTGAATATCCCCCCGGCAGCGCCCTGGCAACTGTACCGGTACAGTGTAGAGCGCCGGTTGATCGCTTGAAAAGCTGGCTGCTGGGGGCAATACCCGGGCGTGTCGCTTAAATGAAAGAAAAAGACAGAATTGCGCCGGGACGCTGCCGCAGTGGCGGACAATCCGTGGCTTTCCTGACGCTTTCAATCGCTCACTCATTTGCAACTGGGTTTTTCTACGAGAGACACGACGTTATGATTGCGCCGATTTTTTCCCAAGGTGAATCCCCATGACGCAAGAACCTAGCACCCTCTATGCCAAGCTGCTCGGTGAAACCGCCGAAATCTCCTGGAAGGAGCTCGAACCGTTCTTTGCCAAGGGTGCCCTATTGTGGGTCGACGCCGGCCTGGATTTGATCGAGGCGGCCGAAGGCATGGCCGAGGATCAGCGCGATAAAGTCGCTGCCTGGCTGGCCTCGGGGAGCCTGGGCGAAGTGTCTGCGACGCGGGCATTGGACCTGCTGGAGCGTGATCCGAGCCTGTGGGCGGTGGTGGTTTCGCCGTGGATTCTGATCCAGGAAAGGGCAGCGTAAGAAAAGCCTGCACGAAAATGGTGCGCAGTTTGCGCCGCTGCAAGTGTGTAGCGGAGTAACCGCTGATGCGGTGATGGCATCTTGCCGTGGAGAAAGGTCACAGCTGCGGGTGACGTGCGCGTCACGGGAACAGTTTTGCCGACGGCGAAATGCCCGGGGAATTGTTTCTTGGTGTTAGCAGATCGCTGTGGCGAGGGAGCGTGCTCCCTCGCCACAGACAACTAGGCGGTTTTGCCGGTATGGTTGTTCAACGAAATAATCTTCGTCTTGCCGATCCGATGACGGTAAATCTCACGCAAGTACTTGATCGCCTTCTTCACGCAATCCCGTGACAGGCGAATGTCATTGATCGAGACAAACTTATCTTTGTCATTGATCAACTCACGGTACTTCTTCTCATACATCGGCTTGATCGCGTACCAGTTGGTGTCGAGGATCTTCGCCGGGTTTTCAAACTCATTGAGCAGTTCGTCGATACGCTCTTCGTCGAAATCCTCGTGGATGATGAAGTCCAGGATCGAGTTGTCCAGCGTGTCGTCGAAACGGTACGGGTTGCGCGCAAAGCAGCGTTTGATGAACGCCACGATCAGCGTCAGGAAATCATCCGACAGGCACGGGCTCTTGGCGATCAGGGTGGTCAGCGACAGGTTGGCCGACGCGCCGATCACCAGGGCGTAGCGCTTGAGCGTGGTGTTGGGGAACAGGCTGTTGAGGTGGGTCTTGAGGCGGTTCAGGTCCATGTAGGACAGTTTGTAATCCTTGGGCAGCGACACGATCGACACCACCGACGAGCAGTTCTTGAAGAAGTGCAGGTCGTGCAGCGCCGCCGCGTCATAGCCGGAGTTCTTGTACTGCTCCAGGGAGGCCTTGTAGCGCTTGGACTCGATCGGAAGCAGGCTGATGCCTTCGATGGCCTGGGTGACTTTGTTGAAGTGCGGCAGGTCGATGGAGCGGAAGAACAGGTCGTCGATGTTCAGGCGCTGCGGCTCTTTGTCGAACACCTTGAACTTGTCACCCGACGGCGCCGGGGTTTCCGGGACCACCGATTCGGCGTAGGCAATCGCCACCGGGCCGGCCAGGCTCATGAACAGGTCGTTGGCATCCAGGCGGATGGTTTCGCCGATGTCGATACCGGCGCGACGGAAGTAGTTCTGGTCGTAGTCGGTGGTGACCGCCTGGGCGGTAAGAATGTTGAAGATCTGTTGCGAGATATACTGGTTGGCGTGCTTTTCCATGGCATTGACATCAATGTTCTGGATATTGCCGTCATCGCTCTCTTCGGCGTAACGCATGATGTCGTTGGAGATCAGCATCATCGCGTTCCACGGGCGGATACGGCCCTTGACGCTGGCTTCGCTGCTGTCTTCATTGGCGAAGTTGTACGAGAAATCCCATTCTTCTGACAGATACTTGCAGAGCAGCCGCCCGGCGTTGATGTGCAGCGCCTCGGACATTTCGCTGCGGTGGTCGGAGATGTTCGGCAGCACGCAGATGCCGCTGGTGAAGATCGGTTCGAAAACGAAGGCGTGGCCGCTTTTGCTGTCGTGCTCGTCGGCCGGCTTGGTGTCGAACGTCTTGTTCATGTACGAATGCTGTTGGGCCAGGCCAAACTCCGACGCCATGCCCGAGCCGGTGCCGCCGCCGGCGCTGAAGATCGAGAAATACAGGCGCGACTGGTTGGCCTTGATGCCGCAGGAGTCGATCAGGTACGAATGGATCATCTTCCAGTCGGGGCTGGAAAAACGCTGGGTGTCTTTATTGAGGATGATCTTGGCCAGGTACTGGCCGAGGATCGGCGCGTTACCGGCGCCACCGGCATGGACTTCCGAGAGGTCCATGATTTTCATCTTGCTGTAATCGCGCAGGAAGCCGCTTTTTTCGCCCTTGCGCGAGAATCGGATGCGCCCGGCGATGTCTTTGTCCAGGTCGCCCAGCATCACCAGCGGCTCCACCAGGAACACCGGTTTGCTGGCCTTGCCGACGCCCAGGCGCAGGTTGTTGCGAATCCATTGGGCGGGGCTGTAGCCCTTGTCTGTCGACTTGTCTTCGGTACTGAATTCGTTCAGGTAGAACTTGCGTGCGTTATAGACCAGCTCGGCCACGTCCAGCGCAATGTTCGAACCGCAGCGGCCCAGGCCGATCAGGCACACCGAGGGGAATTCCTGTTCGCTGCGCGGCTCGCCATCGACTTCCTGATGGGGCAGGCGCGGGAACACCATGTCACGCAGGCCGTCGAGGTTGTCGAGGATGCGGTCGGTATTGGTCTCGGTGAAGTACAGGTATTGCTGGGTCGCCAGTGGACGGGGGCTGCTCAATGACTTCGAACCTGAAGGTTTTTCCGCAGGAGCTGTCGGCAACACATCGGAGACCACGGTGGCAGAGTTATTTTTAGAAGTCATTGTGCGCCATGTACCTGGGCGGATGGCTGTGAAATGTTAAAAAGCCATCACTGAGTGGGAGTTCGCGACTTTACAGTGCGTTCGGGTCCGGGGCGATAGGTTTAACCCTAGCGTTTCAAGGGGAAATCCCGGCCCGACTCTGATGAATCGGCCGTTTACCGGCATTCTTTAGATAAATGATGGCGAAATGCCAAAGATTCGGCGTCAGCGAATTGCTCTGGCAGGCAAGTGGGCGCTGCTGCGGGCAGCGGAAATGTTCATGATCGCGCTGGCGGGCAGCTCACCCGGACCGACATCACGGCCCTGTTGGCGGCTAAGCGCTGATGGGCAGGTCCAGCTCGAAAGGCGGTGGCTCCAGCGGCGCCAGACCAAATGCTGCGCGCGCGGCATCGCAATCGGTGTTTTGCACACCGTGGCTCCAAGAGGAGTCGAACTCGCGGCACACGCTGGAGCGCTGCTCATAGATCGTGCAATGAGTGCCTTTGCCCACTTCGCCCTCAAGGCTGCAGCAGCGCGCGGGTTTCTGGTCGGTCCCGATCATCGCCACGCGTGTGGGGTTGATCTGCACCACCAGGTCATCGGGCACCGTGCCCCCCGACGAGGCGCACTCACCCCAGAAGAAAGACACACGGAAGTGTGAACAGCAGGCACCGCAATTCAGACACGGACTGGCTTCGGACATGGGCGTCTTCGATAAGGAAAGTAAGAAGGGTTGTGACAGGAAGGCTCGCCATTCTAATCGCGCCATGGCCGTTGGGAAGAGCAGGGCACACTTATATTTTTCGTAGGGAAAGTCCCGTAGTTTCGGGTGAAATCATGCCCTATCAGCGTTACGAATCATTACAGACAAGCGTCGCCGGCCTGACTATGTTGCAGATACCTGAGCAGGATGCATCGGGCATCGCAGCTCTCATAACAATAAAAGAGACGGACCCATGCAGAACTCGACCCAAGCGGCGAATGCCTGGCGCATTCTGTTCCTGCTGTTCCTCGCCAACCTGTTCAACTTCTTCGACCGCACCATTCCGGCGATCATCATCGAGCCGATCCGCATGGAATGGCACCTGAGCGACTTTCAGCTGGGCATCATCGGCACCGCCTTCACCATCGTCTACGCCATTGCCGGCCTGCCGCTCGGGCGCCTGGCCGATACCGGTTCGCGCAGCAAACTCATGGGGTGGGGCCTGTTCGCGTGGAGCGGGTTGACGGCGATCAACGGCATGGTCGGCAGTTTCTGGACGTTCCTGTTGGTGCGTATGGGCATCGGCATCGGCGAAGCCAGCTACGCGCCGGCGGCCAACTCGCTGATTGGCGACCTGTTCCCGGCCCACCGCCGTGCGCGGGCCATGGGCATTTTCATGCTGGGCCTGCCATTGGGCCTGTTACTGGCGTTCTTTACCATTGGCGCGATGGTCAAGGCGTTCGACAGCTGGCGCGCGCCGTTCTTTATCGCGGCCGTGCCGGGGCTGATCCTCGCGGTCTTCATGTTCTTTATCAAAGAACCCAAGCGCGGCGCGGCAGAAACCGTGCAAGTCTCCCAGGAACGCGTCGACCGCCCGATCCGCCGCGTGCTGGCGGTGCCGACCTTTCTCTGGTTGGTGCTGGCCGGGCTGTGCTTCAACTTCGCAACCTATGCGTGTAACTCGTTCCTGGTGCCGATGCTGCAGCGCTATTTCCTGATGCCGTTGCAGGACGCGGCGGTTGCCACCGGGGTGATCGTCGGGTTGACCGGGCTGGTCGGCCTGACGTTGGGCGGCTGGATCGCCGACAAAATCCATCAACGGGTTGCCAATGGCCGCCTGTTGTTTGCCGCGTTCAGCCTGATCATTTCCACCGTCACCACCGCCTGGGCCTTGCACGCCGGGCGTATCGAGATCGGTGTGTTTGTCGCGCTGTTCAGTGTGGGTTGGTTGTTTGCCTACAACTTCTACACCTGTGTGTACACGGCGATCCAGGACGTGGTCGAGCCGCGCCTGCGGGCCACGGCGATGGCGCTGTTCTTTGCCGGCCTGTACTTGCTGGGTGGCGGCATGGGGCCGGTGGTGGTGGGGGGCTTGTCCGATCACTTTGCCCATTCGGCGATGTATGCCGCCGGGGCGGAGCAGATGACCGAGGCTTATAAAGCGGTGGGGTTGCATGACGCCATGTACCTGATTCCGGTGGCGCTGTTCTTGACCATGCTGTTTCTGTTTCAGGCGTCGCGCAGTTTTGTGCGGGATGCCAAGCGGATGAAAGACGGGCTGGTGGCGGTGGAGGTGGCAGTGCCGGCTGCTGCTGCGACGGCTTGAGATCGCGTTGACGCCATCGGGAGCAAGCTCCCTCCCACACTGGAACTGCATTCCAAGTGTGGGAGGGGGCTTGCTCCCGATGAGGCCATGACTGGCGAAGACCTTCTTCAGTGAATAAAAAAGACCCGCATTGCGCGGGCCTTCTTTTTAGCTGAGCAACGCAGCAATCAACCCGCCACCAACACCCGGATCGCTTCCAGGCGCAGCGCGGCCTTGTCGAGCATGGCCAGGCCTTGCTCGCGCTGTTGGCGCAGGGCAATCAGTTCGCTGTCGCGCACGGTCGGGTTGACCGCTTGCAACGCGGTCAGGCGCGCCAGTTCTTCGTCGGTGTCGGCTGCCAGGCGACGCTTGGCCTCGGCCACGCGCTCGGCATGGCGCGGGGTGATCTTCTCTTCGCCGGCGTTGATGCGTGGCGTCAGCTGGTCGCGCTGGGCCTGGACGAACTTGTTGGCGCTGGCCCGTGGCACGCTTTCCAGCTGGTCGTTCAAGGTTTCGAACGACACGCGGCCGGACAGGTCGTTGCCGTTGGCGTCCAGCAGGCAGCGCAGGGCGGCCGGCGGCAGGTAGCGGCCCAGTTGCAGCGAACGCGGGGCAACCACTTCGCTGACGTAGAGCAGCTCCAGCAACACGGTGCCGGGCTTGAGCGCCTTGTTCTTGATCAGCGCGACGGCGGTGTTGCCCATGGAACCGGACAGCACCAGGTCCATGCCGCCCTGCACCATCGGGTGTTCCCAGGTGATGAACTGCATGTCTTCACGCGACAGCGCCTGGTTACGGTCGTAGGTGATGGTCACCCCTTCGTCGTCGCCCAGGGGGAAGCTGGCGTCGAGCATTTTTTCGCTGGGCTTGAGGATCAGCGCGTTTTCCGAATGGTCTTCGCTGTCGATACCAAACGCATCGAACAGGGTTTCCATATAGATCGGCAGGGCGAACTGGTCGTCTTGCTCGAGGATGTCTTCCACCAGCGCATCGCCTTCACCCGCGCCGCCGGAGTTGAGTTCCAGCAAACGGTCGCGGCCGGTGTGCAGTTCCTGTTCCAGGCGCTCGCGCTCGGCACGGGCTTCGTCGATCAGGGCTTGCCACTCGCCGTCGTCGGCGTTTTCCAGCAACGGCAGCAGGCGTGGGCCGAACTGATGCTGCAAGGCGTTGCCGGTCGGGCAGGTGTTGAGGAACGCATTCAGCGCTTCGTGGTACCACTGGAACAGGCGCTCTTGCGGGCTGGTTTCCAGGTACGGCACGTGCAGTTCGATCACATGTTTCTGGCCGATCCGGTCCAGACGGCCGATCCGCTGTTCCAGCAGGTCGGGGTGGGACGGCAGATCGAACAGCACCAGGTGGTGGGAAAACTGGAAGTTGCGGCCTTCGCTGCCGATTTCCGAACAGATCAGCACTTGGGCGCCGAATTCTTCATCGGCGAAGTAGGCGGCGGCGCGATCACGTTCGAGGATGTTCATGCCTTCATGGAACACCGTGGCCGGGATGCCGGAGCGCACGCGCAGGGCGTCTTCGAGGTCCATCGCGGTTTCGGCGTGGGCGCAGATCACCAGGACCTTGGTGCGCTTGAGCATTTTCAGCTGGTCGATCAGCCATTCAACCCGTGGGTCGAAGCGCCACCAGCGATTGTCTTCCTCGATATCCGGCTGCGACTGGAAGCTGACTTCCGGGTACAGCTCGGCATGTTCGCCCAGCGGCAATTCGAGGTATTCGTCCGGGTTCGGCAGCGGGTAGGCGTGCAGCTTGCGCTCCGGGAAGCCCTGCACCGCGGCGCGGGTGTTGCGAAACAGTACGCGGCCGGTGCCGTGGCGGTCGAGCAGCTCGCGCACCAGGCGCGCGCTGGCTTCGGTGTCGCCATCGTTGACGGCGGTGAGCAGCGCTTCACCTTCGTTGCCGAGGAAACCCTGGATGGTGGTGTGCGCGGCCGGGGAGAGACGGCCCTTGTCCAGCAGTTCCTGCACCGCTTCGGCCACCGGGCGATAGTTCTCGCTTTCGGCGCGGAACGCTTGCAGATCGTGGAAACGGTTCGGGTCCAGCAGGCGCAGGCGCGCGAAGTGGCTGTCCTGGCCCAGTTGTTCCGGGGTAGCGGTGAGCAGCAGCACGCCCGGGATGACCTCGGCCAGCTGTTCGACCAGCGAGTACTCGGCGCTGGCATTGTCTTCATGCCAGACCAGGTGGTGGGCTTCGTCGACCACCAGCAGGTCCCAGCCGGCGGCGAACAGTGCGTCCTGGGCCTTCTCGTCGTCCACCAGCCACTCCAGGGCCACCAGGGCCAGTTGGGTGTCTTCGAACGGGTTGGCGGCATCGCTTTCGATGAAGCGTTCTTCGTCGAACAGCGCCACTTGCAGGTTGAAGCGCCGGCGCATTTCCACCAGCCACTGGTGCTGCAGGTTTTCCGGAACCAGGATCAGCACGCGGTTGGCGCGCCCGGACAGCAACTGGCGATGGATCACCAGGCCGGCTTCGATGGTCTTGCCCAGGCCCACTTCGTCGGCCAGCAATACCCGTGGCGCGATACGGTCGGCGACTTCACGGGCGATGTGCAACTGGTGGGCAATCGGTTGCGCACGCACGCCGCCCAGGCCCCACAGCGAAGATTGCAACTGGCGGCTGGTGTGTTCCAGGGTGTGATAGCGCAGCGAGAACCAGGCCAGCGGGTCGATCTGCCCGGCGAACAGACGGTCGCTGGCCAGGCGGAACTGGATGAAGTTCGACAGTTGGGTTTCCGGCAGGGTGACCTGCTCGTTCTGCCCATTGAGGCCGTGGTAGACCAGCAGGCCGTCGATGTCGTCGACTTCTTGCACGGTCATTTTCCAGCCTTCGAAATGGGTGATGCTGTCGCCCGGCGAGAACCTCACGCGGGTGAGGGGCGCATTCCGTAGCGCATACTGGCGCGTGTCGCCAGTGGCCGGATAGAGCACGGTCAGCAAGCGGCCGTCCTGTGCCAGAACGGTGCCTAAACCCAGCTCTGCTTCGCTGTCACTAATCCAGCGTTGCCCCGGTTGATACTGCTGCGCCATGCTGCCTGACTCCCGCCGTGAAAAAGCCGACTATCTTAACGGAACAAGGCCCTCATCCAAAGGACTCTGACAAAAACTACGCGGTTTGCGCCGTGCATCGAATGTTGAGTCGACAGATGGCGGGCACTTGTGAGTGTCGACTGGGTCACAGGTTGGCAAGCCTGCGCTCAAGTCCGCCCGCCGCCCGCCGACAGCCTGCTGACAGGAGAACAACTATTATGCTGCCACCTATGCTGCCCGTCAGCGTTGTGCCGGTCACGTCGCAACTCGACCCGGTGCGTCAAAAACCCGATATTCCGCCCGTGGTGCCCGTACAAGCGAGTTCCAACGAGAGCACGATCGACCTGAAAAAAGGCGATGCCGAGCAGTCGACGTTTTTGCTGCGCGAGGAGCAACGTCGCCAGCAGGAGCAGCAGAAACGCCGGCGCGAAGCCGATGACGACCCGGAGGCGCACTTGGCGATCCCCGGCGACGAGCTCAACGCCGATAACACCGTGCCCGTGGCGCCGCTGATCGAAGACGCGCCGCGCCAGGGGTTGTGGGTGGACGTCGAGGTTTAATCGCGCAGTTCGCGCAAGGCCGCCATCAGCCGTTCAATGTCCTGATCGGTGTTGAGCGGGCTGACGGAGATTCGCGCAATGCTGGCCAGGCCTCGTGCCTGCATATCCAGTGGGGTATACGCCACATCGTTGGCGCCGATATTGATGCGCTTGAGCTCCAGGCGACGCTTGAGCTCGAAGGCGTCCCAGCCGGCGAGGTTGAAGGCGATCAAGCCTGATTGGCTGGTGCCCAAGTCATGCAGAGAGATTCCCGGAGTCTGACGCAACGTTTCGCGGATTCGCTCGCTGGTCTGCCGGACCCGGTCCCACACCCGCTCAATCCCCAGTTGATTGAGTTCCTGCAACGCATTGCCCAAACCTGCGAATAAGGCATAGGACGTTTCGCTGGTTTCAAAGCGTCGGGCATCGTTGCGCAGGCCGAACCCCTGGGCGCTCCACGGCGCTGAAAACACATCGCGCTGCGCAGGGTTCAACCGCGCCAGAAAGTCCGGCCGCACGTACAGCAGCGCCGTGCCCCGCGGCCCGCGCAGGTGCTTGCGGCCCGCCGACTTGAGCACGTCGCAGTGCAGCGCCTGCACATCCACCGGCACCTGGCCGACCGCTTGGCCGGCATCGATGAAGTAGGGGATGCCATGCCGCCTGGCCACTTCACCAATCGCCTGGGCGGGGTTGATCAGGCCGCCATTGGCGGGGAGCCAGGTCAGGTCGATCAGTTTCACGCTTGCGTCGATCATCGCTTCCAGGGCTACCGGGCAGACTGCACCGGTTTCATCGCAGGGGATCACCTCGATTCGCGCACCGGCCTGCACTGCCAGTTCCATGCTCGCCAGGTTGCCGCCCCATTCGTGGCGCCCCACCAGAATCCTGTCGCCCGGCTGCCACCGGCCCAGCGCCTGGAACGCCAGGCTCCAGGCGGTCGAGCCGCTGCCGGCAAAGGCAATCGACGCGGTGGGTGCATTGAGCAACTGGCCGGCGGCGCGGCGGGCTTTTTCCACCAGGATGGCGCCATGCTCGCTGGCCTCCATCGGGCCGTCGCACGCTTCGCGTTGCAGTTGCTCGATGATGGTGTCGAGGGTCGCCTGGCTCGGCAATGCAGCACCGGCCGTGTTGAAGTGTACGAGACCGGACCGACAACCCGGCGTGGCCTCGCGCAGGCGCTGGACGTCAAGCGGGCTCATGGCTGCAGCTCGAACACGGCGTCGACTTCCACCGCCACGCCCCCCGGCAGGCTGGACACACCGACAGCCGTGCGTACATGCCGGCCTTTGTCACCGAGGGATTCGCCCAGGCGGCCGACATAGGCCGGTTTGCCGCCCAGCAACGGGATTTGCCCGGAGATAAACAACGGATTCCGGCTGATCACATGGTTGATATAATTGGCAATCGGCTGGCTGGGCGTCGGCAGCGTGAGGCCGAGGGCCTGCACGCGTTGGCGGATGGAATCGCGCATGTTGAATCCTCTGGGTTGAGAGGTTTCAGCATGTTGATCAAGGTGATGGACGACAAACGCATAGATATCATCCGATGTATCTAAATAACTCACGCGTCGGCGCAGGCAGCCTTCAACCACGCGCTGAAACATTCGGCCGCCGCGCTGGCGGGGCCTTGGGGCGCGATCAGCCAGTAGCCGATTTCGCTGCGATACGGCGGCCAGTCGAAGGCTTCTACCAGGCTGCCGTCCTGGAGCCGGCGCTCGATCAAGCGGTGACGGCCCATGGCGATACCTTGGCCGGCCACGGCGGCTTCGACCACGATGTTGTAGTCATGCAGCACCACGCGCGGATGCGGGCTGAGGTCGACTTGATAATGGCCGGACCAATCCGTCCATTCGAACGGGCGGTGCGAGGTGGCCATCAGCAGCGCGCCGTTGTGCTGCCGGCTGGCCTTGAACGCCGGGCTGCACACGGGGGAGAGCACTTCCGGCATCAGCCGCGTGGCCTGCACGTCGGGCCAGTCGCCTTTGCCATAGCGGATGGCCAGGTCGACCTCGGCCGCCGCGACGTTCGCCAGTTGAATCGCTGGCACCAGCTCCACCTCGATCTGCGGGTAGCGTTGCAGAAAACCGGCCAGGCGCGGCGCCAGCCATAAGGTGGCGAAGGACGCGAGCAAGCCGATGCGCAACACCGTGACGCTGGACACCACCCGTTGGCTGCGGGTGGCGGCGGCGATCAGGTCGAGGGCAGGGCGGATTTGCTCGTAGTAGTGTTGGCCGTCTGCGGTCAGATCAATCGCGCGGGTGCGTCGGACAAATAGTGGTTTGCCCAGGTACTGTTCGAGCTTGTGTACCTGATGGCTGAGCGCGCTCTGGGTCACTGACAACTCATGGGCCGCCTTGATGAAGCTCAAGTGCCGCGCCACGGCCTCGAAGGCGCGCAGGGCCAGCAACGGCGGAAGGTCCTTGTGCAGTGCCACCTGTGTGCGCCTCTTGGGTAAGGGGGAAGTGCCGATTTTGGGCGATGACCTGCATTTTGTCGCCCGCTGATTTGCTGTCGGGCAAGTGAGGCCGCATTATTAAGCGATCCCCGCCACGACGTAAGCCAAGCCATGAGTGATGACGACAAACTGATCGACCTGAACGCCGAACGCGCTAAACGGGTGCATGACCTCAACGACAAACGTCTGAATGAGGTTCGCCAGGCGTTTGAACAGGCGATGCCGCTCGGAAAAGTTAAGAAAAAACCGAAAAACAAACCGAAAAAGCGTTGAAACAGCCTGCATCTATTGATGCAGGTCAGTTATTTCCCTTCTTTACGCCCCGTCGTGGGCGACATTGATCCTCGTCAATTTCCCAACCCGCCTTCTCCTTTAACTTAGCCCTATCGCAACAAGGCAACAGCAGGAGGCCAGTCATGTTTTTCGATAATGTGGTATTTGCCGGAGTGCTGACAGTTGGCCTCATGGTGCTGTTCTTCGTAGGGTTTGGATTTTTTATCTGGAGAGACGCGAACAAGCGTAAAAAACCATAGGTTTTTCCAGGTTACATGAGCACGCAAGGCATTTTGGGCGACTTCGGTCGCCCTTTTTTTTGCCCGCGATTTAATCAACACCGCTCTCACTTCTGAACGGCGTTCGGCTTGAGATCGACCGCATAAAAAAAGGTGCGACCCTCGCGGATCGCACCTTTGTCATGGCCAGCGGGCTATCAGCTGCCCAGCGCCTTGGACGCCATCCAGAACAACCCGGCCGACAGGCCTACGGTCGCCGGCAGGGTCAATACCCAGGCCATCAGGATGGTCTTCACCGTGCCGCCTTGCAGGCCGCTCTTGTTGGCAACCATGGTGCCGGCAACACCGGACGACAACACGTGGGTGGTCGATACCGGCAGGCTGAAGATGTTGGCCAGAGCGATCATGCTGGCGGTGGTGATTTGCGCTGACATGCCTTGGGCATAGGTCATGCCCTGCTTGCCGATCTTCTCGCCGATGGTCAGTACCACGCGCTTCCAGCCGACCATGGTGCCCAGGCCCAGGGCGAGTGCGACCGCGATAATCACCCAGAACGGTGCGTATTCGGTGGTGGCGGTCAGGTCTTTGCGCAGCTTGTCGAGGTCGGATTTCTCACGGGCGTCCAGGCCTGGCAGCTTGCCGACTTTCTTCGCGGTGTCGTCCAGGCACAGCAGGTAGCGGCGTACCTCGATGCGCTGGTCGGACGTCAACGAATGGTAGTCGGAAACACCTTTCAAGGTGTCGAGCAGCGCGTTGATGGTCGGTTCAGTCTGCTGTGGGTTGCAGCGGAACTTGCCCGGCAGGTCGTCCTTCACGCTTTTGCCCAGAGCCAGGAATTCGCCCAGGGTTACTTGATTGCGCTGGTAGAACTGGTTCAGGTGCAGGGTGGCGTCGCGGGTACGCTCGATCTGGTAAGTGGTGCTGCCCAGGTCGAGAACGAACTGCGCCGGCACGATACCGATCAGCACCAGCATGATCAGGCCGATACCTTTTTGCCCATCGTTGGAGCCGTGGACGAAACTCACGGCCATGGCGGAAATCACCAGAACCAAGCGGTTCCAGAACGGCGGGCGCTTCTTCTCGTCGACCTTGCGGCGCTCGTCCGGAGTTTTATGCATCTTGGACAGCGGACGCCACCACTTCAGGCTGATCAGCAACAGGGCTGCGACCAGAAAGCCGGCCATGGGCGAGAACACCAGGGACGCACCGATATCGATAGCCTTCTGCCAGTTCACCCCGTCAGCCAGGGGAATGTCGTTGATCAGCGCATTCGCGAGGCCGACACCCAGGATCGAGCCGATCAGGGTGTGAGAGCTGGAGGCGGGAATACCGAAGTACCAGGTGCCCAGGTTCCAGGTGATCGCCGCGGCCAATAATGAGAAGACCATCGCCAGACCATGGCCGGTGTTCACATTGATCAGCAATTCCACCGGCAGCAAATGCACGATGGCGTAGGCGACACCGACACCGCCGAGCAATACGCCGAGGAAGTTGAACAACCCGGAGAAGAACACGGCCAGATGCGGCGGCATGGCTTTGGTATAGATGACTGTGGCCACCGCGTTAGCGGTGTCATGAAAGCCATTGATGAACTCGAAGGCGAGGACAAAGGCCAGGGCGAGCAGCAGGCTCACGAGAACCCAAGCATCCAGTCCGCTGAATAAATCGATCATGAAGGTTTTCTGACCCGGTCGTAAGGGGGCGCGATTATGCCAGAAAACCTCGGTAATCGATGCACTAGCTGCTCATCGGTAACAATCTTCATTGAAAAAAAGCCGGGCAGCAGCGCGCATCCCAGGGTTTTCGGGGGCTCGGCAAGTCTTTGATTTACAAAGCGCGGCGTCGTAGAGGTGGGTTTTTGTCACCTAAACGTCATCTCTGAAACATTTGTACGAAATTTCGTTGGTCGCAGCAGGACGCTGAATAATTGACCCACGAGCGAGGTGCCCTCCGCCGGCGGTGAGCCGGCGGAGACAGCAGAACCCGTTGGACTCAAACCTCGATGCTTATGGCTCTTCGGCTTTGAGTTCCTGTTCAATCTTTTGGATCTCCTGGGCAAAGGCCTGATCGAGCAGACTCGCTCGTTTGCGCCATGGCTTGCGCTCTGGTTCAGGCTGAGCGGCGTAGGTGGTGACTTCCCCGCCGTATACGTCCTTGTAACGTTGCTCCTGGCGCTCAAGTTCCGCGCGCAGTTCATCTTTCGTCACAGTGTTACCTAATTTGAGTTGAGTTTAATTAACGTGCAGTGCTACACCCGAATATTGCCCTCGGCATGTTTTAAGTTGAGCAGGTGAACCCTTCAACTTTAGACGAATTGCCAGCGGTGACTTCCTTGAACCGGTATTTATAAACGGCAGCATAATCAACATACGATGCCGGGCGAGCTCCCATCCCGATATGGATATCGGGCTGACCTCTGCACAGGTTGCATTATAGCGGCGCATTTTAATAACACTATCATCATAAAGTTAAAAAGCGTCAACGTTGTGTGAGGCTTTTGTTACATGCACGCGTCAGTCTTGGTTGGGAAGTGGCCGACATAAATGCCGGCGTAAGCCCAATGCTGTCATGCAATCCGGTTTTTATGATCGCGCCGGCAAAATTGCGATAATCGCATGATCGTCCGATAATCGCCCAACGTTGCTGACCCAACCTTGTGCATCCCGGTTGGGGCGGCTTTCAATAGCGAGCAACCTTCGCGGTTGCCGATAAGCGCCAGCGGTTGAAAATAATAAAGAGGACCTTGAAATGAACGATCAATTGCGCAACTCCTTTGCGTCAGCGGCGCCGCCGATCGTGGCTTCACCGGCCAAACGCATCCAGGCATTCACCGGTGATCCGGACTTCATGACCTCCCTGGCCCGTGGCCTGGCCGTGGTGCAGGCGTTCCAGGAACGCAAGCGTCACTTGACCATCGCCCAAATCAGCCACCGTACCGAAATCCCCCGCGCCGCCGTGCGCCGTTGCCTGCACACCTTGATCAAGCTCGGCTACGCCACCACTGACGGGCGCACCTATTCGCTGTTGCCCAAGGTGCTGACCCTCGGGCATGCCTATCTGTCCTCGACGCCGTTGGCGGTCTCCGCTCAACCGTACCTGGACCGCATGAGCGAGCAGCTTCACGAAGCCTGCAACATGGCCACCCTGGAAGGCGACGACATCCTCTATATCGCCCGGTCGGCCACCACACAGCGCCTGATTTCCGTGGACCTCTCGGTAGGCGGGCGCTTGCCGGCGTACTGCACTTCCATGGGCCGCATCCTGCTGGCGGCGCTGGACGATGCGTCGCTGCAGGACTACCTCGACCACGCCGACCTGCAAACCAAGACCAGCCGCACCCTTACCACGCCTGAAGCCTTGTTCGAGTGTCTGCAACACGTGCGCCAGCAGGGCTGGTGCATCGTCGATCAGGAGTTGGAGCAAGGCCTGCGTTCCATTGCGGTGCCGGTGTATGACGCGTCCGGCCAGGTGCTGGCGGCGCTCAACGTGAGTACCCATGCCGGTCGTGTCAGCCGTAGCGAACTGGAGCAGCGCTTCCTGCCGAGCATGCTCAGCGCCAGCCGTGAGTTGAGTGCGCAACTGTTTGCCTAAGCTGTTCGGTGACCGCACAGATCCCGGTTCGATCAATTGACGTTGTTTCCCCTGGGTTATTACTGTGCGGCAGCGCTCTGAGCGCCGCCCAATAATAATGACGACCCCAGGTCGTTGGCCCGCCATCGGTGTGGAATAACAATAATGAATCAACCTTCTGTCGCTACCACCCTGGACGTGCAGTCCTTCATCAACGCCCAGCCACTGTCACGCTATCAGTGGCGTGTGGTGATCCTGTGTTTCCTGATTGTCTTTCTCGATGGCCTCGACACCGCCGCCATGGGCTTCATCGCGCCCGCGCTGTCCCAGGACTGGGGCATTGACCGCGCCAGCCTCGGCCCGGTGATGAGCGCCGCGCTGATCGGCATGGTATTCGGCGCCCTGGGTTCCGGCCCGCTGGCGGACCGTTTCGGGCGCAAAGTGGTATTGGTGAGTGCGGTGCTGGTGTTTGGCGCCTTCAGCCTGGCCTCGGCCTACAGCAGCAACGTCGATCAGTTGCTGGTGTTGCGCTTCCTCACCGGCCTGGGGTTGGGCGCCGGTATGCCGAATGCCACCACGCTGCTGTCCGAATACACCCCCGAACGCCATAAATCGCTGCTGGTGACCAGCATGTTCTGCGGTTTCAACCTGGGCATGGCCGGTGGCGGGTTTATCTCGGCCAAATTGATCCCGGCATTCGGCTGGCACAGCTTGCTGCTTATCGGCGGTATTTTGCCGTTGATCCTCGCGGTGGTGTTGTGGGGATGGCTGCCGGAATCGGCGCGCTACCTGGTGGTGCGCAACCGCGGCACCGACAAGGTGCGCAAAGCCTTGTCACCCATCGAGCCCGGCATCGTCGCCCAAGCCAGCGGTTTCAGCGTGCCCGAGCAAAAAACCGTGAAGGCGCGCAACGTATTCGCGGTGATCTTCTCCGGCACCTACAGCGCCGGCACCTTGTTGCTCTGGCTCACCTACTTCATGGGCCTGGTGATTGTGTACCTGCTGACCAGTTGGCTGCCCACGCTGATGCGCGACAGTGGCGCGAGCATGGAACAGGCCGCGTTCATCGGTGCGCTATTCCAGTTTGGTGGCGTGTTGAGTGCGGTCGGGGTGGGCTGGGCGATGGACCGGTTCAACCCGCACAAGGTCATCGGCACGTTCTACCTGCTGGCCGGGGTATTTGCCTACGCGGTAGGGCAGAGCCTGGGCAATATCACCGTGTTGGCGACCTTGGTGCTGGTCGCCGGGATGTGCGTCAACGGTGCGCAATCGGCGATGCCGTCCCTGGCCGCACGCTTCTACCCGACCCAGGGCCGCGCCACCGGCGTGTCATGGATGCTCGGTATCGGCCGCTTCGGCGCGATCCTCGGCGCGTGGATGGGCGCCACCTTGCTGGGCCTGGGCTGGAACTTCGAGCAGGTGCTCACCGCGCTGGTGATCCCCGCCGCATTGGCCACGGCCGCCGTGGTGATCAAAGGCATGGTCAGCCATGCCGACGCCACCTGAAGACACGCGCAATTCCTGTGGGCGCAAGAAAGATTAGCTAGACAACAATTGGTTCGATAATCGAACACTGTGTCGATTATCGGATTGTTTGGCTTTTTGCCCCGGCTTAACCTTCAAGTACTTCGGCGCCACCTTCGCGCCTTTTTCGATCCACACCGGGAGCCCGAACCCATGGCTGAAATTCTTGCGCTGCGTGACGCGGTGAAGCGATTCGTGAACGACGGCGATACTGTCGCACTGGAAGGCTTTACCCACCTGATCCCTACGGCAGCGGGTCATGAAATCATTCGTCAGGGCAAGAAAGACCTGACGCTGGTACGTATGACGCCTGACCTGATCTACGACCAGTTGATCGGCGCCGGCTGCGCCCGCAAGTTGATTTTTTCCTGGGGCGGCAACCCTGGCGTGGGTTCCCTGCATCGCCTGCGTGATGCGGTCGAGAAACACTGGCCGCAACCCCTGGAGATTGAGGAACACAGCCACGCCGACCTGGCCAATGCCTACGTCGCCGGTGCTTCCGGCCTGCCGTTCGCGGTGTTGCGTGCCTACGCCGGTTCCGATCTGCCCAAGGTCAACCCGCTGATCAAGACAGTCACCTGCCCATTCACCGGCGAAGTGCTGGCGGCGGTGCCGTCGGTACGTCCAGACGTCAGCGTGATCCACGCGCAAAAGGCCGACCGCAAGGGCAACGTGCTGCTCTGGGGCATTCTTGGCGTGCAGAAGGAAGCAGCGCTGGCCGCCAAGCGTTGCATCGTCACCGTCGAAGAAATCGTCGACGACCTCAACGCGCCGATGAACAGCTGCGTGCTGCCGACCTGGGCGCTGACGGCGGTGTGCCATGTGCCTGGTGGCGCGCACCCGTCCTATGCCCATGGCTATAACCAACGCGATAACCGTTTCTACCAGGCCTGGGACCCGATCGCTCGCGATCGGGGGACGTTTACCGCCTGGATCGACGAATACATCCACGGCACTGCCGATTTCAGTGAATTCCAGGCCAAGCTGGCCGCCGCGCAGGAGGCCAAGTAATGGCTTACTCGACCAATGAAATGATGACCGTCGCCGCTGCACGCCGTCTGAAGAATGATTCGGTGTGTTTTGTCGGCATCGGCCTGCCGTCCAAGGCGGCCAACCTGGCGCGCCTGACGTCTTCGCCGGATGTGGTGCTGATCTACGAGTCCGGCCCGATTGGCGCCAAGCCCAGCGTATTGCCGCTGTCCATTGGTGACGGCGAGTTGGCCGAGACTGCCGACACTGTCGTCCCCACCGGTGAGATCTTTCGCTACTGGCTGCAGGGCGGGCGCATCGACGTCGGTTTTCTCGGCGCGGCCCAGGTCGACCGTTTCGGCAATATCAACACCACTGTGGTCGGCGATTATCACCAGCCCAAAGTGCGCCTGCCGGGTGCCGGTGGCGCGCCGGAGATTGCCGGCTCGGCCAAGAGCGTGCTGATCATTCTCAAGCAGTCGGCGCGTTCGTTTGTCGACAAGCTGGACTTCATCACCTCCGTCGGCCACGGCGAGGGCGGCGATTCACGCAAGCGCCTGGGCCTGCCCGGCGCCGGTCCTGTTGGGATTATTACCGACCTGTGCATCATGGAGCCGGAAGAGGGCAGCCATGAGTTCGTGGTCACCGCGCTGCACCCCGGCGTGACCCGCGAGCAAGTGGTCGCGGCCACCGGCTGGGCGATCCGCTTTGCCGATCAGGTCAGCACCACCGCGGAACCGACGGCAGTCGAGCTGACCGCCCTGCGTGATCTCGAAGCCCGCACAGCGGCCGCCCACGGCCAAGCACCCGGAGAAGCCTGATGCGCGACGTATTTATCTGTGATGCGATTCGTACCCCCATCGGCCGTTTCGGCGGTGGCCTGTCCACGGTGCGTGCCGACGACCTGGCGGCACTGCCGATCAAGGCGCTGATCAAACGCAACCCTAGCGTGGATTGGCACGCAGTCGATGAAGTGTTCCTCGGCTGCGCCAACCAGGCCGGTGAAGACAACCGCAACGTCGCGCGCATGGCGCTGTTGCTGGCGGGCCTGCCGTCGAGCATTCCCGGCGTGACCCTCAACCGTTTGTGCGCTTCGGGCATGGACGCGATCGGCACCGCCTTTCGTGCGATTGCCAGCGGTGAAATGGAATTGGCGATTGCCGGCGGCGTCGAGTCGATGTCCCGCGCGCCGTTCGTGATGGGCAAGGCTGACACGGCGTTTTCGCGCAACATGAAGCTCGAAGACACCACCATCGGCTGGCGCTTCATCAACCCGCTGATGAAGGCCCAGTACGGCGTGGATGCGATGCCGCAGACCGCCGATAACGTCGCCGACGACTACCATGTGTCCCGCGCCGACCAGGACGCCTTCGCCCTGCGCAGCCAGCAACGCACCGCCGCCGCCCAGGCCGCCGGGTTCTTCGCCGAAGAAATCGTGCCGGTGCGGGTCGCCCATAAAAAAGGCGAAACCGTGGTGGAACACGATGAGCATCCACGGGCCGACACCACCCTGGAAACCCTGGCCCGGCTCAAACCGGTCAATGGCCCGGACAAGACCGTCACCGCCGGCAATGCGTCGGGTGTGAACGACGGGGCGGCGGCGCTGATTCTTGCGTCTGCCGAGGCCGTGAAAAAACATGGCCTGACCGCCCGTGCCCGAGTGCTGGGCATGGCCAGCGCCGGTGTCGCGCCACGGGTGATGGGCATCGGCCCGGTGCCGGCGGTTCGCAAGCTGGTGGAACGCCTGGGCCTGGCCGTCACCGATTTCGATGTGATCGAACTCAACGAGGCCTTCGCCAGCCAGGGCCTGGCGGTGTTGCGTGAATTGGGCATCGCCGACGATGCGCCCCAGGTCAACCCGAACGGCGGCGCCATCGCCCTCGGCCATCCTCTGGGCATGAGCGGTGCGCGACTGGTGCTGACGGCTCTGCATCAACTTGAAAAAACCGGCGGCCGCAAAGGTCTGGCGACCATGTGTGTTGGAGTGGGCCAGGGCCTGGCGCTGGCGATTGAACGCATCTAATAAGAGAGGACCGCTCCATGAGTGACAAGCCCGGTTACCGGCGCCCGCAAGCGGGCACTCAACCTGATTACCTGCACCCGGCCTACCAGTCGACGAACCTGCGTTCGCCGTCTCAGCCGTTGGTGTTCCTGCCCCATTCCCTGTCGGAAATCACCGGCCCGACCATCGGCGCCGAGCGCATCAACGAGAAGGACAACGACCTGACTGCGCAGCACGACGGCGAGCCGCAGGGCGAGCGCATCATCGTTCACGGGCGCGTGCTCGATGAAAACGGTCTGCCGGTACCGGGCATCCTCGTGGAGATCTGGCAGGCCAACGCGGCCGGCCGCTACAACCACGCGCGCGATCTGCACGACGCGCCGCTCGACCCGAACTTCACCGGCACCGGGCGTACCGTCACCGACGCCGAGGGCTGGTACCAGTTCCAGACCATCAAGCCCGGCGCCTACCCGTGGGGCAACCACCACAATGCGTGGCGCCCGGCGCATATCCATTTTTCGCTGTTCGGCCCGAGCGTGCTGACGCGCCTGGTCACGCAGATGTATTTCCCCGGCGACCCGCTGCTCGAGTACGACCCGATCTACAACTGCGTACCGGACACCTCGGCCAAGCAACGCCTGATCGCCACGTTCGACCTGGAAAAAACCATTCCTTCCTATGCCCTCGGCTACCGCTGGGACATTGTCCTGCGCGGCCGCGACGCCACGCCGATGGAGAAATGAGATGAGCCTTTACGCGACCACGTCCCACACCGTCGGGCCGTATTACCACATCGGCCTGACCTGGCTGAACCGCGAAGCCCTGGCCAACGCCGCGACCCTTGGCGAACGCGTGGCGATCAGCGGGCAAGTGGTGGATGGCAACGGTGATGTCGTCAACGACGCCATGCTGGAAGTCTGGCAGGCCAATGCCGCCGGCAAGTACGACCACCCGGAGGACGACCAGGACAAAGCGCTGGACCCGAACTTCGAAGGCTTCGGCCGGGTGCCGGTGGATGCTGAAGGGCGCTTCCGCTTTACCACCGTCAAGCCGGGCAGCGTGCCGGGGCTGGCGGGCACGACCCAGGCGCCGCACCTGGTGGTGCTGGTATTTGCCCGTGGCCTGGTGAAACACTTGCTCACGCGGATTTATTTTGACGGTGAGGCGCTGAATGCGGATGACCCGTTGCTCGCGCGCGTGCCCACAGAGCGGCGCAGTACCTTGATTGCCAAGCCGGATGCGGACGGTGTGCATCAGTGGAATGTGGTGTTGCAGGGGACAGATAAGGAAACGGTGTTCTTTGATTACTGAGTTGGCTTGAGAACCTATCGGGGGCAAGCCCCCTCCCACCTTTGATGTGTGAATACATTCAAGTGTGGGAGGGGGCTTGCCCCCGATGAGGCCATTTCAGGCAACACCTATGTAAATGTCTACAAGCGGAACATGGTTGTTGCAAAGTGTGTCTAGGCTATAACCGTTCCCACTGAGTGAAAAAAACATGACAACAACAACCAGTCACTACACCGGAGAAGAACGCAGCAAACGGATTTTTGCGATTGTCGGGGCATCCTCCGGCAACCTCGTCGAATGGTTCGACTTCTACGTCTACGCCTTCTGCGCCATTTACTTCGCCCCGGCGTTTTTCCCCTCGGACGACCCCACGGTGCAACTGCTCAACACCGCCGGAGTGTTCGCCGCCGGGTTCTTGATGCGGCCCATCGGCGGCTGGCTGTTTGGCCGGGTGGCCGATAAGCACGGGCGCAAGAACTCGATGATGATCTCGGTGCTGATGATGTGCGCCGGTTCCCTGGTCATCGCCTTCCTGCCCACCTACAAAGACATCGGCGCCTGGGCCCCGGCGTTACTGCTGGTGGCGCGGCTGTTCCAGGGCTTGTCGGTGGGCGGCGAATACGGCACCACCGCGACCTACATGAGTGAAGTGGCGCTCAAGGGCCAGCGTGGGTTCTTCGCCTCCTTCCAGTACGTGACCCTGATCGGCGGGCAACTGCTGGCGGTGTCGGTGGTGGTGGTCCTGCAACAGATCCTCAGCGAAGACGAATTGCGCGCCTGGGGCTGGCGGATTCCGTTCGTGATCGGCGCCATCGCGGCGGTGATCTCCCTGCTGCTGCGTCGTAGCCTGAAAGAAACCACCAGCAAGGAAATGCGCGAAGACAAGGACGCCGGCAGCATCGCCGCGCTGTTCCGTGACCATAAAGCGGCCTTTATCACCGTGCTCGGCTATACCGCCGGTGGCTCGCTGATTTTCTACACGTTCACCACCTACATGCAGAAGTACCTGGTGAACACCGCCGGAATGCACGCCAAGACCGCCAGCTACATCATGACCGGCGCGCTGTTCCTTTATATGTGCATGCAGCCGCTGTTCGGCATGCTGGCCGACAAGATCGGTCGCCGTAATTCGATGCTGTGGTTCGGCGCGCTGGGCACCTTGTTTACGGTGCCGATCCTGCTCAGCCTGAAAACCGTCAGCAGTCCGTTCCTGGCGTTTGTGCTGATCACGCTGGCGTTGGCCATTGTCAGTTTCTACACCTCCATCAGCGGCCTGGTGAAAGCGGAAATGTTCCCGCCCCAGGTGCGCGCCCTGGGTGTGGGCCTGGCTTATGCGGTGGCCAACGCAATCTTCGGCGGCTCGGCGGAATACGTGGCCTTGGGTTTGAAATCCTTGGGCATGGAGAACACCTTTTATTGGTACGTCACCGGCATGATGGCGGTGGCTTTCCTGTTCAGTCTGCGCCTGCCGAAACAGGCGGCGTACCTGCATCACGATTTATAAAGGAGGCGGTATGACGCTGCGCACGAGCAACCAACTGTTCGACGCTTACTTCAGCGCTGAGAGCATGGCCGAGGTGTTCTGCGACCAGGGGCGCCTGCAGGGCATGCTGGATTTCGAAGCCGCACTGGCACGGGCCGAGGCCCAGGTCGGGTTGATCCCGCAGGCGGCCGTCGCGCCGATTGCCCAGGCGTGCCTGGCGTCGCTGTATGACGTCGATGCCCTCGGCGTGGCGATTGCCTCGGCGGGCAATTCGGCGATTCCGCTGGTGAAGGCGCTGGGCAAGTGGGTGGCCGGTGAAGACCCGAGTGCCGAACGCTATGTGCATTTGGGCGCGACCAGCCAGGATGTGATGGACACCGGCCTGGTCCTGCAACTGCGGCGCGCGCTGGCGTTGATCGAAGCCGACCTGGCTCGCCTCGGCGATATTCTGGCAGCCCAGGCCCAGCGGTATGCGGCTGTACCGTTGGCCGGGCGGACGTGGTTGCAGCATGCCACGCCGGTCACCCTGGGCATGAAAATCGCCGGTTGGTTGGGCGCGGTGACCCGCAGCCGCCAGCGCTTGATCGAGCTGAAACCGCGCTTGCTGGTGCTGCAATTCGGCGGCGCTTCCGGCACGCTGGCCGCGCTTGGCGAACAGGCAATGCCCGTTGCCCAAGCGTTGGCGGCGCAGTTGCAACTGACGTTGCCCGAGCAACCCTGGCATACCCAGCGTGATCGCCTGGTGGAGTTCGCTGCCGTCCTCGGGTTGATCGCCGGCAGCCTTGGCAAGCTGGGCCGCGATATCAGCCTGCTGATGCAGACCGAGGCGGCGGAAGTATTCGAGCCGGCGGCGCCCGGCAAAGGCGGCTCGTCGACCATGCCGCACAAACGCAACCCGGTGGGCGCCGCCGTGCTGATCAGCGCCGCGACCCGCGTGCCCGGCCTGGTGGCGACGCTGTTCAGCGCCATGCCCCAGGAACACGAACGCAGCCTGGGCCTGTGGCATGCCGAATGGGAAACCCTGCCGGAGATTTGCCGCTTGGTCTCTGGCGCATTGCAACAGGCGCTGCTGGTGAGTGCAGGGCTGGAAGTCGACCCCGAGCGCATGGCGCGCAACCTCGACCTGACCCAGGGCCTGGTGTTGGCCGAAGCCGTCAGCATCGTGCTCGCGCAGCGCCTGGGCCGCGACACCGCGCACCACCTGCTGGAGCAGTGCTGCAAACGCGCGGTGGCCGAACAACGCCATCTGCGCGCCGTCCTCGCCGATGAGCCGCTCATTACCGCCGAGTTGTCGGCGACAGACCTGGACCGCCTGCTCGACCCGGCACACTACCTGGGCCAGGCCCAAACCTGGGTCAGCCGCGCTGTAACCGAACACTTTGCACTGACTGCCTGAGGAGATTGCTGTGGCTTTTGTACAACTCGCCGAGGGCGAACTGCATTACCAACTGGATGGCCCCATCGATGCACCGGTGCTGGTGCTGTCCAATTCGCTGGGCACCGACCTGAATATGTGGGACACCCAGGTCCCGGCCTTTGCCGAGCACTTTCGCGTGCTGCGCTTCGATACCCGTGGCCACGGCCAATCCCTGGTGACCGAAGGCCCCTACAGCATCGAACAACTCGGCCGCGACGTGATTGCGCTGCTGGACGCGCTGGACATCCCGCGCGCGCATTTCTGCGGGCTGTCCATGGGCGGGCTGATCGGCCAATGGCTGGGGATTCACGCGGAGGATCGTTTGCAGCGCCTGGTGGTGTGCAACACTGCGGCCAAGATCGGTACATCAGACGTGTGGAACCCGCGTATCGAGATGGTCCTGCGCGACGGTGCGGCCGCGATGGTGGCGCTGCGCGACGCGTCGATTGCGCGCTGGTTCACCGCCGATTTCGCGGCGGCCAACCCGCAGCAGGCCAAGCGCATTACCGACATGCTCGCGGCCACCTCGCCCCAGGGCTACGCTGCCAATTGCGCAGCGGTGCGCGATGCAGACTTTAGCGAGCAACTGTCGGCGATCCACGTGCCGACCCTGGTGATCGCCGGCACTGAAGACGCTGTCACACCGCCCGCCGGCAGCCACTTTATCCAGCGTCAGGTACAGGGGGCCGAGTACGCCGAGTTCTACGCCGCCCACCTGTCCAACGTGCAAGCCGGTGCGGCGTTCAGCGACCGGGTCATTCAATTTCTGCTGGCCCGCTGAGGAGTCTTTTGTGGACGAGAAACAACGTTACGCCGACGGCCTGCAAGTGCGCCGCGAAGTGCTGGGCGACGCGCATGTCGACCGCAGCCTGAATGCCTTGACCGAGTTCAACAGCGAATTCCAGGACATGATCACCCGCCACGCCTGGGGCGATATCTGGACCCGCCCCGGCCTGCCCAGGCACACCCGCAGTTTGATCACCATCGCCATGCTGATCGGCATGAACCGCGGCGAAGAACTCAAACTGCACCTGCGCGCCGCCGCCAGCAATGGCGTGACCCGTGCCGAGATCAAGGAAGTGCTGATGCAAAGCGCGATCTACTGCGGGATTCCGGCGGCGAATGCGACGTTTCATCTGGCCGAATCGGTGTGGGATGAATTGGGGGTCGAGTCGCGCGCTTAGTGCGACTCGGCACTGCACTCCTGGCGAGAGGCAACAGGTTGTCGAGGAGCGGTCGCTGACCGTCACGGGGCTGAGCGGTCAGCTCGACTCACAGGGAGCCGTAGCTTTTTCGCAGGGGCAGGCCCATTTCTTCTCGTAACGCGTTTTCGGTCAGTGGGTAAGGATTTGACGTGGTTGGCGCGGTTGCGGGGTCGTTGTCAAAGTCGAAGGGCGGACTGGCAGTTTCCAGGCCGACGACCTGGCGTTCATCATTGGGCTCCTGGGTGCGTGTGCCGTCCGGGCGGATAATTTCCGTATTGCCGAAAAATGTGCTGCCTGTGGCTGCGTTATAAGCGTGACCCAGTTCGTGGTACAGGGTCGTGGTGGTCGGCAGAAACACACGCGACTCGTCCGAGGCTTCTCTGGGGATGACCGGGTTATAGGTCACAAACGATTCTGTCGTGCCCGCGCCACGGATCCCATCGCGGATGATCGTGGGGTCCTGCCATTCTTCCAGGGGAACGCCCTCCGGCGGCACGACGATGTGAGTATCAGTGATATCTTGCATTATCGTGACTTTGGCTCCGCTGCGCTCTGCGGCGGCGTCCAGTTCATTCAACATGTGCTGGCTGTTGGGAGAGCCTCGGTAAAACTCCAGGTCATCCTCAACCCGTTGCTTGAATGCCGGGGAACCTTCGATATCAATCGCCTTGCGCCCTGCATTTTCGGGCAATGGCACGGTCTCGATAAACTTGAATCCGAATGGCAATCCCAGGTGATCGCTGCGTTTACCGTACACAACGTCGTCGCTTGAGTTGGAATAGACGCTGTCTTGACCTCTACCCGTGTAGATATGGCTTCGGCCATAAGCGTTTATCTGATCATTGCCTTTGCCGCCGTGCATGATGTTGTGGCCGCTTCCGCCGTGCATCAGGTCGTCATCGTTTCCCCCGTCCATGTAGCTGGTTTTGCTGTCAGGACCGTAACCCGCGTACATGCGGTCGTTGCCGTTCCCGCCGTACATGGTGTGATTGCCTGTGCCGCCCATCATGGTGTCATCGCCGTCGTCACCGCCGGCGTAACTGCTTGCGCTGCCCAGTTGGATGATGTCATTACCCGCGCCGCCGTAAACTTGGCTTTTACCACCTCCGGTCTGTATATGATCGTTACCTTCACCTCCATGGATTAGGGTGTAAGCCATCACATCAGGATCAATGCGAACGGTGTCGTCACCCTTGTTCGCCCTGATGGCTATCGCTGTCGCATCGCTGTTAGCAGCGGGCAGTAAATAACTTTTGCCATTTATCACGGCATTGAGTTGGCCGCGTTCGCCTTTGCTGATGTGAATGTCGTCCGCGCCATCGGCAGTATCGATTTTTAGAATCGTCACATTTTTTTTCCCGCTTTCCCCCTGATACGACGTGGTTGTCAGTGTGATATCGACATTTTTGTCACTGACAATCTTGCTGGTCTGGGGGGGAGGGCTGTTTATGAGTGCAGGGGCGCCTGGAGCTGGCGATCCGCCGGGGAGGGCATTAGGTTCGGGCGCTTTAGGCGCAACGGAAGAGGTTTGCATCGTCAATACTCTTTCTTGTGAGCGTCGGTGATTTACCGCCGATCAGTGGTGAAAAAGTTGGAGGGGTTCCCGCATGACGATAACTACTTCATTACAGCATGCATGAAAAAAGACAATGCACAGCCCGATAACGCACATCAGTTGGAATCGGCGTCCCACACCCAATTCCACACCCCGGGCAGATGCACTTCTTCACTCGCTTGCTTCACGGTACGCGCCAATGCCGCCCGCTCCAGTGCTGCGTGAGCGGTGTAGAACGGCTCGGCGGCGGTCTTCAGGCCGTCGATCCGGGCGCTGTCCATCAGGATCTGCAGGTACTCTTGCAGATGCCGTGCGGTGTAGCGGTTGATGTCGTGGAAGGTCACCACCACCGGTATCACGCCGTCGACTGTCGGCAATTCCCCCAAGGCGATGCGTTCGCGCACCACCGACAGCTGGCGGATCAGGTTCTCGCGGCGGCGCGGGCTGGCGTTGAAGCCCCAGATCTTGCCGTCGTTGGCGCTCAGGTCGGTCAACAACACCTTCATGCCGTGGCGCTGGTAGGCGGCGAAGGTGCGCCGGTCATAGTTCCAGAAGGGCGGGCGCACCAGCGTCGGCGACACGCCGGTGATCGCGGCGATATCCGCAGCGCCCTGGCTGAGGGTGCGTTCAAGCTCAGCGTCGCTCAACCAGCGATGGTTGGTATGAAAGGCTGTGGCCGTGTGGAACGCCAGCACATGCCCGGCCGCGAACTCACGTTCCATGGTCTTGCGGCCCCGTGAACTGCCGCCGGAGCGCGAGGCTTCGGTCTGCAGAAAGAACACCGCCTTGATGCCCGGCAATACCGGGTTGTTTGCCAGGTCGGCCATCACCGAGCGGGTCGGGTTGTTGTACCCCGAGGCGCTGGGACCGTCATCGAACGTCAGCAGAAAACGGATCGGTGCCTGGGCCTGCAGGCGTTGTTCGGTCTGTGGCGTCAGCGCGATGGGCGCGCTGATGCAGCCGCTGAGGCTCAAGGCCAGGGCGAGCAAGGCGGATGCGATGGCGAAAGATTTCATGGGTGCGCAGGCTCGAATAAAACCCGCTGCTGGATGGGTCAGCAGCGGCAGGCGCGCACGATACCGCAAGATGCTCGACGTGGGGTTAAAGGCTGACAAACGCGATCTGGTTTAACCTACGTATTGCGCTCGCAGTGGCCTACCCATTTCCTCGTTCAAAGCGTTTTCAGTGAAGGGCTTGGGGTTGGTGGTGATGGCTGGCGTGGCAGGGTCGTTGTCAAAATCAAAGGCGGCTGCGCTGCTCTCAAGGCCGACGGCCTGGCGTTCACTGTTAGGCACTTCGTGCGCCTGCCCCTCGAATACTTCCTGCGTGGAACCCGTGAAGGCGGTGCCGTTGGCGGCGTTATAGGCGTGAGCCATTTCGTGGTAGAGCCCGATGATGGGCGGGTGAGTCGTGCCCGCCGAGGGGTTCAGTTGGGACCGGTTGTATTCAATGCGCGCGCGGTCAGCCCGAGACCCGGGTACTCCGTCGACCATGAACCCCCACTTGGGATCGTCGCCGACTACCGGCGCACGTTCGTCCTGCAGCAGGGCCTGGAGTTCCTGGCTGCCGTAGATGTACCCGCTGCCGTTCTCCTGCCGATCTTCCACAATCGTTACCGGGGCGCCGTTGCGATCGGCAGCCGCGTCCATCTCTGCGAGCATCTGCTGGCCTTGGGGAGAGTGGCGTAACAGCGCCAAATCGTCTTCGACCCGTTGGATGAACGCGGCAGATCCCTTGATCGCAAACCCCTTGATTGGGCCGGCGTGGGCAGGCACGGCCGTCAATAGCGAGCCATTGAGAGGGTTGATCGAATCGCCGGGCTGGGCGTAGATCCGGTCGCCCGGTCGATTGGCAATAACGGTGTCGTAACCGTCGCCGGTGTAGAAGGTGCTTCGGTCGTGGCCGATCAAGCGATCGTGCCCGGTGCCGCCATGCAACACCGTGTGGCCGGAGCCGGCGTACAGCCGGTCATTGCCGTTGCCGCCATCCAGATAGCTGGCTTTTCGGCGCGATCCCGCGCCCGCATAGAGGCGGTCATTGCCGTTGTTGCCATAGAGCACGCTGTCGCCGCTGCCGCCCATGAGCAGGTCGTCACCGTCATTGCCCTCGGCGTAGCCAAGGCCGCTGCCAAGGCGCACGACGTCGTTACCGTTGCCGCCGACTACACGGGTGTCACCACCGCCGGCCTGGATTCGGTCATTGCCGTCCCCCGCTTCAATCACGATGGGCTGCATGACGTTGGCGTCAATGTGTACGTGGTCATTGCCGCCGTGGGTCTTCAGGTACAGGGTCAGCGGTTTGCCATCGTTATCGTGGCTGGCAAAACGATACAACCGGCCATTGAGGCGAATGTTCAACTGATCGTCAGAAGCCTGGCTGATGTGGACCTGGTCCGCGTCGTTGCCGGTTTCCAGGAGCAGGCTGTTGTTCAGGCTGAAGGAATAGCCGTGCTCCCATATCGACTGCCCGCTGGCTTTTAGATTGCCGTCATTCAGGAACGGGTGCAGATAAGTCTGGATCGACGTGCCTGGGAGGAACTGCAAATGGGCAGGTTTGGCCAGCCCGTAGTGACCAGTGTCGAACGTTGCTACTGGACGCACTGCAGGTAAGGGCGGTACGCCATCGAGGAGGCGTGGGAGAGGGCGGGTACTACCGTTGAAAACATCCATGTGTGGTCCTTGTTTAAGCGCCAGGTATCAGCCCTGGCGCTTAACAGTGACCACCCGCAGCAAATCGTTCCCGCCAAGGTGTAATACGGCTTTACAGCAGACTGAGCGGGTAGCTGACGATCAAGCGGTTTTCATCGAACTCATTGTTGCTGAAGTCGCGGCGGATGCTGGAATTGCGCCAGCGCAGCGTGAGGTTTTTCAGGGCGCCGCTCTGCAGCGTGTAGCCCAATTCGCTTTCGCGGCCCCACTCCTTGCCGTCGGTGATGGTGCCGGTATGCACGTTGCTGCCGCTGATATAGCGGTTCATCAAGGTCAGGCCCGGTACGCCGAGGGCGGCAAAGTTATAGTCGTGCCGCACTTGCCAGGATTTCTCCTGGGCGTTGTCGTAGCTGGAGTTGTAACTGTCGTTGGCCAGGGTGCCGCCGCTGGTGCCGTTGACGCGCATCCACGCGCTGTTGCCGGTGAGTTTTTGCAGGCCGACGTAGAAGGTGTTGCCGCCGTACTTGGCCGAAAACAGGCCGGACCAGGTTTTGTTGTCCAGCTCGCCTGCGCGGGCGCTGCCGTCGTCCTTGCCGTAGAAGAACCCGAGGTTGGCGCCCAGGGTCCAGTCGCCCACGGGTTGGCTATGGACCAGGTTGACGAACTGCTGGCGGTAGATGTCTTTGAGCTGGGCATTCCACAGGCCGACCTGGGTGCGTTTGTCGTTGAACGTGTATTCGCCGCCCTGGAAGTTGAAGCGGTCGGAGGTGAAGGCGGCTTTGCCGAACATCGACATGTCCGACATGCTGCTGTCGTCCCGCGGGCTATTGGCGCGGAACTGGCCGCCGTAGAGGGTCAGGCCGTCGATTTCCTTCGAGGTGATCTGCCCGCCGCGCAGGGTTTGCGGCAGGGAACGGCCGTCGTCGGCGCGCAGGATCGGCAGCGTCGGCATCCATTCGCCGACCTTCAGTTCGGTCTTGGAAATACGCGCCTTGAACGCCACACCCAGGCGCCCGAAATCGTCGGCGGGGCGGCCGTCATGGTCCAGCGGCAATAACTGTGAACCGCCAGTGCCGCGCCCGCCATCAAGCTTGAGCGAGTACAGCCCCAGTACATCCACGCCAAAACCCACGGTGCCCTGAGTGAAGCCGGACTTGGCGTCGAGGATGAAACTTTGCGTCCACTCCTGCGCGCCGCCCTGGGCTTTGGTCGGGTTGGTGAAGTTACGGTTGATGAAGAAATTGCGCAGGTTGAGGTTGGCGCTGGCGTCCTCCATAAAGCCGTGTTCTTCGGCGACGACGGGAAACGCAAGGCTGGCGACTGCGGTGGCCAGCAATAGCTGGCGAGGGTGAAAAGTGCTCATGGCATTGGGCCTGTTGTTATTGGGGTTATGCAGGTGGCGGCCATGGTGCGGGGCAGTGCGGGGGTGGTTC
>NZ_JBWKXO010000009.1:0-197179 GCF_059423025.1 Pseudomonas sp. GW704-F2 | reverse complement strand
GCCCACCACAACCTCTCGCTCGGCGTGGCCAACTCGATCACCGCGGTCGAGGAAGGCTGCGACCGCATCGACGCCAGCCTCGCCGGCATGGGCGCCGGGGCCGGCAACGCGCCGCTGGAAGTGTTCATCGCCGCCGCCGAACGCCTGGGCTGGAACCACGGCACCGACCTCTACACCTTGATGGACGCAGCGGACGACATCGTGCGGCCGTTGCAGGATCGGCCGGTGCGGGTCGACCGCGAGTCCCTGGCGCTGGGGTATGCCGGGGTCTATTCGAGCTTCCTGCGCCATGCCGAAATCGCTGCGGCCAAGTACGGTTTGAAGACCGTGGACATCCTCGTCGAGCTGGGCAAACGCCGGATGGTCGGTGGCCAGGAAGACATGATCGTCGACGTCGCGCTGGACCTGCTCAAACGCTGAACCGTGCATCCCCCCGTCCGGTCGCCCACGCAGCGGCCGGACGGTTTTGCTGTGCCCATTACAACAATAAAACGGGTATTTCCCATGACATCGCTAAACGTGCTGACACCGTTGTACATGGCGCGGACCATCGGTCTGTGCTTCCTCGTCGCCCTGATGGAAGGCCTCGACCTGCAAGCCTCGGGCATCGCCGCCCAAGGCATGGCGGCAGCGTTCCAACTGGACAAACTACACATGGGCTGGGTCTTCAGCGCCGGCATTTTCGGCCTGCTGCCCGGAGCGTTTCTCGGCGGTTTGCTGGCTGATCGCATCGGCCGCAAACGGGTGTTGATGGCCTCGGTGGCCCTATTCGGATTGTTCTCGCTGGTCACGACCATGGCCTGGGACTTCAACAGCCTGCTGGTTGCGCGCTGCCTCACGGGCGTCGGCCTGGGCGCGGCACTGCCTAACCTGATCGCGCTGACCAGTGAAGTGGCTGGCCCGCGCCTGCGTGGCAGCGCCGTGAGCCTGATGTATTGCGGCGTGCCCCTGGGCGCGGCGCTGGCGGCCAGCATTGGCATCGCGCAACTGGCCGGCGGCTGGCAAGTGGTGTTCTACGTCGGTGGTATCGTGCCGTTGCTGATCGTGCCGCTGCTGGGGGTTTATCTGCCGGAATCCGCGGCGTTTCGCAGCGTGCGCGACGCCGCGCCGATCAGTGTGGCCAGCGGGCTGTTCCGCGGGGGCGCGGCATGGCCGACCGTGATGATCTGGGTCAGCTACTTCTTTACGCTCATGGTGGTTTACATCCTGATCAACTGGCTGCCGAGCCTGTTGGTCGGCCAGGGTTTCAGCGGTTCTCAGGCCAGCTGGGTGATGCTCGCGCTGCAATTTGGCGCGGCGGCCGGCACGTTGCTGCTGGGCTGGGTCATGGATCGCCTGCCGGCCTGGGCGTTGTCGGCGCTGATTTACCTCGGCATCCTCGCGTCACTGACTGCGCTGGGCATGGCCACCCAATGGCACAGCATGCTGGCGGCCGGCTTCGTCGCCGGTTTCTTCGCCACGGGCGGGCAATGTGTGCTGTATGCCTTGGCCCCGCATTTCTATCGTCCGTCAATTCGCGCCACGGGCGTCGGCAGCGCCGTCGCCATTGGCCGGTTGGGTGCGATGAGCGGCCCGTTGGTGGCCGGCAAGATGCTCGCACTGGGCACGGGCACCACGGGCGTGATGATGGCCTCGGCACCCGGCATTGTCATCGCCGCGCTGGCGATGTTTTACCTGTCGGTACGCCGCAACCGCTGCCCGGCTGACTGAGCGCCAATCCGTACTCGCCTTCCGCGCCACGATGGCGCGGGGCTTACCCCTACAACAATAAAAGTGAACACTGCCATGCTCAGGAACTTCTTTCGGGGCGTCAGCGCCTGCACCTGCGTTTTTTTCGTAGACCAGGCCTGCGCCGCCGGTTTTGTCGACGACAGCCAGGCCGATCTGGTGATACGCAACTATTACTTCGATCGCAATTACGTGAACGCCACGCCGCAGGCGGCTGCCCGCGAGTGGGCGCAAGGCTTCATTCTCAACATGCGTTCGGGCTATACCGAAGGGCCTGTCGGCTTCGGCCTCGACGCCCAGGGTTTGCTGGGCGCACGTCTTGACTCCTCGCCCGCACGCACGGGCACCGGCCTGCTACCGTACAACCACCAGACCCGTGAACCGGCCAGCGAATATTCGGAGCTGGGCCTGACCGCCAAGGCCCGGGCCTCGAAGAGCGAGTTGCAACTGGGGACCATCAGCACGTTTCTGCCAATCGCCTTCGCCAGCCCTACCCGCCTGCTGCCGCAGACCTTCCGCGGCACGTACCTCAAGTCCCAGGAAATCGACAACCTGACCCTGCACGTCGGCTGGCTCGACCGCATCAACCTGCGCGACGCCACCCACTACCAGAAAATGTCGGTAGCCTCGCCCAACGGCCGCTTCAATGGCGCCGCCGAATCCGACCGTTTTACCTTCCTCGGCGGCGACTATGCCTGGTCGCCGCAACTGACGCTCAAGTACTACCACGCCGAACTGGCTGACCTTTATCGCAAGGATTTCTACGGTTTCGTCGACAATCGCCCGATGGGCCCCGGCCGCCTGAAAAGCGACGTGCGCCTGTTCGTCACCGCTGAAAACGGTGCCGCCAAGGCCGGCCCCGTGGACAATCGCAACGCCGCCCTGATGCTGACGTACAGCCTGGGCGCGCACAAATTCGGCGCCGGCTACATGCAACTGACCGGCAAGACCGCCATGCCTTACCTGTTCGGCACCGAGCCGTTGGTCATCACCGAAGGCACGCTGAGCTCGGAGTTCCTCAACCCCAAGGAGCGCAGTTGGCAGGTGCGCTATGACTACAACTTCGCCGCGCTGGGCTTGCCCGGGCTCAATGGCATGCTGCGTTACGTCAGCGGCGACAACATTGAGTTACCCAAACTGGGCGGCAGCAACCTGAAGGAAAGCGAAAAAGATATCGAACTGAACTATGTGCTTCAGAGCACGCCCCTTAAAGGCCTGAATCTGCGCGTGCGCAACGCATGGTACCGCAATGATTTCACCGCCCAGGCCAGCCATCGGGATGACAATGAACTACGGGTGAATGTCGATTACACCTGGAAGCTATGGTGAATGACCGCCCAGTGATTCATCTGGGCTGGGCGGATCGTTCAAATGTGGCCGTCGCATAGGCCTTCTGGAGCAACACAAACCCGGCCTCGGGCCGGGTTATCAGCCGACAAAAATGCAATCAGTGGATCCATAACAAACAGATGATCGATAATCGCCCAAATAAAACGCAATAAAACCGCAGAGCATGTTGACTCAAAGTGACGCACTTCATTTAATGGATCCATTAAATAAGAACAATCACTCGCCTGGAGAGTCACCATGTACCCCAAGAACACGTGGTATGTCGCCTGCACCCCCGATGAAATCGCGCAAAAGCCGCTGGGTCGGCAGATCTGCGGGGAAAAAATGGTGTTTTATCGCGGGCTGGAAGGCGCCGTCGTGGCTGTCGAGGACTTCTGTCCGCACCGCGGCGCGCCGCTCTCGTTGGGCTATGTGGAGAACGGCAAGCTGGTCTGCGGCTACCATGGCCTGGTCATGGGGGACGACGGCAAGACCGTCGAAATGCCCGGGCAGCGGGTGCGCGGGTTTCCCTGCAACAAGACCTTCGCCGCGGTGGAACGCTACGGTTTCATCTGGGTGTGGCCCGGCGATCAGGCCCAGGCCGACCCGGCGTTGATCCACCACTTGGAATGGGCCGTGAGCGACCAGTGGGCCTATGGCGGCGGTCTGTTTGACATCCAGTGCGACTACCGCCTGATGATCGACAACCTGATGGACCTGACCCACGAAACCTACGTCCACGCCTCCAGCATCGGCCAGAAGGAAATCGACGAAGCGCCGCCCGTGACCACGGTCGAAGGCGATGAAGTCGTCACCGCCCGCCACATGGAAAACATCATGGCCCCGCCGTTCTGGCGCATGGCCCTGCGTGGCAATAACCTCGCCGATGACGTGCCGGTGGACCGCTGGCAGATCTGCCGCTTCACCCCGCCCAGCCATGTGCTGATCGAAGTCGGCGTGGCCCACGCCGGCAAGGGCGGCTACCACGCTGCGCCCGAGCACAAAGCCGCGAGCATCGTGGTGGACTTCATCACCCCGCAAACCGAGACATCGATCTGGTACTTCTGGGGCATGGCGCGCAACTTCAATCCTCAGGACCAGGCACTGACCGCCAGCATTCGCGAAGGCCAGGGCAAGATTTTCAGCGAAGACCTGGAGATGCTTGAACGCCAGCAACAGAACCTGCTGGCCCACCCGACGCGCAATCTGCTCAAGCTCAATATCGATGCCGGTGGCGTGCAGTCACGCAAGGTCCTCGAACGGCTGATCGCCAAGGAGCGCGCCCTCGCGCCGCAACTGATCACCACGACCCGCGCCTGAACCGCGCGCTAACGCTACGAGGACTGAACATGATCGATGTGGTGGTGGTATCCCGCAACAACGAAGCCCAGGACATTTGCAGCTTTGAATTGGCCCGCGTCGATGGCCAGGCGCTGCCGGCCTTCAGCGCTGGCGCGCATATCGACGTGTACCTGCCCGACGGCGTGGTCCGTCAGTATTCCCTGTGTAATCACCCGGAAGAACGGCATCGCTACCTGATCGGCGTGCTCAACGACCCGGCCTCCCGTGGCGGCTCCCGTTGCCTGCACGAACACATACAGAAGGGCGCCCGCCTGCAGATCAGCGAACCGCGCAACCTGTTCCCGCTGGCGCACGAAGCCCGACGCAGCCTGCTGTTCGCCGGCGGCATCGGCATCACCCCGATCCTGTGCATGGCCGAGCGCCTGGCCCATGTCGGGGCTGACTTCGAACTGCATTATTGCGCCCGCGCCAGTGAACGCGCCGCTTTTGTGCAACGCCTCAAGGACTCATCGTTCGCCGAGCGCGTGTTCCTGCATTTCGACGAGCAGCCCCATACGGCAATGAACACCGCCCAGGTGCTGGCGGCGCCCGACGCCAACGTCCACCTGTATGTGTGCGGCCCCGGCGGTTTCATGCAGCATGTGCTCGACAGCGCTCGGGCCCAGGGCTGGCAGGAGGAATGCCTGCACCGCGAATACTTCGCTGCGGCGCCGCTGGACAGCAGCCTCGACGCGGGGTTTTCGGTGAAGCTCGCCAGCAGCGGCCAGGTCTTCGACGTACCCGCCGACCGGAGCGTGGTCCAGGTCCTGGAAAGTCACGGTATCGAGATTGCCGTGTCGTGCGAACAAGGGATTTGCGGAACCTGTCTGACCCGCGTGCTCGAAGGCATACCGGAGCACCGCGACCTGTTCCTCACCGAGCAGGAACAAGCGCTGAACGACCAGTTCACCCCCTGCTGCTCGCGCGCGAAAACCCCGCTGCTGGTGCTCGATCTCTGAAAGGCGTCACGCCGTGGGCAAAATGACCTTCATCCGCGCGTTGGCGGTCGCGGAACCGAAGATCTCGGCATAACGCAAGGTCGCGTTGGCGTGCTCGCGCATGATCGCTTCGGCCCGCGCGCCCTGGCGATTGACCAGGGCATCGAAGACCGAGTGATGTTGCATGTGGGCATAGTTGAAACGCCGGTATTCGCGGACCATGTCGTCGCGATCCACCGCCAGCGCGGTGACCGATGCGAACGGCAGGTGATCATTGCGTGCCAGTGCGTCGGCGATCGCCGGGTTGTGGCTGCCTTCCACAATGACGCGGTGAAAGCGCATGTTCAGGTCGTGATAGACCTCAAGGTCGTCCTCGGTCACGTACCCTTTGTCGAACAGTTGATCGCCTTCCACCAGGCAGCGCTCGAGCGTAGCACGCGCCGCGTCGGACAACCCGCGCTCGGCGGTTTGACGCGCAGCCAGGCCCTCGAGCACGCCACGCACTTCGACGGCGCCGGCAATGTCGTCCGGGCTGACCGAACGCACCTGATACCCACGCCCGCCAAACGGCACCAGCAGCCCTTCCTGCTCAAGGGTACGGAACGCCATACGCACGGGCATGCGTGACACACCGAACAGTTGCGCCGTGGGAATCTCCATCAGCCGCTCGCCCGCCGCCAACTCGCCGCTGGCGATCATCTTGCGCAGTGCAACCAGCACCAATTGACCGGGTTTACTCATCCAGGCAACTTCCAGAAAACGTGGGTCGCCATAGTACCGCTAGTAGTACCGCAAGTAGTACCGCAAGCATCCGACCGCGTCAGACGAACGCCAACGCCGCGCGTGCCGCGTCTATCGCGCCCAGGTGCTGCGCCAACCGGGACGGCAGGTAATCGAAAAAGAACCCGGCGCTTTGCAGCTTGGCGGCGCGCAACGGATCGTCCTCGGGCAATGCCCGGGAAACCCGAGCGGCCCGCGCCCATGCCAGGGCCAGCAGGGCCACGCCGCATAACTGGAGAAAGTCCGGCGCGGCCCGATAGGGATACTCGCTGTCTTCCAGCGCCCGTTCACGTATGGCCTCGACCACACGGGCCAGCGCGTCACACAGGCTGCCCAGCGCTTCGGCGAAACCTGCACACGCGGCGCATTGGCCGCCCTGCCCGGCCTCGGTGCGCAGCACTGCCAGCAGCAAGTCGAAGGCTCGCCCCTCATCGCCCAGCACCTTGCGCAGCAGCAGGTCATTGGCCTGGATCTCGTTGCTGCCCTCATAGATCATCGCGATGCGACTGTCGCGCAGCGTTTGCTCGATGGCGAACTCGGCGACGTAGCCGTAACCGCCGAAGACCTGCAAGGCATTGCTCGCCTGACGAAAACCCTGCTCGGTGAAAAACGCCTTGATGATCGGCGTCAGCAACTGCGCCAGTTGACCGGCGCACGCTCGCGCTTGCGGGTCCGGGTCGTGCTCGGCCTGATCGAGTAAATGCGCGGCCCAATAACCGATGGCCCGCATCCCCTCGCTGGCCGTGCGCAACTCCAGCAACACGCGGCGCATCGCCGGGTGATAACGGATAGGGTCAGCCGCTTGGGCCGATACCCCTTGCGGCCTCGACGGCGCACGCATTTGCACGCGCTCGGCGGCGTATTGCGCAGCGTTCTGCCAAGCCGCCTCGACATGCCCCAGGCCTTGCAGGCCGACATGCAGGCGCGCCGAGTTCATCATCACGAACATCGCCGCCAGGCCGCGGTTGGCGTCGCCGATCAGCCAGCCTAGGGCGCCGTCGAACACCAGCGAGCACGTGGCGCTGCCCTTGATGCCCATCTTGTGTTCAATGCCGTCGCAATGCACTGCGTTGGCCTGGCCGTCGTCCAGTCGCTTGGGCACCAGGAACAGTGAAAGGCCGCGACTGCCCGGCGGCGCATCGGGCAGGCGCGCCAGTACCAGGTGCAGGATATTGGGCGTGAGGTCGTGCTCGCCGCCGGAGATAAACAACTTGTTGCCCTGCAGGCGATAACGGCCATCGCCCTCGGGGGTCGCGCGACAGCGCAGCAACCCGACATCGCTGCCGGCCTGGGGCTCGGTCAGGCACATGGTGGGCAAGGCATGCCCACTGATGATCTCGGGCAAGTAACGCGCCTGCAACCAGGGCGCGGCGTGGGTCTTGAGGCAGAGGTAGGCGCCGTGGGCGATCCCGGTGTACATGGCCCACGCGTGGTTGCTGGCGTAGAGCATCTCTTGCAGCGCCGCGTCGAGCAGTTGCGGCAACCCCTGGCCGCCCTGCCCTTCAGCGCACGCCAAGGCCGGCCAGCCACCGTCGACATAGGCGCGATAGGCCTCGGCGAAACCGTCCGGCGTGCTGACCTGGCCGGCGTTCCAGCGACAGCCTTGACGATCGCCGCTACTGTTCAGGGGCGCCAGCACCCCCTGGCTGAAGCGCGCCGCTTCCTCCAACACTTGAACGGCGAGAGACATGTCCAACGCTTCGAACGCCGGAACATGGCTCCACGCCTGGGGGGCTTGCAGCCAATGTTCAAGCACAAATTGCATATCGCGCAGCGGCGCCTGATAGCTCCACATGGCAAACCTCATCGAATAAAAAGGAGTTACACCGTTGAACGCTCAACCGCGATAGGCCGGGTTCTCGATCAACAACGCCATGCCCTGCCCACCGCCGACGCACGCAGCGGCAATCCCGTAGCGCAGGTTGTGCCGGCGTAATTGCCCGGCCAGCGTCATGACCAAGCGCAGGCCGGTGGCAGCCAATGGATGCCCCACCGCCAGCGAACCGCCCTGGACGTTGAGCCGGGCGCTGTCCAGCTCCAGTTCCTGGGCCACCGCCAATACCTGGGCCGCCTGCGCTTCGTTGATCTCAAAACGGCCGATGTCATCCAGGCTCAACCCGCTGCGATGCAGCAGCAAGCGGATCGCCGGCGCCGGACCGATGCCCATGAACTCCGGCGCCACACCGACCACCGCGCTGGCCAGCAGCCGGGCCAGGGGCACACGCGGGCAGGCCGAGGCGCGCCCGACCAGGGCTGCCGCCGCACCATCGACCACCGCGCAGCTGTTGCCAGCGGTTTGCACGCCATTGGCATGCACGGCGCGCAAGCGTGCCAGGGCCGCAAGGTCGGTGGGCCGTGGGTGGCTGTCCTGGGTGACGGCAGCGGCGCGGCGTGCCAGGCTGATGCCACGCGGCTGATACCCCTCCAGCTCGAACACTTGGTTATCGACCGTCACGATCTCTTCAGCCCACGCACCGTCACGCTGCGCCTGCAACGCACGCTGATGGCTCGCGCAGGCGTAACGGTCCACAGCCTCGCGGCTCAGGCCATGGCGGCGCGCCAGGTGGTCGGCGGTGGCGATCATGTCCAGCCCCGGAGCCGGGTCGTATAGGGCTTCCCAGAGAAAATCCTTGAATTGCACTTCGCCACCGAGACGAAACCCATCCCGGTGGGTGTAGGCCGCAATCGGGTTGCGGGACATCGACTCACTGGCCACGCACAAGGCCAGTTGCACCTCGTCGCGCAGTTGCTCAGCGGCCTGGCGCAACAGCTCGAAACCCGTGGCGCAGATGCGCTGCACCCCCAGCGCCGGAACCGATTGCGCCACGCCGCTGTACAACCCGACATGCCGCGGCAGCAAATAGGCATCGAAGCTGGCCTGGGCCATGGAGCCGGCCAGCACGCTGTCCACCGCCAGCGGGTCGATACCGGCACGGGCCAGGACTTCACGGCCGACCTTGATCCCCAGGTCGATGGGCGAGACCAGGGACAAGGCGCCACCGAGGTCGACCCACGGCGTGCGTAGCGCCTCGTAAATCGCCACGTCGGCAAACGCCGAATACTGCCCCACGCCGCTCAAGGCTTGGGCTCGGCACGCAGGATCGCAGCATCTTCACCGCGATACAGCGCCTCGACCTTGGCCGCGCGCCATTGCAGTACTGCACGCTGGTTGATCGACCCCTTGTCGGTAATTTCCCCACGGTCGATAGACGCCGGCTCGTCGAGCAAGGCAATCCATTCCAAACGGCTGGCATTGCCGGTGGCGTCGCGATTGAGGCGCTGCAACCAGTCGCCGAACCATTGGCGCACCGGCGCGCTGGCGAGTACGTCGGCGTCGCTCGCGTCGGCGTTCAAGCCCGCCAGCCGGCGGCATTCGTAGAGCCTGGGGAAGACCAGGGCGCCCAGGCATTCGCGGTCCGGCGCGGCAATCACCAGGTCCTGCACATACGGCGAGCCTTCCAGCACCGCGCGATTGCGCAACGGCCCGACGCTGACAAACACCCCGGAGGACAGTTTGAAATCCTCGGCGATGCGCCCGTCGAACATCAGCCCCAGTTGCGGCCGATTCGGGTCGGCGAGCTTGATCGCGTCCCCCGAACAATAGAAGCCGTGCGGGTCGAACACCTCGGCGGTTTGTTCCGGCGCCCGCCAGTAGCCCGGCATGATGTGCGGCCCGCGGAAGCGCCCTTCGAACTTGCCGTCCACCGGCACCAGGCGCACCTCGCAGCCCGGCGCGGGCAAACCGATATAGCCGGCCATGGACAACGGCCCAGTGGTGAAGGTGCAGGATGGCGCGGCTTCGGTCATGCCCAGCCCGGCCATCATGCGGATGCGTTCTCCGCAGTGCTGTTCGGCCACCCGGTCGAGGCGGTCCCAGACACTTTGCGACAGGCCCGCAGCGGCGAAGAAAAACAATTTCATTCGCGCAAAAAAGCACTCGCGCAACTCGGCATCCTGCTCCAGGGCGCTGACCAATTCTTCCCAGCCCTTGGGCACCGTCAGATAGGCCGTGGGCGACACCTCCTTGAGGTTGCGCAGGGTCTCGGCAAACCCCTGGGCCGTGGGCTTGCCAGCGTCGAGGTAAAAGGTGCCGCCGTTGTAGAGCACGATGCCGACGTTGTGGCTGCCGCCGAAGGTGTGATTCCACGGCAACCAGTCCACCAGCACCGGCGGCTCTTCGCCGAACACCGGAAACGTCTGCAACAACATCTGCTGGTTGGCGCAGAGCATGCGTTGCGTGGTAATCACCGCCTTGGGCAATTTGGTCGAGCCCGAGGTGAAAAGAAACTTGGCGATGCTGTCCGGGCCGGTGGCATTGAACGCCTGATCGGCCGCACTGCCGCCCGGGGTTTGCAGCAGGCTCGCGAAGCTGACCTGGGTGCGTCCCGGCACATGGCCGCGCACGCAGATCAGCGGCGTCTCGGCCGGCAATACCGCGTCGATCGCGCGCTGGTAGGCCGCCGCATCGCTGACGAACACCAGCCCCGGCTGCAGCAGGTCGCATACATGCCGCAGCTTGGCGAAGTCCTGGGACAACAACGAATACGCCGGCGACACCGGGCAGTAAGGGATACCGGCGTACATCGCGCCGAGGGCCAGTTGCAGATGCTCGATGTCGTTGCCCGACAGCAACGCCAGCGGCTTGTCTGCTGACAGGCCGTAACTCAGCAAGGCCTGGGCAATCGCCCGCACGCTCTCAAGCATCTGCGCGTAGCTGACGCGACGCCAGTCACCATCGGCCTGGCGTGCGGCAATGAAGGTCTGCTCGGGACGCACCCGGGCCCAATGCACCAGACGATCGAGCAAGCGCGCCGGCAACTCGGCCAATGGCTCCAGGGAACGCATATGCAGCACGCCCTGCTCTTCAGTGACCGCCACCGGGGCGTGGCCGATGGAGACCTCGCGGTAGCGCGGTGCGGGCTGGGGTTGCGGTCTGAATTCGGAACTCACAAGGGTGTCCTCCAGCAAGGCGGATCACAGCCGCCTTGTTATTGTTATGTCGCGACGCCTGCTCAGATCGGGTAATGCCGCGGCCCGTTCTGCAAGGTCACCCAGCGCAATTGCGTGAAGTGTTCAATCGACGCCTTTCCGCCAAAGCTGCCGTAACCGCTGGACTTGACCCCGCCAAAGGGCATCTGCGCCTCGTCATGCACGGTCGGCCCGTTGATGTGGCAAATGCCCGACTCCACCCGCTGCGCCAGCGCCAACGCACGCCCGGTGTCGCGGCTGAAGATCGCCGCCGACAGGCCGAACTCGGAGTCGTTGGCCAGGCGCAGCAGTGCTTCATCACCGTCACCGCGCAGCAACACCGCCACCGGGCCGAAGGATTCTTCGCGGTACAAGCGCATGTTCTCGGTGACGCCATCGATCAGGGTCGGCTGCAGGATGCTGCCCTCCAACTGGCCGCCCGCGACCAGCCGTGCGCCCTTGCCCAGCGCATCGTCGATCAGGGCCTTGATGCGCGTACCGGCGCTGGCATCCACCAGGGAACCCAAGACCGAATCCGCCGCCGCAGGGTCACCGGCGCGCAGGCTGGCGACCTTGGCGGTCAGCTTGGCGATAAACGCATCGGCGACCTTGGCATCGACAATCAGGCGCTCGGTGGACATGCAAATCTGCCCCTGGTTGAAGTAGGCACCAAACGCTGCCGCGGCAACCGCCGCATCCAGGTCGGCGTCGTCGAGCACCAGGAGCGGCGCCTTGCCGCCCAGTTCCAGCAAGGCCGGCTTGAGGTGACGCGCCGAGAGTTCGCCGACAATCCGCCCGACATGGGTCGAGCCGGTGAAGTTGACCCGGCGCACCGCCGGGTTGGCGATCAGCCGTTCGACAATCGCGGCGGCATCGGCCGGTGCGTTGCTGATGACGTTGACCACGCCATCGCCCAGCCCGGCATCCTGCAAGACCTGGCCAATCAGGCGATGCACCGCCGGGCTTAACTCCGAAGCCTTGAGCACCACGGTATTGCCGCAGGCCAGCGGCATGGCGATAGCGCGCGTGGCGAGGATGACCGGGGCATTCCACGGCGCAATCCCCAGCACCACGCCGCACGGCTGACGCAGGGCCATGGCGAAACTGCCGGGCACATCGGAGGGAATCACTTCACCGGTGATCTGGGTGGTCATCGACGCCGCTTCACGCAGCATGTTGGCCGCCAGGCGCACGTTGAAGCCATACCAGTTGGCCATGGCGCCGGTTTCGCCGGCGGCGGCAATGAATTCGGCGCTGCGCGCCTGCAAGTGTTCGGCCGCCTTGAGCAACCGGGTGCGGCGTTCGTTCGGCGCCAGCGCGGCCCAGCCGGGGAACGCCGCCTGGGCTGCGGCCACGGCGGCGTCGGCATCGTCCAGGGTCGCGGCGGCAACCCGCGAAACCACTTCACCGGTCACCGGGTTGCGACGCTCGAAGGTTCGACCGTCACGGGCGGGGCACGACCGGCCGCCGATCAACAGGGGCACGTCCAGCATGGTGATTCCTCTTTATTGTCTTTATGGGGAATGCATTCAAGCGATGTCACAGTAGCGCCAGGGTGAGGCGGCGAACAGCGGGATGCGCCCGCCATTCGCCAGCCAGCCTCAGCGTTTGTACGTCTGCAGGCCGGGCTTGATGCTCTTGTCGTCGAGGAACTGCTTCATGCCCTGCTCGCGGCCGCCTTCGGTGTCGAGCAAGCGCGACTGATCGAGCTTGGCGTAGAGGTAATCCTCGTTCTGCTCCCAGGTCAGTTCGCGGCAACGCTTGAAGCCATGCTTGGCCGCCCGCAGCACCACCGGGTTTTTCTCCAGCAGGTTGCGCGCCAGTTCGATGGTCACTTCGCGCAGTTGCGCCAGCGGTACGCTTTCGTTGACCAGGCCCATTTCGGCGGCCTTCTGCCCGCCGAAGGTCTTGCCGGTCATGATGTAGTACAGCGATTGACGATGGCCCACGGTGTCGGCCATGGCCTTGCTCACCAGGTTGCCCGGTGGGATGCCCCAGTTGATTTCCGAGAGGCCGAAGGTGGCTTCGTCGGCGCAGATCGCCAGGTCGCATGCCACCAATGGGCTGAAGCCGCCGCCGAAGCACCAGCCATTGACCATGGCGATGGTGGGCTTGGCGTACATGCGCAGCAGTTTCCATTGCCATTGCGAGGCTTCGCGGCGGATTTTCTCCTGGAGGATTTCCGGGCCGGCATCCACTTCGCGAAAGTATTCCTTGAGGTCCATGCCGGCGGTCCAGGCTTCACCGGCACCGGTCAGTACCAGCACGCCGGCGTCGGGGTCCTGCTCCAGGGTTTCCAGGACGTCGATCATTTCGCGGTTCAGGGTCGGGCTCATGGCGTTGCGTTTTTCCGGGCGATTGAGAATGACCCAGGCAATGCCTTCCTCGATTTCAACCTTGACGGTGGTCCAACGGCCTTCGTAATTGCTCATGACGGTACGCTCTTGTTCTTGGTTGGAAGATGATTCGAAATTAAACCGCAAATATAGTTATGTCAATTAACTATTAACCTTGATAACCAATATTTTCCCCTTGTAAAACCTAAGCCGCTCGGGCGTTATGAAAAGCCGGCATAGCCATGGCTCGCGAATCTCGGCAAACTAGATAGCTTTCTTAACCTCCACCTTCTGAGGATTGCACTGTCAATGGCCAAGCCTTCCAACATCGCCGACGCCAACCTGGCCCTGCCCGACACCACCGAGGGGCGTGCGCCGCTGGATTCGGCTCTGGACGACCTGATCGGCTACGCCATACGGCGTGCGCAGCTCAAGCTGTTCCAGAACCTGATCGGTCGGCTTGCCGAGCACGACCTGCGCCCCGCTCAGTTCTCGGCCCTGGCGATCATCGAGCAGAATCCCGGCCTGATGCAGACCGACCTGGCTCGCGCGCTGGCGATTGAGCCGCCCCAGGTGGTGCCGTTGCTGAACAAGCTGGAAAGCCGCGCCCTCGCCGTGCGTGTGCGCTGCAAACCAGACAAGCGCTCCTATGGGATCTTCCTCAGCAAGACCGGCGAAACCCTGCTCAAGGCGCTCAAAGAGATCGCCGTCCAGAGTGACCTGGACTCCACCGCAGCCCTGGACGCTGAGGAACGTGCAGAGCTGCTGCGCTTGCTGAAGAAGGTGTATCAGGACTGACGGCTTACCAGAGCGCCACGGTGTAAAGCACCAGGAAACGGGTCTGGTTTTCATCGCGAAATGCCGCGCCAGCCGGGAAGTCATTGCGATAGATCGACTTGCGCGCCAGCAGCCCGACGTTCTTCAGCGGGCCGCTCTGGATCACGTAGCCCAGCTCCATCTGGAACTCGCGCTCCTTGCGATCCTCGGCGTTGAATGCCGCCAGCTCGATGTTATCGCCGCGCACGTAACGCAGCCGGCCCTTCAGGCCCGGTAAACCGGAAGCCGCAAAGTCATAGTCATAGATCGCCTGCCAGGTGCGCTCCTTGGCGTTGAGAAAGTCCGAACTCATGGTCAGTTCGCTCATGCCCATCAGCTCCGTCCCGGAGATATAGGGCGTGGCCGTCTCCCCACTGGAATGCATGTAGCCCAGGCTGAATTTGTGACCGCCCAGGCGGTAGCCAAACAACGCCGAGAGGTTGCGGTTATCCACGTTCCCCGCCTTGGCACTGCCGTCCTCGCGACTGAAGAAACTGCGCAGGTCGCTGGTGAGCACGCCATCGCCCACGGGTAGATTGTGCAGCAACGCCAGGGTGTCCTGCTGGTAGAGGTCGGCTATCTGCGAGTGATAGGCGCGCAGGCTGAGGTCTTTGTTGACCTGGTAGTCACCGCCGACGTAAGCCAGGTGCGAGGTGGTGGCGGTGGCGTTGAAACGCCGGTTGGGCGAGGCGATGGTCATGGCCTGGTAGCTGGTGGAGTCGCGTTTGTTGATGCGGTCGATATAGCCGGTATTGAAGGTCAGGCCGTCGATGTCCTTGGAGCTCAAGGTGGTGCCGCGAAAGGTTTGCGGCAGCAGGCGCGACGGGCTGGCAAAGGCGAACGGCAGGAAGATCGACACGTCACCGGTCTTCACGGTGGTTTGGGCAAACCGCAGCTTGGCGGTCGGCGCCAGGCGCGAGTACTCATCGGCGGCACGCTTGTCGCTGGCCGACACCGGCAACAACTCGGTGCCGCTGCGGTCCGGCGACGAGTCGAGCTTGACCCCCATCAACCCGCGCACATCCAGGCCAAAGCCCAGCGGGCCCGGGGTGTACCCCGATTCCAGGTTGAGGATGAACGCCTGGGCCCATTCTCGCGCAGCGGTCTTTGCACCGTCGTCCTTGTAGTCGCGATCCAGATAGTAATTGCGCAGGGTCAAGGTGCCGTGGCTGTCGTCGATAAAGCCGGCCGCCCACAGCTGGGAGGGCAACACGCTCAAGGCCAGCAACGCCATGACCAGGCCTGGCTTGCGGTTCGACACACAGGAGACGGACGCCACTGCAACGGCGTCCTCCATCGGGAGTTTTGGCATGTTCGTTGTCCATTTTTTGTTGTTGTTTTTGGGGGTGGCACACGCTCGGCCCGTTCGGCTTCGCCAACAGAGAATGGAAACAGCCGACGGCACTCGTCAACAGCAACTGACCGATAATCGAACATTAATAAAGCTATCTATTTTTATGATGAACACTGACACGCATCACAACACCATGAATTTAAAGCACTTATTTACTGTTTTTAGCATTTTTAATACGCCATTCATTTTTTAGTTATCTTTGTTATCTTAATCAGCAGCAGCCACTTGCGCTCGCCACCACAACAAAAACAACAACAATGAGGTTTGCCCATGGACAGTCCATCGCGTCGTTCGACGCTGACTATCGCGTTGTGCTTTATCGTTGCGCTGATCGAAGGGTTCGATCTGCAAGCCGCCGGAACCGCCGCCGCGGGGTTGCGCCAGAGTTTTGCCCTGGACCCGAAGATGCTCGGTTGGGTGTTCAGCGTCGGGATCATTGGCCTGCTGCCGGGGGCGTTCTTCGGCGGCTGGGTCGCCGACCGAATCGGGCGCAAGAAAATCCTGGTGATCGCCGTGCTGCTGTTCGGGCTGTTCTCGCTTTGCACCGCGTTTGTCGAAAGCTACTCGAGCCTGCTGTTGGTGCGCTTTCTGACCGGCCTCGGGCTGGGTGCCGCGCTGCCCAACCTGATCGCGCTGTGCGCCGAAGCGGTCAGCGAACGCAGCCGGGGCACCGCCATCAGCGTGATGTACTGCGGCGTGCCGTTGGGCGGCGCATTGGCGGCGGTGGTGGCGATGTTTTCCAGTGAACACTGGCAGACCACCTTTATCATCGGCGGCCTGGCGCCCTTGCTGGCCGTGCCGTTGATGATCCTGCTGCTGCCCGAGTCCAATGCCTTTCGCCAACAGCTCGACAATACCCTCAGTGCCCGCCCCTCCACTCGCCAGGCGCTGTTCGGCGAAGGGCGCGCAGGCACCACGCTGGCCTTGTGGCTCAGCTACTTCTTCACCCTGACCGTGATGTACATGCTGCTCAACTGGCTGCCGTCGTTGTTGCTCGAACAAGGCTTCAGCAAACCCCAGGCGGGCATGGTGCAGATGCTGTTCAACATCGGCGGCGCCCTTGGCTCGCTGCTCGGCGGTGTCCTGCTGGACCGCTGCAATGCCCTCAGAGTGGTGCTGTTCGTGTATGCCGGGTTGCTCGCGGCCCTGGCCGGGGTCGGGCTGTCGGTGGGCATCGTGCCCATGGCCATCGCCGGTTTCGCCGCGGGCTTGTTCGTCATGGCCGCGCAGTTGGTGCTCTATGCATCGGCACCGCCCTCCTATCCAACGGCGGTGCGCGCCACCGGCGTCGGTGCGGCCGTGGCCATCGGCCGGCTGGGCTCGGTGGCCGGACCGCTGGCGGCGGGACAACTGCTCGCCGCAGGTGCGGGCACCACAGGCGTCCTGCTGGCGACCTCTCCCGGGTTGGCGATCGCGGCGCTGGCCATCATCACCGTCATGGTGCGTAAGGCGCCACTGAACCTGTCCACCCCGGAAGCGGCCGGGCACACAAAAGCCTAGAACTTGTGCAGCCAATTGAGCACCAGTTTATTGCCCTCGGTGCGGTTCTCAGCCTGCTGTTCAAAGTAGGCGTTCACCGATAGCACGTTCTCCTTGTTGAAGGCGTATAACAGGCCTGGGCCCATGGCCCAGACCTTCTCCCGGCGCCCGCTCACGGCGTGCCCGTCCACCTGGGTGTCGGTGATCTGCTTCAACCAGTAGCCGTTCACCCCCACGCTCAGTTGCTGGCTCAAGGCATATTGCACGGTCAGGTTGGCATGCAACGCCTGGCCGGCCTGGGTATCGGAAACATCCCCAAAACCGGCCTGCGGCTCATCATTCTTGCCATTCCACAGGTACATGAAACGCCCGCTCGCCGACCACTTCGGGCTGAACCAGTACGTTGCCGCGTAATACGGGTTGAATGACCAGAAGTTGCTGCCTGGGTTGATCGAGCGCTTGCGGTCATAAGCCCCCACCGGCACCGAGATATCGGCTTCGACACGTTGGGTCAACAACGGGCTGCCATCGGCGCGGCTCAGGGTCGGCAGTTGCAGGAAGGGCCCCACAGTCACATCACCAAACCCGGCGCGAGAACTCAGCGCCGCATTGTTCAAGCCATCGTCGACATCTGCGTGGACCAGGGAGGTGTTGATCAGGGTGAGTCCCGGCATCGCACCATTGGCCAGGGGTTGCCCGAGGTAGATGATCTGCGTGGTGGGCGCCACCACGTCCAGGTCCTGCCTGGGCAACGCCAGCTTGTGACCGTTGGCGTCATTGAAGCGGCTGGCCCGGGAGTACGTCAGGTATTCCTCCAGGTACCAGCCAGGGCCGGCCGGGGCCGGTGAGCCGTCGTAGAAACTGGTGCTGCCGAGGTTGAGCCCGGGCAGGTCGTAAGCGTGTGCAATCGATGACAGTGCGACAAAAGGCATAGCCGCAACCGTCCGCAAGATAGGCTTGAGCATCTTGGATGTCCTGTATTTTTGTTGTTGTTCAAGACCCCCGGCGCGGAGGCGCCGCGCCGGGGTTTAGCGCCGTTGCAAGCGCTACACGTAGGTCGCGGCCAAGCCACCGTCCACCGGCAGATTGACCCCGTTGACCCAGCGCGCGGCGTCCGAGCAGAGGAAGGCAATCACCGCCGCCACCTCATCGGCCAGGGCTGGCCGGGTCATGCGCTGGCTGTCTGCGGCCACCCGTTCCGGCCCGAGCATGCTGACGAAATCGCCGAGAATCGGGGTAAACACCGGCCCCGGCGCGACGCAGTTGATGCGTACCGAGTGATCGCGAAACCAGCCCTGGGATTGCTGGAAGCTCCACACGATCAGCGCTTCCTTGAAGTACTGATAACAGTTGTCCTGCTCCACCGGGTTGGCCGCCAGCCACTGCTGCCCTGCCTCGAAGCTTGGCGTCGCGGCCAGGGCCTTGTGCCGTTCCAGCCGTTGCGGCCATTGCGCGCCGAGGACCGAGGCGACATTGACGATGCTGCCGCCCGCCGACATGCGTGGCAGCAGCGATTGGGTCAGGTGCCGCAGCCCCAGGTAATTGACCGTGGCCACCGCTTGCAAGGGCGCCGTACCGGGCACGCCGGCAATGTTGCACAGCCCATCGATGCGCGCCGGCAGGCGTGCCACCAGCGCATCGATGCTGGCAGGGTCGCCCAGGTCAGCCTGGACGAAGCTATCCAGGGTCAGTTGCGGTGCATGGCGATCAACGCCGATCACCGTGGCCCCCTGGAAGCGCGCAAGCCGCGCCAGCTCGGCGCCAATGCCGGAAGCGACGCCAGTGACGATCAAGGTTTTGTTCTGCAGGTTCATGTTCAAGCCCTCTTGTTTTTGTATAGGCATGGGTGGATCAAACCGATGAGCCAGGGCTCAGAACGGATAGGCAGGCGGTGTATTTTTCAGCGTGACCCACTGCCACTGGCTGTACTCGTCCCAGTCGGCCGGCCCGCCCACGCTGCCGCCATTACCGGAGGCGCCGCGCCCGCCGAACGGGTTGATGCATTCGTCGGCCACGGTCTGGTCGTTGATGTGCAACAGGCCGCAGTCAAGCCGCTCGCCGATGGCCATGGCGCGCCCGACCGACGGCGAGATGATGGCGGCCGACAGGCCGTACTCGGTGCGGTTGGCCAGTTCGATGGCCTCCTCGTCCGTGGCGAAGCTGACCACCGTGGCCACCGGGCCGAAGATTTCATCCTCAAACGCGCGCATCCCCGGACGCACGCCACTGAGCACGGTGGGCTGGTAGAACAACCGGTCATATTCGCCGCCCGCCTCCAACCGCGCGCCCGCTTGCAGGCTGTCGCTGACGATTGCGTGTACGCGCTGCAATTGCCGTTGGTTGATCAATGGGCCGAGCGCGGCCTCACTCCGGGCGGCATTGCCCACCGTCAACGCCCGGGCCTTGTCCACCAACTTGCGCGTGAGGCGTTCGGCGATGGATTCATGGGCGAGAATCAAGCCGGTCGCCATGCAGATCTGCCCCTGGTGCATCCAGGCGCCCCAGGCGGCATTGCTCGCGGCCAGGTCGAGGTCGGCGTCTTCGAGAATGATCAGCGGGTTTTTGCCGCCCAGTTCCAGCGCGACTTTTTTCAGGTGTCGCCCCGCCACTTCGGCGACTTTGCGCCCCGCCGCGGTGGATCCGGTGAACGCAATCATCCGCACATTCGGATCGCGGCACAGCGCCTCCCCCTCCGGCGCAGCGCCGGGCAACACCTGCAGCAGGCCCTTGGGCAAGCCCGCCTCCTCGAACAGCCGGGCGATGAGAAAACCACCGCTGACCGGCGTCTGCGGGTCGGGCTTGAGCACCACCGCATTGCCCGCCGCCAGCGCCGGCGCCACCGAGCGCAGCGACAGGATCAGCGGAAAATTGAACGGCGAAATCACCCCGACCACGCCATGGGGCTGACGCCGCGCATAGGACAGGCGCCCGGCTTCACTGGGCAGCACCACCCCGTGCGGTTGGGACAACAGCCCCGCCGCCTGATGCAGCAGCACTATCGCTTCGCGCACTTCGTGTTCACCCTTGAACAACGCGCCGCCGGTTTCCCGCGCGACATACAGCGCCAGTTCCGCGAAGGACTGCTGAGCCAGGTCCGCCGCCTTGCGAAACACCTCGGCGCGCTCCCGTGGACCGAATGCAGCCCATGCCGGCTGCGCCAGGGCCGCGTTGCGGCAGGCGATGGCGACGTCGGCCGGGGTGGCCATGGCGCAGCGCATCAGGGGTTCGCCGGTGGCGGGTTCGATCACTGGGATCACGGACCCCGAGGCGGGTATCCAATCGCCGTTGAACAGGCATTCGGACGCAATGGCCCGCTGTAGAAAGTGAGTGGTTTCAGACACTGACATGGCAACTCCGAGTTCTTGTAATTGTCATCGCCTGCACAGGGTGCAAACGCCGCATCAAGCCTTGAGCAAAGGCTGTGCCGCTTGCGCGCAAAGCTGCTGACGTAACGCGTCGACGGCTCTGGGTCGCGGCCCGCCGCGCTGCGCTCACACCCCACCGAGCGGTTGCCTGCAAGAACCGGGGTCCTGCCACTTGTTCAATTGATAAGGTTATGTTTAATAACTATCTGAGCAGTTACTCATATCGTTCACTCGCTTTGCAGGGGCATAACAATGACTAATCCCCCCAGTGCGCTGCCCGACGACCGGGTGGCCAGCGCGCCCTTCCATCCGCGCGGCGACAGCCGCCAACTCAGTGCTGGCAGTTCGCCCACGCCGGCGGAACTGACCGACTGCCTGTTTTTTTCTCCCGAAGACGGGCGTATCTGGCTCAACGATCAACGCATGTTGTTGCTGCACAGTTCGTCGTTCGGCGCCCTGCGCGGGGAGGTCATCGAGCGCCTGGGCCTGGAGCAGGCGCGCGGCCTGTTCACCCGCACCGGTTATGCCTCCGGCGCGCGGGATGCGCGGTTGATACGCGAGCGCTGGCCACAGGCCGATGCCGCCGCGGTGTTTCGCGCCGGGACACACCTGCACACCCTGGAGGGCATGACCAAGGTCGAGCCGCTGCACTTCAAGTTCGATGCCGATTCGGGGTTCTATGAAGGTGAGTTCCTCTGGCACCACTCCTGCGAGGCCGATGAGCATGTGCGCGCCTACGGCATCAGCCAGGACCCGGTGTGCTGGACTGAAACCGGCTATGCGATCGGTTTCGTCAGTGGCCTGTTCGGGCAAATGGTGATTTTCCGCGAAGTGGAATGCCGTGGCATGGGCCACCGCAGCTGTCGGGTGATTGGCAAGACGGCCGAGCAATGGGGTGACGTCGAGCAGGACCTGCGCTACCTGAATGTGTCCCAGGCCGTCACCAGCACCACGCTCGCGCCCACGCCCGAGCACCCGGTGAGCCACAGCGCCAGGGCCAACCCGCCGCAAACGCTGGTGGGCGCCAGCGCGGCGTTCAACGCCGCGACACAAGCCCTGCAACGCGTCGCGCTGACCCCGGCAACGGTGTTGATCAGCGGTGAGTCCGGGGTGGGCAAGGAGATGTTTGCGCGCCAGTTGCACCAGCTCAGTCACCGCCATGACGGCCCGTTCGTGGCGCTCAATTGCGCCGCCATTCCGGATAACCTGATCGAGGCCGAACTCTTCGGTGTCGAACGCGGTGCCTATACCGGCGCGACGCACTCGCGCCCTGGACGTTTCGAACGGGCCCAGGGCGGCACGCTGTTCCTGGATGAAATCACCAGCCTCAGCCTGGGCGGGCAGAGCAAGTTGCTGCGGGCCTTGCAGGAACGGGAAGTCGAACGGGTCGGCGGCGTGCGCGGTATCAAGGTGGATGTGCGCGTGGTCGCCGCCACCAATATCGACCTGCGTAAAGCCGTGGCTGACGGTACGTTTCGTGAAGACCTGTTCTACCGGCTGAATGTCTACCCCATCGCCCTGCCACCGCTACGCGAACGCAGGGACGACATCCCGCTGCTGATCAACGCATTCCTCACGCGCTTCTGCCAGGAATACGCGCGAACGCCGGCTGGCCTGACCATGCGCGCCCTGAAGGTTTTGCTGCGCTATGACTTCGCGGGCAATGTGCGCGAGCTGCAAAACCTGATCGAACGCGGCCTGATCGCCAGTGACGAAGGCCAAGCGATTGACCTGGTGCACCTGTTTCGCAACGAGCCGATGCCCGCCGATCCCTATGGCCTGGACGACCACGGCGGCCTGTCAAATAGCGGGCCGCAGCTAACCACCACAGCGCCCCGCCCTGCACTGCTGGACACCCTTGGCCAGCTGGACCAGGGGTTTTCCATCGACGGCCTTGAATCGCGCCTGATCAATGAAGCGCTGCAACAAAACGCCGGCAACCTGGCCGCCGCCGCCAGGCTCGTGGGGCTCAGCCGCGCTCAATTTGCCTACCGATTGAAGAAGCATCAGCGGCAAACCCCTTGAATGGCAATTAGTGCTTTAAAAGCTTTACCCAATTAAGTATTTTGCAGGGATACCGGGGCGACAAGCGCCCCTCTTTTTACTCGTGACAAGGATCTCCTGTGAGCGGACTGCGTGAACGTCAGAAAGCCGAACGCCGGCAAGCCATCAGCAAGGCCGCGATCGAACTGTTTGAACGCCAGGGTTTCCAGAACACCACCATCGAACAGATCGCCAGCCAGGCCGGGGTGTCGCCGCCGACGGTGTTCAAGTACTTCGGCAACAAGCAGGAAATCATCCTGGAAATCCTGCACCACGCCGATCAACGCGCGATCATCGACACCCGCAGCCGGATCCACGAAATAGACGACCCGGTCGAGGCGCTCTGCCACCTGGAACGCCTGCTTACCGGCTATGCGTTGGAAGTCATGCACCCCAGCCTGTGGCGTGAACTGCTGCCGCTGATTCTCTTCGGTGGCAACAATGAACTGCCGGCAGGCTATCGGGCCATGAACGATGCGCTCAGGGCCGAAATCAGCGAATTGCTGCGGGAATTGCAACGGGCCGGCAAGCTGCGCCCGCAGCTCGATGTGGAATTGGCCGCGTTCCTGTTGAACGACTATTCGCACCTGCAACTGTTCCGACTGGTGAACCAGGAACACCCGGATATCGACGCGCACTCTACCCAGGTCAGGCGTATCACCGAGTTGCTGTTTTACGGCATGCAGGCCTGACCCATTGCGGGGTCAGGCCATACTGATCAGCGGTTGCTCTTGATGGCGGTCCAGGTGCGGGTACGGATGCGCTCCACGGCGGCCGGGATCGGCTCCAGGGCGAACAGGGTCTTGCGCGCTTCCTCCGGCACATACATGTTGGGGTCGTTGCGGATGCTGGCGTCCACCAGCGCAGTGGCGTCCTTGTTCGGGTTGGGGTAGCCGATCTTGTTGCTGATGCGCGCAATCACGTCCGGGCGCAGGATGTAATTGATGAACGCATGGGCCTCTGCAGTATCGGGCGCATTGGCCGGGATCATCATCACGTCCGCCCACATCGGCGCGCCTTCCTTGGGCAGTGCCATCTCGACCTTGACGCCCTTGCCGGCGGCATCTGCCAGTCGCGTGGCCAATGCGACACCGCCGGACCAGCCCACACCCACACAGATATCACCGTTGGCCAGGTCCATGCCGTAGCGCGACGAGTTGAAGTAAGTGACATAAGGGCGAATCTTCATCATCACGGCCTGGGCTTGCGCATAGTCCTCACGCTTCTGGCTATTGGGGTCGAGGCCCTTGTAGTGCAAGGCAATCGGCAGGATCTCGTTGCCGGCGTCGAGGAAACCCACGCCACAACTGGCGAGCTTGGCGAGGTTTTCTTCCTTGAAGATGATGTCCCAGCTGTTCATCTGCACGTCGGCGCCCAGGGCTTTGCGCACCTTGTCGACGTTGTAGCCGATCAATGTGGTGCCCCATAGGTACGGCACGGCGTAGCGATTGCCGGTGTCCCCCACCGCTTCCAGGGATTTCATGAACTCGGGGTCCAGGTGCTGCCAGTTCGGCAACTGCGCGCGGTCCAACGGTTGGACGGCACTGGCGGTGATCAGATGCCCCAGGTTGGCGGTGCCCGGAAATACCACGTCATACCCGGAGTTTCCCGTCAGCAGCTTGGACTCCATGGTTTCGGCGCTGTCGAATACATCGTAGATCGGGCGGATTCCGGTCTCTTCCTGGAAGCTCTTGAGCACTTCCGGCGGCAGGTATTCGATCCAGTTGTAGATCCTTACGGTTCGTTCTTCGGCCAGGCAAAAACCGCTGATCAACAACGAAGCAACAGTGCCCAACACGGTATTACGCAAAAAACTGTTCATGATAAAAACACTCCAGCGCGGCCGCAAAGGCTCGCGGCACTTAATAGCGATAGGTGAAATACAGTTCCAACGCACTGAAGGTCTGGTCGTCACCGAACACCTGCTTGGCGGCGGCCAGTGGCTTGACCCAGTTATAGGACAGCGACGTATAGAACGACGGCGTGGGCGTCCAGTCGAGGAATATCACGCTCTCATCGGCAAAGCGCCGATCGCGGACCGCCGCGCCCATGTAGTTTTTCTCATCGAGCCAGAACTGGTAGTGAATGGCGCCGAGGGTCAGGGTCTCGTTGAGGTGGGTCTTGAGCGAGAACTGTTGGACATTTTCGTTGCTGTTGAACAGCAGGTAGTTGCCGACCACGTCGCCGACGAGCCACGTACTCCAGTCGACGAAGCCCTTGCTCAACGGGTCCCAGGCTTTCTGGCGGTTATCGCTGAGGTTGTCATCACCGGAAAAGCTCGCGTAGCGATAACCGATGACGGGCGTCAACGGCAACGTGCTGAAGGCATAGTCGGCCTGGCCGTACCAGGCGTTGGCATCGTAATCGACCCCCTCGCCGCTACCGCGCTCCAACGCGTACTCCGCATTCAGGGTCAGCGCCGGTACGCCGGGCACCTTGGCATTGAGCGCCCGCAGGTTGTACACCTGCATGCCGTCGCGACGACGAGGCAGCGTGCTGCCTTTGGGCCCCAGGGCGTTGACCCGCATGGCCATGGCACCCAGGGTCACTTGGTCGTCGAGGTTGTAATCGAGGTTGACGCCGGTCATGCGGAAATCACCCAGGTCATCGTCGGTGCGCAGGGTGAATGCCTGAGACTTCAAGGCGCCATGTTCCCAGGCCAGGATCGCCGAATCCTTGAAGGCGGTTCGAGGGCCCAGCCAGTAGGCGCCGTCCTTGAGCTGGTCCAGGTTGCCGTCCATGACGATGAACCCCGTACCGACCATGTAGTTCTGGCGGCCAGCCGTGAACTTCCACTCACCGGCGCGGAACCCGCCGTACAGTTCTTCAGCGGCAACCTTGCCGTCGGAACTGCGGGTAAAACCGCCCGCGTCGCCGTCGCCGAACGTGCTTGCCGCGACCAGGGAACCGCCGGCCAGCAAGCTGAAATCGGGTTGCAACGCATACTCGAGTTTGACCCCGGGTTTTACGTAGAACTCTTGCCAGTCGATCTTGGTGCCGCCATTTTTACCGTTGCGCGCATCGACCCGGCCGCTGCCGAAGTTGACGCCGCGGGTTGATAGCGTCGCGCCCCCCGCGGTGAGGTTGACTTCGCCCTTGAGATCGCCGTCCTCAAAGGTGTAGCCCGCCAACGCGACGTGGGTGGTCAAGGGTAAGCCGACCGCTATGAGCGCTCGAGAGAAACGCTTGATGAAAACCATAAGAAGCTCCTGTGTGATTATTGTTGTTACAGGGCAGTCAATGGCGACGCAAAGCGCCGCCAACACATGGCAAAGCCAGGTGAATAGAACGCAAGACTCTTATTTTTCGGGGTGTGTCAGTGACTCAGGTGAGCGCTGATAGCGCGCAGCATTCGCACGCTATCGGCATCGAACGGGCCGACCGCATCGGTCAGCGACGATTGCTTGACGATCACGACGCCGGAGGGCTTGTCGATGAACAGGTACTGGCCGTGGATGCCACCGGCCATCAGGGCCTGGCTGTGATCGTTGAACACGTACCACTGGCTTCGATAGGACGCACCCGGTGTCCAGCCGGAGAACTCGGCATTTTGCGCGTAGATCGCCGGATCCCCGCCGCCGGCGATACGTGCCACGGTCTCGGGCGACAGCAGCTCAACCCCCTCGTGACAGCCATCGTTGGCCAGCAGACGACCGAAGCGCGCCATGTCTCTTAACGTCGCACTGAAACCCGCCCCGGCGACGTTACGTCCCCAGGGATCAGCCATGAAATAGCCGTCGCGATCACAGCCCAGCCGGCTCCAGATTTCTGCCAACAACTGACTGCAGGCCTTGCCCGAGGCGCGCTCCATGACCCAAGCCAAAGCTTCGGTGGTCGCGGTCACGTAATGGAAAAAGCCACCGTGGCTGGCGCGCTTTTTGAGGGATGGCAGGTACTGGTACAACGACTCGAATTGGGCGTATTGCGCCGGTGCCGGTTGAAACCCGCAGGCGTAACCGTACTGCGAACTCTCCGAGTTGGGATCGTCGTACACCTCGCTGTAGTCGATGCCCACCGCCATATCGAACAACTGGCGCACCGTCGCATCGCCAAACGCGCTGCCCACCAGTTCGGGCACGTAGTACGCGACGGGTAACTCGGGCTCGAGCACGCCACTGGAAACCAGCTGTTCGCCAAGGGTGCCGATCAGCGACTTGGTCACCGAAAACATGATGTGCCGGTCGCAGGCCTGCTGACCGTTGAAGTAGCGCTCGAACAATACCGTGTCGCCCTGCATCACCAAAAAGGCGTCGGTCTGGCTGGCCTCGAGGTGGTCGATAACGCTGATGCTCAGCCCACACTCACTGTCGAAACACAGCTGGTCCAGCGCATTGGGAGCCTGCTTGAGCGTACCGACCGGCCCTGGGCCCGCCGGTACGTCAATAGTGGGGCGCAAGCGCGCCAGGTTGCGGAACCCCCACTGGCTGAAGGGCGGACGCATCCAGTTGTGCCACGTGACTCGGTGTTCCGGCTCGGCGGGAAAGCCATGCATCAGCAAAGGGGCCGCGCAAGTGGCCGACGACGATTCAGTGGCCTCGACGTAAAGCGTCGCAAGAAAAGACGGGTTTTTATGACTCATCGGGAGATGACCCTGGAGATGACTCTGCATGAGAGCAGATGCGCAGAAATCATTACCCGATATTTATTTTTAGTCAATAAAACTTTTTACTCGATAACACTCGTTCTGCTATCGCTGCATCGAGCCGGTCGCCGGCGGTGAGCCGCACATTGGCCGTCATGAAAAGCACACTCCACACCGACCTCAGAAATCAACCGTGGCCGACAACTGCAAGGTGCGCGGAGATCCCGGGGAAAATGCGCCGTAGGAGGCGACGCCCGACCAGTACTCACGGTCGAATACGTTCTGCACGGTGGCGCGGAACGTCGTAGGTCGCCCTTCTATCTTCGTGGCATAACGCGCGCCCGCATCGATGCGAGTCCAGGCGTCCAGTTCCTGGGTGTTGGCCTGGTTGACGTATTGGCTGTCGGTGTAGATCGCGCCGCCGGTCAAGGTAAAGCCTTCCAGCCATGGGGTATCCCATTCGGCCCAGAGGTTGGCCTGGATGTCGGGTACGCCGACCGGTTTGTTGCCCCGGTTGGCTGCGGTGGCGGACTTCGTCAACTCGCCGTCGAGGAACGTCACGCCCCCCATCAAGCGCGTGCCCGGCGCGACTTCCCCGTACAGGCTCACCTCCACGCCACGGTTGCGTTGCTCCGATTGCACGGAATACACATTGTTGGCACCCAGCTCGCCGCTGGGTTTTTCGATCTGGAACAACGCCACGGTCGTGATGAACGTGTGGTGTTCATACTTCACGCCGAGCTCGTGCTGTTTGGACACATAAGGGGCGAATGTCTGGCCGCCGTTGTTCGCGGTGCCTGGGGCGGTATCGCCCTTGCTCAAGCCCTCGACATAGTTGTAATACAAGGACACGTCATCCCAGGGCTTGACCACGACGCCCAGCAACGGCGTCGTGGCAGTGTCTTTGTTGCGGGAGCTGACAGCCCCGGCGGCATTGTAGTTACGCGACTCGATCGCTTGCCGGCGCAGGCCGAGGGTCAGTTGGAGGCGGTCGTCCAGCATGCCCAGGGTGTCCGTCAGTGCGACGCCGGACAGTTCCGTTTCCGAAATGCGCAGCACCTTGGGGGCGTCGAGGTATTGCTTGGGCGTATCCACCGGGTGATAGATGTTGGAGCGGATCTCCTTACCATTGGTGATGCCTCGGGACAGTTCGTCCCGGTAACGGGTCGCCATCAGCGTGGTCATGTGCGTCACCGGCCCGGTGGCGAACAGCCCGCGAAGGCCCACATCGGCGGTCGAACGGTCGACGTTGAACTTGTAGTAACCCGGGATATTGCTGGTATCGCCGGCGTCGTTGAGGATCCTGGGCACCTGGTCGGACAGGCGCTTCACATCCGACTTGCCCCCGCCGGCATGGGCGAACACGGTCAGCGCATCGCTCAAGTCATACTCGCCGCCGAGCAGTGTCGACTGTTCCTTGGTGTCCGACCACCCCCATTTTTGCGGCAGGCTGGTGCGGCCATTGGCGGCAGATGGCACGTCGATGCCCGTTGCGACGGTGAAGGGGCGCGAGGCGCCGTCAAAGTTTTCTTTCTGGCTGATGTAGTCAAGGTTCAGGCGCAACCGCTCGCCGCGATAATCCAAGGCAATGGCCCCGATATCCACCTCGCGCTTCTGATTATCGACGGCGGTGTCGCCGCCCTGGAGGCTGCCGTTGAAGCGCAGGCCAAACTGGTTTTCTTCACCAAAGCGCCGGCTGATGTCCAAGTGGCCGCCCACTTGAGAGTCCGATGCGTAACTGCCGGTAAAGCGCGTCAGGTCTTCATCCAGCGCCCGCTTCGGCACGATGTTGATGACGCCGCCAACGCCGCTGTTCGGCGAGACACCGTACATCAGCGCACCGGGCCCTTTGAGCACCTCGATGCGTTCGGCGTAGTCGGTGAACGTCCGGTAGTTCGGCGCCACACCGTACACGCCGTCATAGGCCAACTCGCCAAGGTTGCCTTCGCCGATGGCAAACCCACGGATGAAAAACGAATCGACGATACCGCCCGTCTGCCCCGTGGACCGCACCGAAGGATCGCGTTCCAGGGCGTCGGCCGCCGTCACTGTTTGCAGGTCGGCCAGGGTTTTGGCGGTGTAGCTGGTCACACTGAACGGGGCGTCCATCACATCCTTGTTGCCCATCATCCCCAGGCGCGCGCCACGGGCGACCTGCCCGCCGGCCAGTACCGGCGGCAATGCCGTGGGGCCAGCCTCGCGGGCGTCGATGGTGGTGGTGTCGAGGATCAGGCTCTGCGCGCTGTCAGGCGTTGACGCGTCGCCCGCTGCGGGCTGTGGCGTAGCCGCCGAGGCATTGGCGCTGCATGCGACCAAGACGACATTCAGCATGGCGCTCCGAATCGCGAGGGTTAACACACGTTCACCATAGGGACGACAGATAACGGGCATGACGAGAGGATCCTTTCAACGTAGGAAAATGGGAATCACTCCTAATGCCAGCCGACTTGCGAAAAAGTATCATCCCTCCCTGTTTTTTTACCGGGTTCATCCGCCGAGGCCGTCCCATGTCCCATGCAGGTGTCATTCAGGGTTCAAGTGTCAGAACCCTTGTTTATCTTTTGTTCGCGATCCAACTGGTCTCCATGGGCGCGATGGAAATGAGCGGGCCGTTCTGGCCCGTACACCTGCGCGGGCTGGCCTCTTCGGAGGCGCTTTTCAGTTTCGCCAGCATCGCTGTGTACGTGGGACCGATGCTGGGCATCATGCTGACCAGTGCGTTCTGGGGCCGTATCGGCGATCGATACGGGCACAAGTTGATGATGATCCGCGCGCTCGCCGGGTTGTCCTTGACCCAGCTCGGCCTGGCGTTTTTCAGCGACATCTGGGCGATCCTGGCCCTGCGTTTCCTGCAGGGTGCCTTCGCGGGCTACATTGCCCCGGCGCAGGCCTACGGCGTGAGTATCGAAAGCCCGTCGCGCCGGGCCCGGCTGTTCGCGATTCTGCAGATCTCGACCAACGTCGGCTCGTTGCTGGGCGCCGTGCTCGGCGGCCTGATTCTCGATTACGCGACGTTTTTCTGGATCAATATCGTGGCCTCGGTGTTATGTGCCGCCTGCACGGTGATCGCCGCCATGACACTGCCGGACGTCCCCCCCGTGAAAAAAACCGCGCCGGTAAACACCTGCGCCCCCGCCCAGGCCAGCGCTGCCGGCTGGCGCGGCTCGCCCCTGCTGTCGCTGTTGGGCATCATGGGGATTCTGCTGTTGGCGCGAATGCTGCCCCAGACTTCGTTCTCGCTTTACGTCAGCTCCACATTCGATGTCAGCCACTCAGTGGTCGGCCTGTGCTACGGGCTATTGGCCCTGGGCTTCATTCTTTCGGCGACGGCATGGTCGCGCTACTTCGAGCAGCGCTCTCTACGCCAGACGCTGCAGCGCATCACTTACGTGGTGATCGGTTGCATCGCGCTGACCGCCGTGGCGGGCATTACCCGCAACCCCGTGGTGTTTATCCTGGCCTACTTCGTCTGGGGAGTACTGCTGGGTGCCACGACGCCAGTGCTGATGGCCCTGATCTCGACCACCGCCGACAGCGCCCGACAGGGCTATGTACTGGGTATCGCGCAAAGCACCGCGCAGTTTGCCTCGATTGCCGGTATCTGCATCGGCGGCTTGCTCAGCCAAGCGTATGGCCTGCCCTACACGTATCTGTTCGTTTGCCTGGCGTATGCGCTGGCGCTGGTGCTGATCGTCGCCCTGCGTTATTGGCCCGCGGGCAAGCAACCCCACCGAGTCGCGGGTCGGGATTGAACCAGGTGCCTGGCGATGAAGGACACGCCAGCACAGGGGATCGCACCGATCGCGGGGCACTGATCCCCCCTTGCTTTTCAAGCATCTTGTCAACTAGCATTGGGAATACTTCTCAATTAGATGCACGCCCGCGCCATGAGCCAAACCCACTCCGCGAACAACCCGAGCCACCTGCGCGCGATTGAGGCCCTGTACAGCGGGCATCACAGCTGGCTGTACGCGACGCTGAAAAGAAAACTGGGCAACGCCATGGATGCGGCGGATCTGGCGCAGGACACCTTCACCCGCATCCTGGCTTCACAGGTCACGGTAATCGAGCAGCCTCGCGCCTACTTGAGCTGCGTGGCCAAGGGCATCCTGATCAACTGGTACCAGCGCAAGGCGCTGGAGCGCGCCTACCTGGAGGCACTCGCCAATGCGCCCGCGCAGGATGTGCCGTCGCCTGAATCGCACTTCATGGTGCTGGAAACCCTGCACGAAATCGACGCCATGCTCGATGCCCTGCCGCCGCTGGTGAAGCGGGCGTTCCTGCTGTCGCAGATCAACGGGCTGAAATACGACGACATCGCCAAGCAACTGGACGTCTCGCTGATCACCGTCAAACGCTACATGAAACAAGCGTTCCTGCACTGCATGATGATGGTCGAATAGATGCGCTCGCTGCGCAGAGAGCCACCGCTGAATCCCGACGTGCTTGAAGAAGCCGCCGAATGGCTGATGCGTTTGAGCGACAACGGGCTGAGCGACAACGAACGTGCCGAGTGGGAGCGCTGGAAGGTCAGCAGCCCCGAGCGCGATCGCGCGTGGTCGCGGGCGCAATTGCTGCAAAGCAAGCTGGGCGGCTTGCCATCTTCCCTGGCGATGTCGGCGCTGGATCGGCCAAGCAATCCGGAGCGGCGTGCGGCCCTGGGTAAATTGGCCCTGCTGCTGGCGGTGATACCGGCGGGTTGGGGCAGCTGGAAGCTGGTGGAGTCAGGCCGATGGTCGTCCGACTACCGCACTGCCGTGGGCCAACGACGCGAATTGACCCTGGCCGATGGCTCACGCATCACGTTGAATACCGACACCGCCATGGATGTGCTGTTTGATGGCCAACAGCGGCTCATCCATCTGCGCGAAGGCGAAATACTGGTGCAGACCGCACCGGATACCGCTTCCGTCCCCCGCCCCTTCCTCGTCATCACCCGACAGGGCCGCATGCAGGCCCTGGGCACGCGCTTTACCGTGCGTGAACTGGGCCCGCGTACCCAGCTCGCCGTACTGGAAGGCGCAGTGAAAGTGGAACTGGCCGAAAACCGCCAAACGGAGCCGCTGATCGTCAACGCCGGGCAGCGCACCGACTTTTCCTCACAGACCTTTGGAGCGCTGACTGCCGCCGGTCGCTACGTCGGTGCCTGGGCCCAGGGCATGCTGATGGCGGACAAGATGCGCCTGGCGGATTTCGTTGCCGAGCTGGCGCGTTATCGTCGTGGTTTTGTGCGCTGTGATCCGGCCATTGCCGACCTGCGCGTCTCCGGTGCCTTCCCGATCAGCGATACCCAACGCACCTTGAACATGCTGGTGCAAACCTACCCGGTGCTCGCCACCGGCCATTTGAACGGGTATTGGGTCACGCTGTCGCCCGCCTGACGCCGCGAAGGCAAACCTCGCAAAAAAATAAAGCGTTGCCAGGCTGATACTTTTTTTGATCTCAACTGGCAATGAAGGAACAGCCACTTCCTCTCGCCACAGGGCCCCCCATTGATGCCGGTCATTCGCAGCGCGTTGCTCAGCCTGACCCTGATCGGTGCGGCCTGCCCTTTGGCCCGGGCGGACGCGCCGGTGCAGCTGGATTCAGTGACCGTGCGCGCGTACAACCTTGCCCCCGGACCGCTCGGCGCAACCTTGTCGAGCTTTGCCGTGGAGGCCGGCATTGCCTTGTCCTTCGAGCCGTCGATCACTGAAGGGTTGATCAGCCCAAGGCTTTCTGGAAATTACTCGACCCAGGCGGCAGTCGCGCATTTGCTGGCCGGCAGTGGCCTGGACATGCTGCTGCGCAACGACGGCAGCTACACCTTGGCGCTCCGCAGGGTCACCCTGGCGCAGACCACGATCAGTGGCCACGACCAGCCGGCCGAGACCTTGCCCCCGGTGTATCCGGGGGGCCAGGTGGCCGCGGGAGGACGCCTGGGCATGCTGGGTAATACCGATGTAATGGACGCCCCCTTCAGCGTCAGCACTTACACCTCGTCGCTGATCAAGGACCAACAGGCAACGACCGTGGGCGACGTGCTGGAGCGCGATTCGTCGGTCCGCGCCACCGGGCAGACCGGCGGGATTGTCGATTCTTTTTTTATCCGTGGGTTTCCGGTCGGCGAAGGCAACCTCGGTGAGCTGGCCTTCGACGGTGTCTATGGCGTGGCCTCCAACTATCGGGTGTTCACCGAATACGCCGAACGCATCGAGGTCGTCAAAGGCCCGAGCGCACTGCTCTACGGCATGTCGCCCAACAGTGCCGTCGGCGGGGTGATCAATGTGGTGCCCAAGCGCTCCCTGGATGAAGACTTGACGCGGTTCACCGCCAGTTACGCCCAGGATGCGCAACTGGGGAACCATATCGACATCAGCCGGCGCTTTGGCGAGGAACGCCGATGGGGGGTGCGGGTCAACGCCAGTGTCCAGCAAGGCAACACCGTGATCGACGACCAATCGCGCGCCGTCGGGCTCGGTGCCGTGTCCCTGGACTACCGGTCCGATCGCCTGCGAGGCAGCCTGGACCTGATCTCCCAGCAAGAAAAGTTCGACGCGGCATCTCGACCGTTCCTGATCGACACGGGCGTGGAGATGCCTTCCGCCGCCAATGGGCGGACCAATGTGAGCCAAGACTGGGGCTGGTCCGAAACCCGTGATAAATCCGCGTTGCTCAGCGGTGAATACGACCTCACCGACGCCTTGACCGTCTTCGCCCATGCCGGTGGCGGCAGGTCGGCTGTCGCGCGCATGTCCGACCAGACCCCAACCCTCCTCAACGCCGCCGGCGACACCGCCTCGACACCCGGCTATTACAAGTTCAACGTGCAGCGCTACACCGTCGATGCGGGCACGCGCCTACGCTTCGACACCGGGCCGGTCGGCCACGTCACGGCCCTGCAAGTCTCGCGTTATCGCGACGAGTTGTCCCGTGGCATCACATCCGGCGCGGTCATCCTGTCGAACATCTACCACCCGATCGATCAGCCCAAGCCTTCGATTGCCGAGCCGGATACGCCAAAGGTCTCCGCGACGCAATTATCCGGCATCGCCATCGCCGACACCCTGTCGGTGCTCGAGCAACGCCTGCAGGTCACCTTCGGCCTGCGCAGACAGCATATTGAGTCGAGCAACTACAACGCCTCCGGTACGCTGAGCACGTCGTATGACGGAGGCAAGACCACGCCGCTGTTCGGGGTGGTGGTCAAACCCTGGGACCATGTGTCGCTCTACTACAACTACCTTGAGGGCCTGAGCAAGGGCGACGTCGCCCCGGCCAACGCCGCCAATGCAGGCCAGATCTTCGCCCCTTACGTTTCCCGGCAGCAGGAGATCGGGGTCAAGCTCGACTACGGCACGTTCATGTCGACCCTGGCGCTGTTCCAGATCAAGAAGCCCAGCGGCGAGTTGTCGGGCGGGACGTTTTCGGTGCAAGGCGAACAGCGCAATCGGGGCATCGAGCTGAACCTGTTTGGCGAGGTCGCCCCAGGCGCGCGCCTGCTCGGGGGGGTGACGTTGCTGGATGCGCAGTTGACCAAAACCGGCATTGCCGCCAACCGAGGCAACACCCCGGTCGGCGTGCCGGATGTACAAGCCAACCTCTGGGCCGAATGGGACATCCCCTGGGTCGAGGGGCTGACGTTCACCAGTGGCGCGATCTATACCGCCCGCCAGTACGTCAACCAGGCCAACAGCCAACAACTGGATCCCTGGACTCGCATCGACCTCGGCGCACGTTACACCACGCGTATCGCACAGCGGCCGACAACGTTCCGCGCCACGGTGCAAAACCTGTTCGATCGCGAGTACTGGTCGGGTGTCGCCTCTTATGGAGCGTTTTCCCAGGGCTCGCCACGCACGCTTTTACTCTCGGCCACGGTCGACTTCTGACACCTGCAAAGGCTTTAACCATGGTTACCATCGTTCGACGCAGCCACGCCTTCGCGGCGCTGTTAGTGGCTGGCTTGCTCGGGGCTTCACTGCCCGCCCCCGCCGCCGAGGCGGATACCGCGCGCCGTACCGTCACCGACCTGCTTGGCCGCGAGGTCAAGGTCCATCTGCCGGTCAGGCGGATGATTCTCGGGGAGGGTCGCCAGTTGTACCTGGTCGCCGCCCTGGATACGCAAAACCCCATCGAACGCATCGTCGGCTGGCGCAAGGATCTGATCCAGTCGGACCCGGACACCTACGGAGCCTACCTGCGCAAATTTCCCGCCATTGCCAGGATTCCCACCTTTGGCGGTTTTGAAGACGGGACCTTCGACATCGAACAAGCGATCGCCCAGCACCCCGACGTGATCATCCTCAACATCGAGGCACAGCATGCCACCGAGGATGCGCGCTATATCGAGAAGCTCGATGCCCTGGGCATACCGGTGGTGTACGTCGACTTTCGCAATCAACCGATGCAGAACACCGAGCCGACCATGCGCCTGTTCGGCCGACTGTTGGGCAAAGAAGCGCGTGCCGAGGCTTTCATTGATTTTCGCAACCGGCAGATCCACCGGGTGACCGACGTGATCGCGGCGCAGCAGCCTGTGCGCCCCGCGGTGTTTATCGAACGCATCGGCGGTTACACGGACGATTGCTGCCTGAGCTTCGGCAACGAAAACTTCGGGCTTTTTGTCGACATGGCCGGTGGCAACAATATCGCCAGAGGCATTATCCCCAGCACCTTCGGCCAGTTGAATCCCGAACAGGTCATCGTCGCCAACCCGGCGCAGGTGGTAGTCACCAGCGCCAACTGGGAGGCGTTCGCCCCTGGCGGCCATTGGGTCGGCGTCGGCCCCGGCGCCGACATGACGCAAGCCCGGCACAAACTGGCCTGGTACACCCAACGGCCAGCCTACGCAGGGATCAAGGCGCAGGACAACCAGGCCTTTCATGCAATCTGGCATCAGTTCTACAACAGCCCTTACCAGTTCGTGGCCATCCAGCAATTGGCCAAATGGTTTCATCCCACGCTGTTTGCCGACCTGGACCCCGAGGCCTCCTTTCGCGAGCTGCACGAGCGGTTTCTGCCGGTACCTTACGAGCCGGGCTATTTCGTCAGTTTGCGCACCCCCGAGGTCAAGCCATGAGCGCACCGAGCGACACCCTGGTGGTGCAGCGCGAGACCTACCGCCGCCTGGTGCTGCGCAAGCGGCTGATCCTCGCCGGGCTGATGACGCTGCTGCTCTGCAGTGTCCTGCTTGACCTGGCCCTGGGCCCGGCGAGTTACAGCCTGCGCGAAGTACTCGGCGCACTGTTTTCACCGGACGACGCTTCGGCGCAGGTGCGCGTGGTGATGTGGGATATCCGCCTGCCTGTCGCCCTGATGGCGGTTGCCGTGGGCGCGGCATTATCACTGGCGGGTGCGCAGATGCAGACCATCCTCAACAACCCTCTGGCCAGCCCCTTCACCCTGGGCATTTCTGCCGCCGCCAGCTTCGGCGCGGCCATGGGCCTGGCGTTTGGCGTGGCCCTGTTCCCATTGGCGGCACAGTACATGGTGCCGGTGAACGCGTTCGTCATGGCCATGCTCTCTGCCTTGCTGATCCACTTCCTGAGCATGCGCCGCGGCGTCACCGCTGAAACCATCGTGCTGCTCGGCATTGCCCTGGTGTTCACGTTCAACGCGTTGTTGGCCCTGGTGCAGTTTTTTGCCACCGAACAAGCCGTGGCGGCCGTGGTGTTCTGGACCATGGGCAGCCTGACCAAAGCCACCTGGCCCAAACTCGGTGTGATCTGCCTGGTGATCGTGGTCACCCTGCCGATTTTCGCCAGGCGCGCCTGGGCCCTCACAGCCCTGAGGCTGGGCGATGACAAGGCCGCCAGTTTCGGTATCAACGTGCGCAGCCTGCGCTTTCAGACGTTGATCATGGTCAGCCTGCTCGCCGCGTTTCCCGTGGCCTTCGTCGGCACCATCGGCTTTATCGGGCTGGTCGGCCCGCACATTGCGCGGATGTTGATTGGTGAAGACCAGCGGTTCTTCCTGCCGGCGTCGCTGCTGACCGGCGCACTGATTCTGTCCGTCAGTTCGGTGGTCAGTAAGACCCTGATTCCGGGCGCGATCTTTCCGATCGGCGTGGTCACATCATTGATCGGCGTGCCGTTCTTCATATCTCTGATTCTCAGCGGGAAGAAAAACTCATGGTGACGATCCAACTGGAGAACCTTGGTGCCCGCTACGGTCAGCGCACGATCATCAGCGGTGTCACGACCGGCGCATTTATGGGTGGCCAAGTGGTCGCGGTGGTCGGCCCCAATGCCGCCGGCAAGTCCACCCTGTTCAAGCGCATGGCAGGCTTGATCGACGGCCCCGGCCGGGTGATTCTGCAGGGCTCGAAAAAGGGCGTGCGGGGCATCAGCTACATGCCGCAGGGCTTGAACGGCAGCGCTCGATTGACGGTGTACGAATCGGTGCTTCTGGCACGTAAACAACTGTCGCCCGGCTGGGTCGTCCACGATGATGAGCTGACGCTGGTCGACGAGATATTGCAGGCGCTGGGGATCACCGGCCTGTCCTTTCGCAACCTCGGCGAACTCAGCGGCGGGCAGCAACAGCTCGTGTCCATCGCGCAGACCTTGGTGCGCGAGCCGGAGATCCTGTTGATGGACGAACCCACCAGCGCCCTCGACATGCACCGCCAGGTCCAGGTGTTGGACTTCATGCAGGCATTGGCCCGCCGGCGTCGGGTCATTGTGTTCATCGCCATCCATGACCTGAACCAGGCGTTACGTTTTGCCGATCAGGTGCTGGTGATTGCGGACGGTACCGCACAAGGCAGTGGCGCGAGCCGTGAGGTCATTACAGAACAGATGCTGCGCACTGTGTACAAGGTCCAGGCGCGCATTGAACAGTGCAGTCGCGGGCAGCCTCATATCCTGATCGACGATATTGTTTGAGGGCGGCGAGCACTCCAGCCTGCTATTCCACGGCCGCGCCGGCCATCAGTGCCTGGGCTTCGATGGGCGGCGCATCCGGACAGTGTCAACGGGTAACTTGATCCCGAGGTCGAACCGCGCTGATCAAAAGTCGTCCTTTACGTTTCCATCATTGATCTTGAACTCCCGGTGTTGCAGATAAACGCTTCGAATGAAGTTGTATTTATCCCCGGTGATGAGCTTTTCAGATTTCATGTATTGAGCGCGTCCGTCGATCATGCCCAGGCCGTACAGGCTATTACGCGTCGGAACGTCGCCGATGTAACGAACCGGGTTGGCGTAGATATCGGGAAAGATGGCCGGCGCATCGCGAAGTGTGCTGGGCCCCAAGAGCGGCAGCACAAGATAAGGACCACTACCTACCCCCCAGTAACCGAGGGTTTGACCGAAATCTTCGTCATTGCGCTGCAGCCCCATGGGCGTCGCGACATCGACCAATCCTGCCAGGCCAATGGTGCTGTTGAGTAAGAAGCGGCTCGTATCAACCCCGGCGTTATAGAACTTGGCTTGAAGTAAGTTGTTCGCCAGGTTCTTGACCTCCCCCAGATTGTTGAAAAAATTATGCACGCCGTCTTGCGCAATGCGCGGGGTAACAAATTGATAACCCTGGGCAAGGGGTTTCAGTGCGTAGGTATCCAGCGTGTCATTGAATGAGAAAATGGGTCGGTTGATACGCTCCCACGGGTCCTTGTCGGAATCCGCCTGGCAAAGGGCTGAAAGCGTTATGAAACTGGCGCAGGTCAGTACCTGAGCGCAACGGCTTAAAGTGGAACGAGATGCACGCATGTTGATTTCCCATTGAATGAAGTCAGCCGATTTGACGCGCGCCAGCGCGTCGGCCACTTCGCGGAACGCGGTCTGCAGGGTCTGCTGATAAGTCTGTATCTGGATGTCACGCTCGACCTTGGCCGAATCCAGGGTCGCGCGGTTACTCCCGGCGTCGAAAATCGGCACGCTGATGCTCGGGGCAAAGGTCCAGGCACCGCTGCCGGATTTGAACAGGCCGGCCAATGCCGAGCTGGACGAGAAGGCCATCCTGCGTCGCGGGCCCCAACTGCTGGTCAGCTCGGCGCCGCGCCTGCTGATCGACGAAGCGCAGTATCGCGCCTCGATAGACGGCATCGCCCTGGACCTCACCCCCCTGGAACTGCGACTGCTCAGCACCTTTGCACGTTCCGCCGGGCGGGTATTTTCCCGTGACCAACTGCTCGACAAGATCTACTCCGACCACCGCGTGGTCACCGACCGCACGGTGGACAGCCATATCCGCAACCTGCGGCGCAAGCTGGAGCAGGCGTGCCCAGGGGAAACGCCCATCGAATCGTTGTATGGGGTCGGTTATCGGTTTCAGCTTTCCGAGGCCTGATACCTCGGAATAATACACATCGGCACCGTCAACGAGGCGCAAGCGGAACGCCTGCATCCATCTCCAGATACCGGAGCACGCTAAACCTAGGTCAGATTCAACCCGCCGTCTGAGAGGAGTATCTCGCCGGTCAAGTCGTCCGACTCGACCAGCATTACAACTACCGCATAGGGAATAGATGCGCCCTTAGGACGGATACCGGCATGCGAACTGATGTTTACGACGCAACCTGCTCGACGGTAACGGGCGGCATCGCGCAATGCCGACTCGGCAACGCGACTAGGTGGAACGGCGCCACGACATTAACCTCGTTAAGTTCGTGCCACCACTAACGGGTCCGCAGCTTCCCCTCGGTCAAGTTTTTTGACGGGGACTAAGCCTCCAAAAAGCCAGCGACCACTGTCCAGTAAGATCAGTGTAGAACGCAGTATTTCTAATCCAATGAGCCGCGGAGCGCCGGGGAGGCAGTTTTTTAGTATGGATTTTTCTCGCTCAAGCCAGGCGATCCGAGCTTCCAGCTCCTGAATGTTCTGCTGCTCTGGGGTCAGCGTCTTGCTCTGCGGCGTGACGCCTTGGCGCCCTTTCTGAACCTGGTCAACCCAGCGGCGCAGCGCTGACTCACCAATGCCGAGTGAGCGGCTGGCTTCGATAAGACAATGGTTTTCAGGTTGCTGACAGGGTAAACCAACGGCTCGTATTCAGCGCATGGCGACCAGCTTGACGCCGAACCCCAGCAGGCAAACGCCGGCCAAGCGCTCCAGCAGATTGGCGATGCGCGGGTTGGCCCGCATGCGCTGAGCGAGCTTGTGGGTCAATAGGACGGCTATCAAACCATAGAGGAACGTCACCACCGCTACGGTCGCGGCCATGAACGCGAATGTCACTATGCCCTGATGCTTCACCGGATCGACAAACAACGGGAAAAAGGCCATGTAGAAGATGATCGCCTTGGGGTTGAGCAACGTGATCATCATGGTCTGACGCAGGAAGTGGCCGTTATCCATCCGGCTCTTGCGCGGCGCGGCCCCAGCCTGACTAAACAACATTCGCAGGCCCAGCCACGCCAAGTACGACGCACCCAACCATTGAATGAGATGGAACGCTGCCGGATACGCGGCCAGCAGGGTTGCGACGCCAGCGACCGCCAGCCATAAGAGCACCTGGTCACCGAGTATCACTCCGCATGTCGCAGCCAAACCCGCTTTTATCCCGCCTTTGCCGGTCGCCGTGATGAGGGCAAAATTGCCGGGGCCAGGAATGGCCAGGACGATGATGAAGGCGATGATGAAAGCGCCATAGTCGGTCACGCCAAACATCGGTTATCTCCCGCGCAGGATGGTTTGGGACGCAAAACCTATCATCAACCTCGCCTCAATATCTAGCGATGCAGGTGAGAAAACCATCCAGAAACTATCGGCAAAAGCGATCAACTGCGCTTCTCGTCGTGAGGAGCCAACGGTATTGGCAGCCGCCCGAGCGACTGCCAATGGCCCGTCAATGACTCAAATCAATCACCATGCGGCCTTTGATTTTCCCTTGCTGCATTTCATCGAAGATCTCATTGATATCTTCGATCGGACGCAGTGTCACCTTCGGCACCACCTTGCCTTGCGCGGCAAACTCGAAGGCTTCTACGAGGTCTTGTCGAGTACCGACCAGCGAGCCGACCACCTCGATCCCGTCAAGCACCAACCGAGGAATATCGAGGCTCATGGCTTCAGGCGGAAGCCCAACTGCGACCAGGCGTCCACCGGCACGCAGGGCATCCACCGCAGAGTTGAACGCGACCTTGGCGACGGCCGTCACGACAGCCGCGTGAGCTCCGCCGACCTTCTCCTGGATAACTTTTGCGGCATCCTCGTTGCGGGAGTTGATGACCAGGTCAGCGCCCATTTCCCTGGCGAATTGCAGTTGATCATCGTTGATGTCCACGGCGATCACTCGGGCGTTGAATACATTTTTTGCGTACTGCAACGCCAGATTCCCCAGGCCGCCCAGCCCGTAGATCGCAATCCATTGCCCAGGGCGGATATTGGAAACCTTCACGGCTTTATAGGTCGTTACGCCAGCACAGGTCACGCTGCTCGCCGCCGCAGAATCAAGCCCATCAGGCACTTTCACCGAGTAGTCGGCGACGACAATGCACTCTTCGGCCATTGCACCATCCACGGTGTAGCCGGAGTTTTTTACGTTGCGGCAGAGTGTCTCGTTGCCGCTGTTGCAGTATTCACAGTGCCCACAGCCCTGGAAGAACCAGGCTACGCTGGCCCGGTCACCGGGCTTCAGAGAGGTGACGCCTGGTCCTACCTGCTGCACGATACCGATGCCTTCATGGCCTAGGATCACTCCGGTTTTATCACCGAAATCGCCGTTCTTGACGTGCAGGTCGGTATGGCAGACCCCGCAGCACTGCATTTTAAGGAGAGCCTCACCATGTTTCAGAGGCCGTAATGTTTTTTCGATCACATTCACGCGTTGCCCTTGGGCAACAACAGCAGCTTTCATGCTTATCTCCTTGTATCCGTGAGTGAGCTTGCGTTACAGCGGGCCCAACAAATGCCAAAGCAGTACAGCACCACCCTTCCAGCGCTCCGAAGTCTGGCGCAATGCCCGCCACCCGGCCCCAGGGTCGGGGAGTCAATGGATGCTATTGCTGCGCCATCGGGTCGCCAACGCTACCGGTCTTATGGCACAAGTCGCGCAAAAGGGGGATGCCTATTAGTCAGGCAACCCGCGCAAGGACGCCTCTTCTTTGCCTTTCTATGACAAAGATCAACAGGAGACGCTGATCGGCAGATCATCGTGACCGCTTTCAGTGACCGTCGCCGCCGCCCTGAACGTCAAGTGAGCTCCCCGATCTCTCGGGTCTGGGTGGGCCTGCGACCTTTGGCTCCATGTTTGAAACCTGTTCCTCGTGTACCTTCGGCAGGCCCGGCATATGCACTCAGCGGCGGGTTGGCCATTTAGTCGAAACGGTTCTGGAGTAGCTTTTACATGGCATACGCAACAATCAATCCCTATACGGGCGAGACACTGCAAACCTTTCCCGATGCGACCGATGCAGAAGTCACCGCGGCCATCGGCAAGGCCCATGAGGCTTTCCTGGCGTGGAAGGACACCTCTTTCGCCGAACGTGCGCGCATCCTGCAGAATGCGGCCGATATCCTGCGCAAGGACAGCGACGCCTTTGCCAGGGTACTGACGCTGGAGATGGGCAAGCTGTTTGCCGAGGCGAAAGCCGAGGTCGAGCTGTCGGCAAAAATCTTCGAATACTATGTGCGCAATGCCGAAACCTTGCTCAAGCCGGAGAAACTCCCGGTCCTCGACCCTGCCGAGGGCGAGGCGGTTCTCGTCTGCGAACCGCTCGGCGTGCTGCTGGCGATCGAGCCGTGGAACTTCCCTTATTACCAGATCGCCCGCATTCTGGCGCCGCAGCTTTCTGCCGGTAATACCGTGCTTCTCAAACACGCAGCGAATGTGCCGCAAAGCGCCGCTGGCTTTCAAAAGTTGATGAAGGATGCCGGCCTGCCTGACGGCGCCTTCCGTAATCTGTACGCCACGCGTTCGCAGATCGAGTTGATCATCAACGATGCCCGCGTGCAGGGCGTTGCCTTGACCGGCTCGGAAGGCGCCGGTGCGGTGGTTGCGTCGCAAGCGGGCAAAGCGCTGAAAAAATCCACCCTGGAACTCGGCGGCGCCGACGCCTTCGTCGTGCTGGTCGACGCGGACCTGGCGAAAACGAGCAAATGGGCGGTGTTCGGCCGGCATTGGAATGCCGGGCAGGTCTGCGTGTCCTCCAAGCGCATGATCGTGGTCGATGCGGTCTATGACGACTTCCTCGCGCTCTATCGCAAGGGCGTCGCGGAGTTGGTGGCCGGCGATCCCTTCGATGCGAAGACGACCCTGGCACCGCTCTCCTCGCAAAGCGCGGCCAATGAGGTCAAGCAAAAGATCCTCGAAGCCGTGAAGCTTGGCGCCAAGGCCGAAGAAGTCGGGCCGCCCGTGCCTGTCGATGGGGCATTCGTGCAGCCGACGATCCTGACCGATGTCGCCGAAGACAACCCCGCTCGCTACTGGGAGTTCTTTGGCCCGGTGTCCATGCTGTTCCGCGCCAAGGATGAAGACGATGCAGTACGTATCGCCAACGACTCGCCGTTCGGCCTCGGCGGTTCGGTATTCACCTCGGACACGGCGCATGGCGCAGAAGTCGCGAAGAAAATCTCCACCGGCATGGTGTTCGTCAACCATCCGACCAAGGTCGAAGCCGACCTGCCTTTCGGTGGCGTGCGCCGCTCGGGGTACGGCCGCGAGTTGATCGGTCTCGGGCTCAAGGAGTTCGTCAACCACAAACTCATTGTCGTGGTCGATATCGACGCCCCGTTCTGAGTTCAACAGCGCTCTTTGTCCCAAGAAACCGAAATCGAGGAGACCTGACAGGATGAACGTCATCGGGATAGACCACTTGGCTATTCGTGTCAGCGATCTGGACCGCTCCAGGGCGTTCTACGATCAGGTACTCGGTTTCTTGGGATTCACCATAGAGTGGGAGTTCGACCGGGTTATTGGTTGGACCAATGGCGAAACCCTGTTCTGGATCACCGAAGCCGATGCCCAGGGGCGCAAACACAAGCACCGGACCGGCGATGTGGGCTATCACCACTATGCATTCGAGGTTGCCGCGCGCGAGGACGTCGATGCGCTCTACGCGTTCCTGCTGGATCAGGCGGTTACGATTGTCGACGCGCCCGCTGACTATCCGGATTATGGCGAGGGCTACTATGCGGTTTATTTCCTCGACCCCGATAATCTGAAGCTCGAAGTGATGTTCTTCCTGGAAAAACAAAAGCGGCGCTTGCTTGGAAAATCGCGAGGAAGTGATCGCCGGGAATAAAATTTCTTCATCGGCATACACGCTTGAAGATATTGATAAAACGAGCGTGCCAGGCCAGTACCCGCGCAACGATATTGTCTATGGCTGACATAGTCCTTGATCGCGTTCTGTTCGCCTTGCCCCGGCACCGCGCAAGAATGGCTTCAGCTCAGGTAGCAAACGAGTATTGAGCGCGTCATGGGGCTCCAGCCAGGCTCGACGGGCCTGAGCGACCCCGAAACCGAGCGTTTCAGTCACTACTTCGAGTCCGTGCCAGCAGATCAATTCGATGCCATGATCTGGATTGAGCACACCAAGCCGGTTGCCGCGCTGCCGTGGCCGAAAACCCAACACCTGGAACCAGAAACCTATCCGTTTGGTGTGTGATGCTGAATGCAGCCCTCTCAGGGGTGCGGGGACTGCAGGTATTTTTCAAACCATTCGCCAGCGAGTCGGGCGACTGTCTCCAGGGCGCCAAGCTCTTCGAATAGATGCGTGGCGCCCTCCACGACTTCCAGTCGTTGCTCGCACCGCAGGGCCCGGCTGCTTTGGCAATTCAAGTCGAACACCACCGGGTCCTGTGCGCCGACAATCTGCAAGGTCGGTGCCTTCACCCGGGCCAGCGCCGGTCCCGCCAGGTCGGTCCGCCCACCCCGGCTGACCACCGCCCCGACCACCTGCGCACGCTCGGCCGCCGCCACCAGTGCCGCGCCAGCGCCGGTGCTCGCGCCGAACAGTCCAATCCGCAGCAAGCGTAATTGGGGGTCCCGAGCGGCCCAGTCGATGACATCGATCAAGCGCCTGGCCAACAGCGGAATATCGAAACGCAGCTCCCCGGTCAAGTTATCCAGGCGCTGCTCCTTTTCCGTGAGCAGGTCAAACAACAGCGAACCCAAGCCCCGATGGGCCAGTACATCGGCCACATATTGATTACGCGGGCTCAAACGGCCACTACCGCTGCCGTGTACGAAAACGACCAAGGCGCGGGTGTTGGTCGGCAAACGCAAATCGGCGTCCAGTTCAACGCCCGGCAGGTCCATGGATCGTGATATTGGTTTAAACATCAAGATGCTCCGTCCGCGAGCCTGGCAGCGGCAATCCTCGACCGGCTCGATCGATCGACTGCACCCGCATCGCGTCGTCATTAAGGATTTGTATACCTCCGCTGGCAATGGCGCCCATGGCATATTCCGGGTGTGAAGGCACGCCGAGCTTGCGTACCAGCACCAGGTCCAGGCGAACCTTCCGGGCTGTGGCGACTTCATAAGCCACCGGAACACCGCCTCGGGGCAACGCGAGAATGATGACGTCAGACCTGTTGGCGTATTTGAGCAAGGGTTCCACCAGTCGTCGACCGGCCTCGACGCGGTTTGGCAAGAGGGTTTGCAATGAGGGACTAAGGATCACGAGGACCTCCTCCGACGATAACGCCTGTGATTTCGGAATAGGCGGCCCTCGCCGCGCTAGATAGCCAGAATGCTGCAGGACACCTGATACAGGAGATGTTCGGTGGTGCTGCCCAGCAGCTTGTCCAGTCCGTGGGACTGGACCTTGCCCATCACAATCACATCCATATGCTGCTCATCGGTGAACGCATTGAGCACCGCGACAGGCTGCCCTTCGATGAAATGCCGCCGGTCGGCAGGCACGCCATAACGGTCGGCCAGTTCGAGGAATGACTTTTCATGACCTTTGCGCAATTGCCTGCCAAGGTCTGAAATTGTCAGGCCCCCGCCGCCCATATCGCCCAGGTACACCATGGAAATGTCGCAGGCATACAGCAAGTGCAACTCGGCCTGACACTGGATGGCGAGACTGGAAGCCTGCTGGATGATCCGTTCATTGAGCTCGTTGTCCTGGGCAAGGGTATTGGAGGCGTCGACCGCCGCCACGATCTTGCGCGGCAAGGGCAGGTCGTCTTCGCTGAGCAGATAGACCGGTATCGGGCAGTGACGCAGTAAACGCCAATCCAGCGGGGTGATGAATGCACGCTTGAGTGCCGGTTCGCGCTGCACCTGTTTGATCAGCAGGTCTGGCTGCATTTCTGCGACGTAATCGAGAATCTCCTGCTGAAGGTCGTCGGCCCACTTCGCTTCAGCCGTCACTTCGATACCTTTATGACTATCACGCAGATGAGCCGCCTGGTATTTGAGCCAATCGCGATGATCTTGCAGATAATTTTCGCGAGCTTTTGCCCGGTCACCCTCTTCGAGCAGCGACAACAGGTTCCAAGTAGGGATCAAGGCAGCAATGTGCAGGCTCGCACCGCTGACCTTGGCCAGAGCGGCAGCATGGTTCATGGCTTGAGACCGGCGCAGCGCCGGGTTGATGATCAGCAATAACCGTTGATACTGGCTCATGATCGGACTCCATGGGCTTGCACGTTTGTCATTGCCCGCAATGGCGGACAACTGTCGTGTTCACCGCCGAACCGAGCACCTTCTTTATAGACTCAGAATCCTCCGTCGATGCGGCCTTGGAGTTGATTTATATCAAGTGCCCGGGCAAGCAATACATTCACTCGCGGCAGCTTGTGCCCACACCTCTGGCGCTACCGCAGATTCGCGTCGGTTGAAAGGATCGGGCTTTGGATTGATCGCGATTGATCAATATCAATCCTGCCAGGGTCAGCCGGTCTACATTGACCCAACATGCACTCGCAAGGGTGCGGCGCCTCAGGAGTTCAGACTCGCCGATTGCACACGTATCTCATGGCATACGCCTGCTGCCGTAGCCGGCACCGCATGACCCCATGTTTCCCGAGCAGGAGAAAGCAATGACGATCCTAGTGGCAAGTCAACGGTTGCGCCTGTATGACAGTGATGAGCTGGATGTTGTGTTGCAGACGATGGCGCGCAAGGCCGCCACCCTTCTGCCACCGACGCATGCGGCACTGATAGGCATCGAGCGCAGGGGCCAGCCCCTGGCTCAACGGTTGCGCGAGTATATTGCGCGTCAGACCGGCCGGCCGGAACTCCCTGTTTACCCGCTGCAGGTCAAGCGCTACGCCGACGACCTGCAAGTGCTGCATACCTACACGCAATTGACCGAAAACCCGGCCCTGGGCAGGTTGGATCTGGCCAATACCACGTTTCTGGTGGTCGATGATGTGCTCTTCGAAGGCCATTCCCTCCTGCGCACTTGTGCATATCTGGCACAACTGGGGGCTCGTCGGGTCCATACGGCGGTACTGGTCGACCGGCATGTCCGTCAGCAGCCGATCCGGGCCGACATTGTCGGTATACACCTGCAAGTCGCCGCCACTGATATTGTCGAATGCAACGTACCGCCCTACGAACAGGCCTTTTGTATAGAAGTGGTACGACACGGCGCCGCCCGCTGACGGTGGAAGCGTTCAGGGCTTCGCCGAGTCACCGGGCTTGAGCGCTGGAGAACGCTCGGCGCCAACAATTCAGGACTTAAAAGCACTGGACGGTGCTGGATGTCAGTGATTCCCGCCGGAACGAAAAAAGGACCCGAAGGTCCTTGTTTCGATCGCTGACAGAATTCCACTGAATTCTGTAGCGCTATGTTTGGAGCGGGAAACGAGACACTCGTTTCCCGCGCAATTCGTTGATTCCAAATAGGTTTTAGGTACGCCTCGTTGGTTGACGGGCTACGTTGTGTACTACTTCGGCAAAGCTGGCAACCCCTACCTGAAAGGCCGATAGCCAGCAGTGCAGAGATGTCCGTGGAACGCTGCACGGAGTATGCCCAACCCACTCGCAAGACCTCTAACCACATCCACCGCCGAAAGACGCCCGCCAAAGACAGTCAAAACTGACAGATTATTACACCAGCAGTTGTAGGACGTCTCTTGATCGTCCACGCCCTATTGAAGCGCCAAATCTTGTCTGCCTAGAGTGGCGACAGCTGTAGGACTGGCGTTGCAGCTCTCAACCAATATAGATAGAAGAGTGCATGCGATGAGTGGCGCCATTTCGAACAGAGCCACCCACACAGAACCAACACCTATCGCCTCGCCCGAAAACACCCTTGAATCGACGCCTACTGGCACCAAACCTGAACCGCTGCTTGCAGATCCCGAATTCGACCTGCGCGGCGTGGCCTGGAACCCGCTGTGCGATGCCGCCACGCCGCTGATCGGCCTAGTAATTCGCCTGCGTCGTTTAGACCGGCACGACGATGTATCCGCACTGTACCAAAGCGTCAGCAACCAGATCACCACGATCATGGAAGAAGTCAACCAGCTCGACTACGACGCCGGCATGCTCAAGGCCTACTCCTACAGCCTGTGCCTGCTGTTGGATGAGGTAGTCATGAGCACTACCTGGGGCAAGTCCTCCACTTGGAGTGCACGCTCACTGCTCAGTCAGTTTCATGAGGAAACATGGGGCGGCGAAAAATTCTTTACCGTCATGAACAACATGATCCCCGAAGCGGCCAGGTACCAGCATGTGCTGGAGTTCATGTACCAGTGCCTGATCTCCGGTCTCAAAGGCAAATATGGCGCCCACGCCAAGGGCGATGACGAAATACAAAAAATCATCGACCAGCTGCACGGTCTGTTGCGCCCCCTGCGCGGCGAAACACCCAAGCGCCTGACCGACCCGTTGACCAACGTTGTGCCACGTAACTACCGGATCAAACGTACGTGGCCATTGTGGACGCCATGGGCACTGGCCGCCGCCGTACTAGTCACGGCTTACACGATCTATACCCTACGACTGAACGCCATCACCCAAGAAGTCCTTGCCTCACTGGACAAAATTCTCAAGCTCTAACTCCCATGTGAAAGCCATAAGGAGGCTCTATGCCTACCGTCGTTTTGGTCGGTCACGACCATGCTTGTCCAACGTGTGGCCCAGTCACTGTCGCCAGTGGATCAGGGAGCTTCACTGTCAATGGCCGGGCTGTTGCCCGCGCTGGCGACACACTCAGTTGCGGTGCCGTGATCATCAGCGGCTCGCCGTCAATGATCATCAACGGCAAAGCCGTGGCCCGCGTCGGTGACACCACCGACCACGAAGGCGTGCTGGAAAACGGCGACGACAGCTGGTTGATCAACTGACCCACACTCACCACAAGGAGGTTTCATGCCCCGTCAAAGCGACCTGCGTTACACCTTCCAACCGCTGCGGGGCGATCCCTTCGAAGTGGTCTCGTTCACCCTTGAAGAAGGCCTCTCCCAACCCTTCAAACTTGAGCTGGAGCTGGTCAGTCATCACCCCGCCATCGACTTCTACCGCATGCTCGACCTGGCCGCCGTGTTCACCATTTGGCGCGACGACACCCCGGTGCGCTACGTGCATGGTTTGGTCAGCCTGTTTCAGCAGGGCGACACCGGCTTTCGCCGCACCCGCTACACCGCCGTGGTCGAACCGACTCTGAAGCGTTTCGATCTACGCTCCGACTGGCGCATCTTCCAGGCCCAGACCGTGCCCGACATCATCACCAGCATGCTGGCCGAGCAGAAACTGACCGACATCCGCAGCGAAATCTGCTTCGAACACCAACCCCGTGAATACTGTGTACAGGCCGGCGAAACCGACCTCGATTTCATCGCTCGCCTCGCCGCCGAAGAAGGCCTGCTCTACACCTTCGAACACCGCGCCGACGGCCACATCCTCGTTCTTACCGACCGCGTCGGCGGCCTGGGCACCATCGGCACGCACACCGATTGCCCGGTGATCTACCAGCCCATGAGTGGCGGCGACGCCCTGGAACCGGCATTGACCCGCTTCCACTACACCGAACAAGTGCGCACCGCGCGCCAGGTGCAGCGCGACTACACCTTCACCCACCCGCGCTACAACCAGCAGCACACCGCCACCGGCGACCAGGACCTGAACAACCAGCACAAGGACTACGAACGCTACGACTATCCGGGACGCTACAAACGCGACATTGCCGGCAAGCCCTTCACCAAGACGCGCCTGGCCGCACTGCGCAACGACGCCAAGCTGGCCCATGTGGAAGGCGACGATGAGCGCCTGCAACCGGGATTGGCCTTCGACCTCAACGATCATCCCCGTGAGGACTTCAATGATCGCTGGCGCACCATTGCCATCAGGCATGAGGGCAAACAGCACACCAGCCTGCAGGAAGAATCCTTTGGTAGCGGCCTCGGTACGTCTTACTCGTTGAAGGCCAGCGCCATCCGTTGGACCTCCGATTGGAAGGCTCCGCTGCGTCCCAAACCCTGCATCGACGGCCCACAGATCGCCACGGTGGTTGGGCCTCCGGGGGAAGAGATCTATTGCGATGAATGGGGCCGGGTCAAGGTGCAGTTCCCGTGGGATCGCTCGGACAAAAACAACGACCACAGCTCCTGCTGGATCCGCGTCACCCAAGGCTGGGCCGGGGCGACCTGGGGCTCCATGGCGATCCCGCGTGTGGGTCAGGAGTTAGTGATCAGCTACCTGGACGGAGATCCTGATCAGCCGATCGCCACTGGGACCGCCTACAGACAGACCAACCTGCCGCCCTACCAACTGCCGAAACACAAGACGCGGATGACCATCAAGAGCCGAACCCATAAAGGTGAAGGTTTCAATGAGCTGCGCTTTGAGGATGAGCTGGGGCAGGAAGAAGTTTATATCCATGCTGAAAAAGACAAGAACGTCCACATCAAGCACAACAACACCACCTACGTGGGTAACGACCGAAGCGAGAAGGTCGAACACGACGAGCAGGTAGACATCGGCCATAACCGCAACGAGCGAGTAGGTAACGATGAGCACATTGCTATTGTGCAGGATCAGCATTTGGAACTGGGCCGTGATCGAATTCAGACGCTGGAGCGTAATCATCACACCAGCATCGGCGGGGACCGAGTCGAAGAAATTGCCAACAACCGGCATGATAAAATTGCCGCTGACCATAACATCCAGATCGGAGGCAGTGCTGAGCAATCAGTCCGGAACCGCTACTACCTGTCCGCAGGGCAATGCATTGAGCAAAAAACGACAGTGTTCGATGTCACATCGGGCGAACGCATTGTTCTGAGAGCCCCCGGTGGCAGCATCACGATTGATAGCGATGGCATTACCCTTGATGGGCTGACCATCAAGATCAAAGGCCCCGTCACCACAGACGCAATCGGTACGGGCAATCCGCTTGGCAGTCCACAATCGCCTCCCGCACCGCTTGGAGCATTCCTGGGACGTTACACGTTGCTGAAGAACGATCAACGTGCTTTCGCGGGCTATCGATATCGCATCACCGATGGAGCCACCCTACTCACCGAAGGCCTGACCTGCCCCCAAGGGGGAACTGACTGGACTGTTACCGAGGCATCCAAATCCGTGCAAGCTCATAAGGCAATCATGCGCGACGATCAGCGAATCACCGAAACCTGGCAGCCCTATCTGATGGCTTTCGACGATGAAGCCCCACCCGTAGAGACCAAGGCCATTTTTCCTGATGACTTTCTTGCTCAGCACAGTGGAGACCTCGACTGATGCCAGTAGCCCCCATTGCCCGTACTCTCGCTCACGTTATCGATAGAGCCTATCGGGCCTACCGAGCAAACCAGGCTTATGAAAACGCCAAAACCGCCGCCGAGTTAGCCCAACTCGCAGTAGAGATTAACGAGCGAAGAAACCAGATTAAAAAAATGCTTCGAGCAACTATTGAAGCAATGACGCGTGAAATCGACGTCAAAAGCTCCACGTTTGCCGCAGTGGACCGGGGTGGCAATAGCACGGTTTCTCGAAGAGGCAAGGAGAACTTGAATTTCAAGGAATACATTGAACGTAAAGTGCCTTTTCGCCCAGCCATTAGCCAAGTCTGCACAGTTGCTTTGCAACTGCCGATCAAAGTGCCACGCCGTATCAGCAAGAAAATTGCCGGCGATAAAATTGAGACCACTATTGAAGTCGCCCTAAAGCAGTTCACGGCTTCTCTGTTTTTTGAAGCCGTAGATGAGGCGCTGCAATGGCGAAGTTCACTCAAGGCCGAGCCCAATTACAACGGCACCAGCAAGAAAGCCTTACTGGGGATCCCTGCAACTCGTCCCAAACGGTTCGGCAGCGATATTCAGCCGTTTTGGCCACGGCCTGGAGGATTGCTAGCGCCTGATCTAGTCGTTGTTGAGTACCGACAAGAGCCATTCGAATCGGAAAATGTGTTTGCGGCAGTTGAGATCAAGTTTCCAGGGGATTGGGTAAAACAAAAACAGATCGACCAGTACGCTGAGCTTATGGAGCCGAGAACTGGCGTCAACCGAGAAAAAATTGGTCGGGAGAAAGTGGCCTTGCTACGCGTTCCGGAGGATTGCACTGGCTCTGAAACGGATAACAAACAGCCCCCGACATCCAAAGGCACCAAAAACAGGAGGTGAACGTGAGTACAACCCATGGTTTGTTTGATGAAGATGAGCGTGCTGAATTCATCGCAGAGCTCAAGGAGTGGCCAAACACTGATTGGGGTACGGATGATGCTCGACACAGTGTGAGCCCTTTCATCAACTTCTATTTCCCCCCTGCCCCAGACAAACACCAAGAAGAAGCGCTGCTGATGGTGGATATCCACGAAGCCTTTGAACAGCTCCTTGGCAAGCCTTACACCGTTGGCACCCATCCAATTTCGGAGCGCCCACACCCATATGGCTCGAAACGCCTGCCAAATCTGCGTGAGCAGGCCAGGAAAAGTTTCGACGACGAATCCTTTGTTTTTAATTTTACCGACGAAAAAAATCATGCCTCGTCACCGACGACAGCAGGGTATTTCTGGCGCACATGGTTCAAAAAATACGAAGGAAGAAGAACCGCGTACTCCTCAATCACGTTTTATTACCGCTGGCAATGGTGGCTGGACAACCGCGAAGCGTGGCGCTGCTTTGTGCTCAAAACCATTGACCTGCTCAAGGCGCATCAGGTCTACAGTGGCTTCGCCATGGCCAACCCACTCGAATTTGGTACGCGATCAGCCGTTACCACTTGGGAGCGAGCACTAGCCCCCAACTTTCACGGCCTGGATATTGACTACGCCTTTAACATGCGCGGCGAACTGCTCAACGGCATTCGCCCCCCCACCTGGGCCTTCCTGCTTGCCGACCACTGGCGCGAAAAGCTTGACCTGACCCGCGAACAAGTGCATACGGCGCTGTCTCACCCACACATCAGCATCACCGAATTACAGAGCGGCCAATGGATTGAGCTGGGCGAACAGCCAGAATTGTATCCGGTCGAGCAAGGCGTGCCCGAACTGCCCATGCTCCTGAACAAACTGCTCAAGCCCATCCGCTACGACGATTTGGGATTGCTGGGCTTCGGCCAATGGGACGGCGACCCCAACGAACGTTTCACTGACGCTGACAGTCGTCGCTGGATGTCCCGCTTTGACGCCGACAGCGATTGGCCCACGCCAGCAATGCGCTTCATTGCTCCATCGCCCATGCCTTCCGCCCAAACCTCTACGCCAATGCCTCTTCGTATGGTAGCTGGAACAGCTTGTATTCAAGCCGGATGGTGGCTGGTTCCAGGGCAAGCGGAAACCCGGCGAGCCTTCAAACAGGGCGAGATCATGCCAGACCTCAATGCGGCGTCCACAGATGATTTGGTGACATGGCAGCGTGACTTTGATCAAACACCACCAGAGCCTGCCCGCCATGCCAATACCCATGATCCGGCTCCTCGCGCAGGGCGCTGGGAAGTTGAAAACGACCGCTTCATCGCACGCGATGTTCAGTTGAGCGAACCGCTACCCGCCCACGAAGGCCGAGTCGTGCGCTGGCACTGGACGGTCAGCGGCATGCGTGCGAACAGCGGTCAACCCTGTCCGTATCCGGGTGCCTGGGTGTGTGAGTATAAGCCGGGGAGTAAGCAAGTCATCGAGCATGGCGTTCTGATGCCGACAGTGGGTGGTGAGAGAGTCGTCTGGCTTTGGATGGGACTGGAGCCATCGTGATAGTGACGGACAGCGGCCCAATAAGACAATCCTCCAGCATCTAAGCCCCCCTTCACCAGCCAGTGGCAAGTGAACCGCAACGCGGTTCGCGCGCCAGTGGCCGACAAGGCCGTCAGGCCGCGTCAGCCTGAATTGGGTCATCTGTGCCAAAGAGTGATCGCGAGTAAGGGCCGTCACTGCCGCCGCAGTGACGACCCCCAGCAGCCCCGCAACAATGCGGCATCGCGCAGTTCCTATTTACGTTGGCACTGCATGACGATGCCCTGCACACTGAGCCTGCAACGACCTGCCGGTGGGTCTCATCACCGGAACCCCTGGCGCGGGCAGTAAGCGTCACACCGTGCGATTGACTCGCCGATGCCGTACCCATCCGGTTGCCCAGAGCACAGGTTCCTGAAAGTGCTATCCCATCTCGGGAGGAACCATCCCAGATGCGCCCAGGTTCCACGCTGCGCATCGCCCCCTACCCACGGGGTGGAACCCTGTTCATCCATAGCAAGCACCTTGCCTTCCTCCCTCTTCCGTGCCCTGGGCACGTGTTCGTCTGCGGCAACGTATTCAGGCGCAATGTCTGTCGCCTGCCTTCCACTCTCTCACTCCACAGGAGGTGTTTATCACGGCAACCAAACGTGTCGTTTCTTGGCAACATCCCGCCTCGCGCTTCCCACAGGAAGCACGGCGGACGCCTCATCGAGGCAACAGGTGATCTGAGCACCTGGCCCTTGCCCCTCGGGGATCTCGCCTTGGCGAGTTGGCACCAACACTCACCGAATGCAACTCAGAACAACACAGAACACCGCAGCCCCCCATGGAGCGCACTATGGACGATCTCACCTATACCTTGCGTCAACTGTGCCAGCGCAACCGCGATGGAAGCCACACGACACAAGCCGACCGCCAGCGCAGTCTCACCCTGATCGCTCGCCAATTGCGCGAAGCCGGTTTTCGGCAGATGCGGGCCACTTCGCTCAAAGGCAAGCATATCGAAACGCTGATTGAACGCTGGCAGGCCGAAGGGTTGTCTTCAGGCACCCTCAAGAACCGTTTGGCCCATCTGCGCTGGTGGGCCGAGAAGATCGGCAAAGCAGGACTGATTCCTGCCGACAACACCCGATTGGGTGTTTCTGCGCGCCACGCCCCATACCAACAAAGCACAGGCGCTGGGTGACGGCCTGGATCGCGTGAGCGATCCCCATGTGCGCATGAGCCTGGCCTTGCAAGCCGCATTTGGTTTGCGGCGCGAGGAGTCCATCAAATTCCAGCCACGCTTCGCTGATCACGGCGATCACATCACCCTCAAGGGGTCATGGACCAAGGGCGGGCGTGAGCGCGTCGTGCCGGTCACGACGCCAGGGCAACGAGCACTGCTTGAGCAAGTCCATCAGTTCGCCGGAGTCGGCTCTCTGATTCCGGCGCACAAGACCTACATCCAGCAACGCCATGTCTATGATGGGCAGTGCAAAGCGGCGGGACTGAGCCATATGCACGGTCTGCGCCATCGCTACGCGCAGGAACGTTACGAAGCGTTGACAGGGTGGAAGGCGCCCGCCGCTGGCGGGCACACGGACCGGCCGACCAGCTCCGCTTTGGTAGCTTTCACAGACCTAGGCCTGGGATGAGATCGCCATCAGTTCATCCAAGTTTTCGTCCGTACCTCCGGTGAGTCGACTTTGTATCGGTACTAACCCCTTGGGGTGATGTACCCGATCCCAGACAACCTGATCAGCTTGATTGGCTCGGTAGCATCGTTGCTGTCGGCTTTCGAAACAGCTGCGAAATTAATTCGACTGACTTAACCCACAATCCGCAGACCCTAACTTGCAAGTATTAATGCCGGTTGAGCCTCTCGGTGACGTGCCCGCGCATCGATTGCACCGTTCATTGCCTGACTCCTCTACTGATAGTGATGCAGGCGTTGAAGACGCAGGGCTACGTCCACGCCATCGCACCAAAACTCTTTGCAAGGTTCGACAGCGTTGATCGATTTGACCACCTGCGTCTACCCAGCATCATGCAGGTAACGTCGCTGATCGGTCCGAGAACAAACCTCTAGAAACATCACAAGCTGAAACGTATCAGCTTCAACAAAAAACTCAATTATGCATAAATGCATTTTTTCCCTTGACCCGAAGGGAGGAGTCTTTTACAGTTAAATGACTGTATATAAATACAGTATTTTTTGATCAATATTTATTTGAATCCATTCATGGACGAGGTTTTTCCCTATGAAAAGCAACACTGAGAAATTTGGCAAAACACCCCATCAACCCAGCCTGTGGACCCGAGCCGATGCGCTGAAAGTCCGCGCGGACGACCCCACTACCACCCAGCCACTGGTCAGTGCGAACTTCCCGGTACTGAGCGACGAGGTGTTTATCTGGGACACCATGCCGCTGCGTGATATCGACGGCAACATCACCTCTGTCGATGGCTGGTCAGTGATCTTCACCCTGACTGCGGATCGTCACCCGAACGACCCGCAATACCTCGACCAGAACGGTAACTACGACATCACCCGCGACTGGAACGATCGCCATGGCCGGGCAAAGATGTACTACTGGTTCTCCCGCACCGGCAAGGACTGGGAACTCGGCGGCCGAGTGATGGCTGAAGGGGTTTCGCCGACCGTTCGCGAATGGGCCGGCACGCCGATTCTGTTGAACGAGCAAGGCGAAGTGGACCTGTACTACACCGCGGTCACGCCGGGCGCGACCATCGTCAAGGTGCGTGGCCGTGTGGTGACCACCGAGCATGGCGTCAGCCTGGTCGGCTTCGAGAAGGTCAAGCCGCTGTTCGAGGCCGACGGCAAGATGTACCAGACCGAAGCGCAAAACGCCTTCTGGGGCTTCCGTGATCCATGGCCGTTCCGCGACCCGAAGGATAGCAAGCTGTACATGCTGTTCGAGGGCAACGTGGCCGGCGAGCGCGGCTCGCACAAGGTCGGTGAAGCAGAAGTCGGTGATGTGCCGCCGGGTTACGAAGACGTCGGCAACTCGCGCTTCCAGACGGCCTGTGTCGGTATCGCCGTAGCCCGTGACGAAGACGGCGACGACTGGGAAATGCTGCCGCCGCTGCTGACCGCGGTAGGCGTCAACGATCAGACCGAACGCCCGCACTTCGTGTTCCAGGACGGCAAGTACTACCTGTTCACCATCAGCCACACCTTTACCTATGCCGATGGGGTGACCGGGCCGGACGGTGTGTACGGCTTTGTCGCAGATTCGCTGTTCGGTCCGTACGTACCCTTGAACGGTTCCGGCCTGGTACTGGGAAATCCGTCTTCCCAGCCGTTCCAGACCTACTCGCACTGCGTGATGCCCAACGGCCTGGTGACCTCATTTATCGACAGCGTACCGACCGACGAAACCGGCACGCAGATTCGTATCGGCGGCACCGAAGCACCGACGGTGGGGATCAAGATCAAAGGGCAGCAGACGTTCGTAGTTGCCGAGTACGACTACGGTTACATCCCGCCGATGCTCGACGTCACGCTCAAGTAATCGCTACCCAGGGCTTTCAGGCAGCGGGTTTGAGCTCGATGAAAAACTCGTTGCGGATAGGATCGAGATATCCCACCTAACTTACTGCGACTTTGCTCGGGAACCCTCTTGAACAATACGTAGTAACAACCCTTTGTTACTGGCTGCAAGGAGGCAGCCAGTAATGGGTATCCCCCCTGACAACAACTACATCCGCGCGCTCGTTTATCTCGTCTGCTAAACAGCATGTGAAGATTCTCAAGATTTGCGAGAGTGTGCTCTGGCGCCCCTCCTTCAGGCTCAGCCTGCGGAACTCCACCCATAGATTGAACACGGCCTCGAAGGCCTGCTCTGCCGCAAAACGAACAGCACGACGCTGCTGTTTACGGTGCTCATAGGGTCGGCAAAATTTGTCTGGATATCTAAGCGCGCATAACTGTGCATGAGAAGACCTTAAGGTTCGCCATGTGATTAGCTCTTCACGGCTTGCAAGGTTCGTCATTCAGACCTCAATGTTGGAAAAACCTACCCACAATAGTTGCCTCTCACTGTTCATGACGGCGTATGCAACCTCTGCAACCGTCCTGTCTTGAAAGCAATGCGCTAACCGGACTTTCTCCTGAGTGCGGCAGATGTCAAAACCACCTAGAGAGGCTTCAGGGTGGAGCGTAAGGATTGCATGCCGACTTGCATAGGCCGGCCACCACCCTTGTACGTAATCGAGAACCTTGTATAACTTTTTGCAAGGTGCCTAGAGAATCCTGGGCGATTCATTTTTCTAGCTGTCGCCATTCTGACACGTATCGTCGAAATCATTAAAAGCTTGTGATGGCACTACGCCATCACTGTGCTATATTCATCCAATCATCCATATCAATATTGATTATACCTGCCCCCCCTTCTCAGATGACCGCGCCAGTTTTCATCGGTCACGGCTGATTACCAAAGGAACGCTATGAACTCTTGGTTCGCGAATATCAGCGTCATGCTCAAGCTGGCCTTGGGCTTTGCTGTTGTACTCCTTCTAACCGCCATCCTTGCCGCGACCAGTTGGTTCAGCTTGGGAAAAATGATTGACCGTAGTAATCGAATGGCCAGCATCACCGAACTCGGCAACCGTCTTGATCATCTACGGAGGGCCCGTTTTCAGTATCAGGTGGACAAGGGTGACGAGCAGCAAGGTGCATTGATCCAGGATGCGCTGGAACTGTTTGTCGCCAAGCAAAAAAGCCTCGCAAAAGAACTGCAGCAACCTGAAAACTTGCAAAGTCTTGCGCTGATCAACCAAGCCACCACTCAGTATCAAATGGCAATTAATACGATGCGCGAGGCCTATCGCAATAGTGCGGCCACCCGTAAGGAAATGGCCACCAATGCGGTCAAAGGCGCCGCGCTGATTGCCAAGCTCATCAATGACGTAGAAGCAATGCCAGTCTCTGATCAGCGCCGTTATGAGTTATACAAAGTCATCCTCAAGGCCAAAGAGGATGTCGCGCTGGTGCGTTATGAAGTTCGTGGCTACACCGGCAATCCCAACAGCACTACGGAACAAGCCGCCGCCCGCCAGCTTGATAGTGCGCTCAAGGGCATTGAAACCCTCAACAACACCTTTGGTGCTGCCTATGCCGATCCTATCAGGCAACTGGAAACCGCTCTGATGGCTTACCGCCGCTCAGTGCAGGATTTTACAGCCAGTAATGGGGCTATCGACCACTCCGTACAGGACACTGTCAATTTCGGAGGGGCCATCACCCGTCTGACTGATGAAATGTATGCCAGACAGCTGGCCGCCCTTGAAACAGATAGTGCTCAGGCCCGCACGCTGCAGTTGAGTTGCACTGCTCTGGCAATGTTATTGGGGCTTCTTGCAGCTCTGATAATCACCCGCCAGATTACTCGCCCATTGCAGGAAACTCTGGCTGTGGTCGATTGCATTGCAGCGGGCGATCTCACGCAAAACATGGTCGTAACCCGTAGAGACGAACTGGGTGTGCTGCAACAAGGTATTCAGCGCATGGGTCGTACCTTGCGCGATCTGATCGGTGGTATCCGCGATGGAGTCACCCAGATCGCCAGTGCAGCGGAAGAGCTTTCAGCTGTCACTGAGCAGACCAGCGCTGGGGTCAATAGCCAGAAAACCGAGACCGACCAAGTGGCTACTGCGATGCACGAAATGTCGGCCACTGTGCATGAAGTTGCGCGGAATGCGGAACAAGCTTCCGTTGCCGCATCAGAGGCCGATGCTCAGGCGCGCGCTGGTGACAAAGTAGTCGCGGAAGCCATCGCCCAGATTGAGCGTTTGTCCAGCGAAGTCGGGCGTTCAGCGGAAGCTATGAATGAGCTTGAACAAGAAAGTGGGCGCATCGTTAAGATCATGGACGTGATCAAGGCGGTGGCTGAGCAAACTAATTTATTGGCCCTTAACGCGGCCATTGAGGCTGCTCGCGCAGGTGAGGCAGGGCGCGGTTTTGCAGTGGTCGCTGACGAAGTACGAGGACTGGCTCAGCGTACTCAGCAGTCCACTGAGGAAATAGAAAGCTTGGTGGCAGGCTTGCAAGGTGGAACACGTCAGGTGTCCAGTATTATGCAGAGCAGCCGCGAACTAACCGATAGCACTGTGGCGTTGGCAGGTAAAGCAGGCGCATCTTTAGCTAGCATCACTCAGACGGTTTCCGGGATTCAAGCCATGAACCGACAGATTGCTGCCGCCGCAGTACAACAAAGTTCGGTGGCGGAGGAAATAAGCCGCAGCATTTTGAGTGTACGCGACGTGTCTGAGCAGACCGCCTCAGCTAGTGAGGAGACAGCGGCCTCCAGTATCGAACTCGCGCGCCTGGGGGTACAGTTACAGCAACTTGTCAGTCACTTCAAGGTTTGACCGATGAGCCGTTCCCTCGACCTTGCTTCATCTTTCAAGCTCGGCGCATTAGGACGCCTGGATTCGACAGCGAGGTCGATCTGGTCAAGCGAGTACGCAGTATTCTGTCGATAGTCATCGTTTTACCTCGTCTCGGAATGGAGTGAACATTGTTGAGGACTTCATCAAACCAGTGCTCGAGCAGCAGGTTTCTTCCGGCTGAATCGCCACGGACTCTCTAGACACTTTGCAAGCTCATTGCGTAACGCTGATTGGCGCGCCATTCATGGACGATGACGTGTCCAACAGCAGTATGCAGGGGCATCGTTGCTCCGGATTCTCTGCAAACTCGGCGTCCGCAAAAGGTTGCTGCTCAAAATCGGTCATCTTGTCCCCTTTCAGTCCCTGACGAAGCTGTCATACGTGATGGCACGATAACATCGCGGATCATAGAACGCACAAAATGATAGGGACAGCCTTCCGCAGCAGCGTCTCTCCCACCCCGCCCAGACGCCGTGATGGACAGGCTTGCTACCCGCATCTTCTTCCTCTGAAGTTGCCCCGCCACCTTTACGACCGAAGCGTCTCACCAATTTCCTCAATGGCAAAACCAACGTCATGGCCGGCACGAATCAACTCCGCAAACCGCAGCATCACTGAGGAACTGACATCGTGGGCCAACGCTATGGTCATCAATTCCCGTATCGGTTCGTCAAGCTCTGCTCCGACACTAGGTGAACCCCCCTGCCCGGTGAGCCAGGTAACAAGGGAAGAGACCATGTGCCCTGAGGTATTTTCGTCAACACTCAGAATTTCACCCAGCACCATGCCCAATGTTCCGGCGGGATGCTGGTCCGGGCGGCTCCATGACTTGAGTTCAATCGACTCGCGCCGCACCTTCTCCAGGTTCCGCCGAATCTTCCCGGGAATGGTCGCAGCCGCTTTTGGACGGTTGTAGTACTCGCGATTAGCTAAACTTGCGGCATCTCTGACAACCTTCCAGACCACCGACCAGAGCTGCGAGACACTATAGGTTTCCAGTGCTGATCGCAGGGTACTTTTAATTTCTTCCAGCTCTTGTTCAGTGAGTTCATGGTTATAGAGTTCGCATTGGATACCCAGATAGCGCATAACATCAGCAACTGAGTAATCAAGCCACAGATTGAAGATCCCTTCCGCGTCTGTGTACACCCTATCCGACAGACTCCGGATAACCTCGTCTGCACTTCGTGATTCAGCATCGGGTGCCAAACGGTAAACCACTTGGTCCCTCACCATCCAAATCTCATCGCCCTCCCAGTAGTAGGTGCCCGGCCTGGCCTTGCTGGGATCATCAAGGACCAGCCCCGCCTCGCGCAACTGCAGCACAAAGTCACCGATATATAGTGGTGCGAGTCCTCGGCAATCACCTATTGTGAAACCGCCATTGGCCAGTCTCGGTGTAATGGCCCTGTCTAACGCCAACAGCATCAGCACATGAGCATCCGGAATCGCTGAGTAGTCCACCGTTCGGGTTGACTGATTGCGGCAGAATTCTGCCAACTGCCGCTCAAGCTCCGCAGCTTTCGACCTTTTAGCTTCCAGCGCAATGTCATCCTGGTCTTTCTGACACAACGTACAGAGCTTGATGGCTGGCTGGGGGAGCTTCTTAGCCTGTGAGCGATTCTTTATTTCGATCAATTCTGCGCATTTGGGGCAGACCTGATTTTCATCGAACGCGTTGCAACGCTGCCGTATGAAACTGGTCAGCGTAACGCCCTGAGCCATTTCAATGAGACCCGCTAGGGCGCTCACTTTTTCGAGGTATTGCCCAAACTCATCGACGGCCCAATAACGCTCGATCAACTCAATTTCTTTAGGGTCTTCGGTCAACATTTGTAGCCTGATTGTCATGTAAAGGTCCTATTCCACTCGTCGTTCATTCATCTCAGCACTGGCTGTTTTTCGCGGTATTGCTCAGCGTCGCGTAACGTCGACGGCGATCTTTTTGCTCCATCGTTCTTCCAGCAGCGTTCTCGGCAACACAAACCCTTCAAAACTGCGCTGAGTAACCGGGTTATTTGCCTTCTCTGCCCCAATCCGATAACGCATCAACCCATCAGCGACTGAAAAGGTCAGGTCCACGCTGGTGTCGGTCCTGCCATTGAGGTGCCCACGACTGAGCAGCCGGAACAACGACCACGGCCCGCGATAGCTCATGCTGGCGGTGTTGCCGGTGCTGTGTACCAGGGTCAGTTGGCTGCCATTGGTGTTGCCCAGGCTGTTGGGCCACACCAGCCCCGTGCGTTGCGGCGCGCCATGCTGGTAAGGGATCAGTTGGCCGTCGACGCTGAGCATGCTGCTCAGGCGGGTGCGCAATCGTTACCAGCGTCTGCAGGTTGAACGTCAGCATGAGGCGGCGGTGCAGGCCGATCCTTGTCTGCCTTATATCGAGGCGCAGGAGCGTGCGCTGGACCGCAGCCTGGGCAATTTGCTGAACAACATGGAGCGTCGCCGCTCGCTCTATCAGCTGCCGTGGTACCTGGTGCTGGGTGAGGAAAATGCCGGCAAGACCAGCCTGATCACCCGCTCCAACCAGAGCTTTGCCTTGTCCCATGTGACCAAAGCAGGGGTCAGGGCGCATCAGGAAGAGCAATTGGCCTATCCGGTGGATTGGTGGATTGGCGACGAAGCAGTTTTAATCGACCCGCCGGGTGAGTTCCTCAGTCACTCGGATTCACCGGCTGAAGACATCGAGCAGCAGGGCAAGGTCAAACCGGTATTGCCCGCCGGCACCCACCCGCGCCTATGGCGACACTTGCTCGACTGGCTAACGCGCAACCGCAGCCGTCGCGCATTGAACGGCGTGGTGCTGGTGATCGATGTGCAGGCCTTGCTGGCGCAACGTCCTGAACAACGCAAGGCCCACGCCAACCTGCTGCGCACCCGGCTGTTTGAGCTGACGCGGCAATTGGGCACGCGCTTGCCGGTGTACGTCACGCTGAGCAAGTTCGACCTGCTGGAAGGCTTTGAAGAATTCTTCGCCCGGTTATCGCGCAGCGGGCGCGAGGACCTGCTGGGCTTCACTTTCAGCCTGGACGCGGTGGATGATTTTGATGCCTGGCTGGCGGAACTGACGCGCCAATACCAAACCTTTGTCGCCTGCCTGACCGAGCAGGTTTTCAACAGCACCAGGGAGTCGCGTACATTGGATGAGCGTGATCGCTTGCAGGCGCTGATGCATCAGATGGCGGGCTTGCGCCCGGCATTGTTCGGCTTCCTCAGCGAAATGCTCGGCAGCGACCGTTTCACTACCCCGGCGTTGGTGCGCGGACTGTATTTCTCTTCGGTGTTGCAGCAGGGCACCCTGAGCAACGCTTTCGTCAAAGAAGCGGGGCAAGCCTATCAACTGCCGCCACCGCCACCCGAAGTCAAACCAGCCGGTGGCACGGTGATCTACTTTGCCCAGCAACTGTTCCAGCGGGTGATCTATCCCGAAGCGGGCCTGGCGGGCGACAACATCAAGGTGGCCCGCAGCAAGCGGCGGTTGCTGATCGCTGGGTTCAGCGTCGCATCCCTGGGCTGTTTGGTCGTCATCGGCACCTGGCAGTTTTATTTCAATATCAACCGTGACAAGGCGGCCAACGTCTTGGCCAAGAGCCAGGAGTTCAGTGAGCGGGATATCGACGCCAAGGTCGACCTGATGCATCTGCAGATTTGAAACCGTGTAGCTATCGGGGCGTGAACCGTGAAGGCCATTGACAGTGGCCCCGCGAGTCATTTTCCAGGTGATGGACTCGAAGCTGGGGTGTTTGTCTTCACTGCCGTAGTAGACGTAGGTTTGAGGGTGGTAGGAGCCAGCGATTTTCTGATGAAACTCTTTCGCTTCGGATATGTTGTCCGCAAATATCTCCCACGTGATCGAATCGCCATCCTTCGGCGCCAACCATTCTTCACGCAGCAATCCCCACCAACGGTCACGGCGTAGATAGATCTCTTCATAAGGATCTTTTACCGGCTGACGCGGCATTGCCGAAAGGCCTTGGTCGTCGACCAGCCTCAGCCAGCCAGGCGTGTAATCCTGGTTCGGCAACAATTGCAAGGCACCGGGTGCCTGGGCGAAGACCGCCGTAACTTCTTGACCGGTCGGACCAATCACTGCACCGGCAATAGGGTCTTCATCTTTCATGCCGACCTTGCAACGGCGATAGGCGACTGGCGCGCCGGTTGCCGGCATGACGCCATGCACGACACCGGCAATTTTGTCGGCCATGCCGGGCAGTTGTGCGCACCGCCTTGCCACCAGCCCGCCCATGGAGTGCGTGACCAAAATTACCTGCTGACAATTGCGACCGTACTGGCGCATCAGTTCGTCAATGCGCTCAGCCAAACGACTTGCGGCGACTTTGTTGGAATCCAACCAGTTATACCCACACGCATGCACCGGCATCCGATAACCACCGCGCGCCACCAGCTCATCCGACACAATCGGCGGCAACTGACTGGCCAGGGTGGCACCCAGCCCTGGCATGCCGATGTTTATAGCGGGCTTGAGACGGGTGATGTGAGTCGGCCCCGGTTCGACGGCGACGGTATGCAGGTGCTCCGGCCGAATATCGAATTGAGGCCACCGCTGGGGCAGGAACTCGCTATTCAGGGTCTCTTCCAGCCAAAGAAGAAACGCGTGATAGCTGGTTTCGCTGACTTCGCCCCAGCCGCGCTCCTGATAGCGTTTAGTCAGGGCAAGCATTGTGCTTTTTTTGTCCGGCCCAGGCGTCGTCAAGACGGTGCCTACCGGCCGTTCGGGCACCGCGCCTTCTCTATCGACTTCCACCCTTTGCGGGTGTAACAGGCGCTGGCGTATGCCTGCCTTTTTGTTGATCCAGTTCACGGCCAGCCACACATTTTTGCCTATCGAAGACGCGCTGCTGGGCGACTACGACGCTCAAGGCGTGAGCCTGACCACGCCCTGGGGCAACCCGGCATTGCAGCACGTCGCCACGCCCATCGCCTTCAAGGTCTTGCAGTTGACTGACGACTCGCTGCTGGTCAACGCCAGTCCCCAAGCCATGGCCGACGACCTGAAAAAGACCCTGGGCAGCACCTACATCCGCGCCGACGACTACCTGCTCAACCCCGGCCAATTCAAGTTCATCGACCTGCGCGCCCTGGATGAAGACACCCGCTTTATCGCAGTGATCGCCAACTACCACAGCACTGATGTCGGCCGGTGGAAACAGCGCCTGCGCGTCGAGCCCAAGGGCCGCCAATACGCCGTGCTGGTGCAGTTGGACGCCGCCCAGGTCAGCCTCAAAGGAGAAACCCGATGACGCCTTTTTCAGTCGCTTTTGCCCCGAGTAATCACCGATGAGTTCACGCAACCCCGTCATCTGGCATGAAGGTTTGTTCGTCAAACCCCAGCACTTCCAGCAACAGGCCCGCGCCGCCGAAGCCGCCATGCACCAGCGCCTGCACAGCCTCAACGACGCGCTCTATGGCTTCAGCGAGCTGGCGTTGAACGACGAATACCTGAGCTTCGGCAAAATCGCCATTACCCGGGCACGCGGGATCATGCCCGACGGCAGCGTCTTCGACATTCCCCACGACCTGGCACCGCCCTCCCCGCTGGAGATCGCTGACAGCAGCGCGGTCGGCCAGATCGTCTACCTGGCACTGCCGTTGCGCTCCAACGGAGCCCTCGAAGTGCGCTGGCCCGACCAGTACGGCAACAGCCGCTACATCGCCCGCCGCGAGGAAATCCGCGACACCCACAGCGATGACGGCGATCAAGTCGGCATGGACCTGGCCGTGCCCAACCTGCAACTGATGCTCGAACGCAGCGACCGCAGTGCCTTTACCGGCATCGCCCTGGGCAAAATCAAGGACAAACGTCCGGACGGCAGCCTGGTGATGGACGAGCACTTCTACCCCACCAGCCTGTCCCTGCAAGCGGTGCCGGCGTTGCACCGCTACCTGGGTGAAGTGGCCGGGTTGATGCGTGAACGCGCCAAGAACCTGGCCCAGCGGATCGGCTCACCGGGGCAATCGGGGGTGGCCGATGTCACCGACTTCAACCTGCTGCAAACCCTCAATCGTTTGTTCCCGCTGTTCCAGCACCTGGCCCGGCAACGCCAGGTTCACCCGGAGCGGCTGTACATCGCGCTGGCGCAAGCCTGCGGCGAACTGGTGACCTTTACCGACGAGGGCCACCTGCCCCAGGAATACCCGGCCTACCAGCACGACAACCTGCGCGAATCCTTCCAGATGCTGGAGCACACCCTGCGCCGCGCCCTGGGCACAGTACTGCAACCACGCGCGGTGTCGCTGCCGATTGTCGAGCAGCAGTACGGCGTGCGCAGCGCCGCCTTGAACGACAAGCGCCTGCTGGACAACGCCGAATTCATCCTCGCCGTGCGCGCTGAACTGCCCGCGGAAACCCTGCGTCAGCAACTGCCGAGGCAGATCAAGATCACCTCCACCGAAGGGCTGGAGCAATTGGTCAGCCTGCAACTGCCGGGCATCCCATTGCGGCCGCTGCCGGTGGCGCCGCGCCACCTGCCGTTCCATGCCGGCTTCAGCTACTTCGAACTCGACCGCCATCACCCTGCCTGGCAAAGCCTGAGCAGCGGCAGCGGGTTCGGTTTCCATATTGCCGGTGAATTCCCGGAGCTGGAGTTGCAGTTCTGGGCGATCAGGAGTGAGAGAGATGACTAAGACCACACCAAATTCATGGCACCACGAGGAAGTCTCCGGCGCCATCGACTTTGCCGGCGAAACGATCACTGCCAACAGCCAAAGACAATTGGCCGACCCTGAATTCGACTTGCGCGGCGTAGCCTGGAACCCGCTGTGCGATGCCGCCACGCCACTGATCGGCCTGGTGATCCGCCTGCGCCGCCTGGACCAGCACGATGACGTACCTGCGCTGTACCTGAGCGTCAGCAACCAGATCACTACGATCATGGAAGAAGTCAGCCAGCTCGACTACGACGCCGGCATGCTCAAGGCCTACTCCTACAGCCTGTGCCTGTTGCTCGACGAAGTGGTCATGAGTACCACCTGGGGCCGGCTCTCCAGTTGGAGCGCACGCTCATTGCTCAGCCAGTTCCATGGCGAAACCCAGGGTGGCGAAAAATTCTTCACCGTCATGAACAACATGATCCCCGAAGCCGCCCGGTATCAGCATGTGCTGGAGTTCATGTACCAGTGTCTGATCTCCGGACTGAAGGGCAAATACGGCGCCCATATCAAGGGCGATGACGAGATACAGAAGATCATCGACCAACTGCATGGCCTGTTGCGCCCCCTGCGCGGCGAGACACCCAAGCGCCTGACCGACCCGCTGAAAAACGTCGCGCCGCGCAACTACCGGATCAAACGCGCATGGCCGCTGTGGACGCCTTGGGCCATGGCCGCCGTCATGCTGACGGTCGCCTACACAATCTACTCAATCCGCCTGAACACCATCACCCAGCAGGTGCTGGTGTCGCTGGAGCGGGTGCTGCACCTGTAACCGATTTTCAGCGTGCTCATCCCGAGCGCCTGCAAAGCCATGGCCGTATAGGCCATAACCCGCGACCCCATGGGTCGTTCACTTGATCGCGACAAGGAGCATGTCATGCCAACACCCGCGTACATCAGCATCCACGGCAAAAACCAGGGCCACATCACTAAAGGTGCCTTCACCGCTGATTCGGTGGGCAACGTCTTTGTGGAAGGCCACGAGGACGAAATCCTCGCCCAGGAAATAGACCATCAAATCGGTGCCCCAACCGACCCGCAAAGCGGCCAACCCACCGGACAGCGCGTGCATAAACCGCTGACCTTCACCAGCGCGCTGAACAAAGCCTCGCCGCTGCTTTACCAGGCCTTGGCCACTGGCGAAATGCTGCCGACCGTTGAGGTCAGGTGGTTCCGCACCTCCACCGACGGTAAACAGGAGCACTTCTTCACCACCAAACTGGAAGAGGCCACCGTCGTCGACATCCACACCGTGTTGCCTCACGCCCAGGACAGCGAGAACGAAAACTATACCCAACTGATCAAGACCAGCCTGGCTTACCGCAAGGTCAGCTGGAGTCATGTGGTGGCCGGCACCGAAGCCTCGGACGACTGGCGCAAACCGGCTGCAGCGGGTTAAGCGCGCCCATTCCGCCGCTGCGGTTCGCGCAGCGGCAGAACCTTCACTGACTCAACCCATTTAAGGAGGCTCTATGCCTGCCGTCGTTCTGGTCGGTCACGACCATGATTGCCCTCTGTGTGGCCCCACCACTATCAACAGCGGTACGCGCAATGTCACCGTCAACGGTCGCGCCGTCGCCCGTGTCGGCGACGCCCTGGGTTGCGGTGCCGTGATCACCAGCGGCTCGCCCTCGATGACCGTCAACGGAAAAGCCGTGGCCCGTGTCGGCGATACCACCGACCACGATGGCGAACTCGAAAACGGTGATAGCAGTTGGTTGATCGACTGACACTCACATACTTGAAATGGAGGCCCCATGCCCCGCCAAAGCGACCTGCGTTTTACCTTTGAGCCCTTGAAGGGCGATTCATTCGAGGTGGTCTCGTTCACCCTTAACGAAGGCTTGTCCCAGCCCTTCAAACTCGAACTGGAACTGGCCAGCCACAACGCCGCTGTCGACTTCAATCGGGTGCTCGATCTGGCGGGGCTGTTCACGATCTGGCGTGGAGAAACGCCGGTACGTTACGTTCACGGCCTGGTCAGCCTGTTCACCCAGGGCGACACCGGCTTTCGTCGCACCCGCTATACCGCCGTGGTCGAGCCAACCCTGAAGCGTTTTGATCTGCGCTCCAACTGGCGCATCTTCCAGGCCCAGACCGTGCCCGACATCATCACCAGCATGCTGGCCGAGCAGAAACTGACCGACATCCGCAGCGAAATCTGCTTCGAACACCAACCCCGTGAATACTGCGTACAGGCCGGCGAAACCGACCTCGACTTCATCACCCGCCTCGCCGCCGAGGAAGGCCTGCTCTACACCTTCGAACACCACGCCGACGGCCACACCCTCGTCCTCACCGACCGCGTCGGTGGCCTGGGCACCATCGGCACGCACACCGACTGCCCGGTGATCTACCAGCCCATGGGTGGCGGCGATGCTACGGAACCGGCGTTGACCCGCTTCCACTACACCGAACAAGTGCGCACCGCACGCCAGGTGCAGCGCGACTACACCTTCACCCACCCGCGCTACAACCAGCAGCACACCGCCACCGGCGACCAGGACCTGAACAACCAGCACAAGGACTACGAACGCTACGACTATCCGGGACGCTACAAACGCGACATCGCCGGCAAGCCTTTCACCAAGACCCGCCTGACCGCCCTGCGCAACGACGCCAAGCTTGCGCATGTGGCCGGTGACGATGCGCGCCTGCAACCGGGGTTGGCGTTCGACCTCAACGAGCATCCCCGTGAGGATTTCAATGATCGCTGGCGCACCATTGCTGTTACCCACGAAGGCAAACAGCACAGCAGTCTGGAGGAGGAAGCATTCGGCAGCGACAGCGGCACTTCCTACAAAATGAAGGCCAGCGCGATCCACTGGATGTCCGACTGGAAAGCGCCGCTGTGCGACAAACCCTGCATCGACGGCCCGCAGATCGCCACCGTAGTCGGCCCGCCAGGGGAAGAGATCTATTGCGACAAATGGGGGCGGGTCAAGGTGCAGTTCCCGTGGGACCGCACTGATAAAAACAACGATCAGAGCTCATGCTGGATTCGTGTGGCTCAGGGCTGGGCCGGCGCGACCTGGGGCGCCATGGCTGTACCGCGTGTAGGTCAGGAGCTGGTGATCAGCTACCTAAGTGGTGATCCTGACCAGCCCATCGCCACCGGCCGCACCTACCGCGAAACTAACCTGCCGCCGTATGAGCTGCCCAAGCACAAGACGCGGATGACCATCAAGAGCCGGACCCATAAGGGCGAAGGTTTCAACGAGCTGCGTTTTGAGGATGAGCTGGGGCAGGAAGAGGTGTACATCCATGCCGAAAAGGACAAAAACGTTCATGTCAAAAACGACAATGGTTTTTTTGTTGGAAATGACCGTAAGAAAGAGATTGGTAACGACGAGCATGTTTCGATCGGCAATGATCAAACTCACGCCATAGGCCAGAATCGCATTCTTGACGTCGGTCATGACTATAAGGTCTTCATTGGGCGCGACCGGTGGGATGGCGTTGGCAATGACCGATACGAGTCCACAACCGCCAACCACAGTGTCGAAGTTGGCGGTCATAGCGAGCACACGATCAAGGGGCAGCATAGCGTTACGGCAGGTCAGGGTTTCGAATGCATTACTACCGTTTATAGCTTGCAGACCAGTGAAAAAATCATCTTTCAGAGTCCAGGGGGCAGCATCACTCTCGATGCTCAAGGCATTCACATCAATGGCTTAGCCATCACGATCCAGGGGCCAGTGTCTGCAACAGCATCGGGCGGCGGGCAACCTTTCTCGCTGCAACTGGAACCCGAGGCGGGACACACCTGCGTGGAGAAAACAAAATGACTCCAGCTGTTGTCCAGACCTTCGCAACCGAGCAATACACCGCCAATGCGTCGTTGTATCTGCTGCTCGATCCACTAGCGGATTGCGCCGAAGACGACCCATTACATATAGACACTCTACGCCAATCGTTAGGCAACGATGCACTCACTGGACTGCGCCGCCCAGATTTGGTCCACACACCACAAGCGTGCCCGGTGCTGGTGACCCTCGCAACGGCTGGCGCCAAACCTTCAGAATATTTACTGTCGTTGTCGGCATTGCGTGCCAAAGAAGATGAACGCCGCTCAAGACGCTATGTATGTGGTTGGCTCAGTAGTACCGCAACAGCCACGACGGTCAGCAGTCACCTGATAGAACTCGGTCATTTGCCAACCTCGGTGGGGACAGCATTCTTTCCGGTGTATGAACCGTTGCGCCTGGAACTACTGGTCGCCACGTTGAAATTTGGGGAGACAGGAAGCTGGTGGCCAATCCATCAATGGCTATTTCCCACAAGCAGTGGCGGCAGCAGTTGCTTGATTGGCCAGCCGGGCACGAGCGTTGACTTCTCGCCATTTACCAGCGCAATACAACAGAATGCAGGACTGGTGTCCTCACTGCTCGGCGCGTGGCGTCACGCTGTCAGCCTTCCCCTTACTTACGCCCCCGCTCGCTGGCAAGGCGCTACTTTGCTACCTCCTCAAGCTGCTGCTCGGGCTTACGAGCAGATACGTGACGCACGTATTATGGGCCTGAAAAAACAACACGACATTGTGACCCTGGCACTACATCGTCTATTGCTGCATTCGAGCATTCATACACACACAGACATAGGCATATCAATAAAGCGGGCAATCGAGAATGGCACGTCGCTCGCAAAGCTTTTTTCCGAACTAAATGACCAATCCTGGCAAAGAATCGTGTCGGAATTGACCCTTGCAGGAGCACAACCATGACCCTAAGCTCGCAGCTTGGCAATGCCGTAGTAGAAACATGCCTTCCTTTGGACCAATGCAACGCCTGCACCCGCCAAGGATTACCAATCCTTCCGCTGCGAAAAGCTCTGGTTCCGCGCGCTGGCGAAGACACCGGTGCGATGTCCAATTCTCGCATGGGCCTGCGTACACTACGCGCAGGCTATTTGTACGTATTACTCGATCAGCAGACGTGGCAAGCCTATCAAGTGACACCCGATGGCTATCTACGTCAGTTCAATCCCGACGCGCCACCCGCTGCCAATGAGACCCCGTTGTGCGATGCGTGTACCTCGGCAGGCCACGACGCTCCAGCGTCCTTTCTCAACATCGATATCCGTAAATACACCCATGCATGGCTGGCTTTTGCCAGTGACCCCTGGCCTCGCAGCGTTCTCGACGCCTACAAAAACAGCGCTGCTCCAGGACGCTTCCGAAAACTCGACCTGCGAACTGCTCGGGACGCCCCCGACAGCATGGAGGACGCGTTGATGATGACAGCGACGGAGCCTCGTGTGGATCAGCAAGTGCATGAATATCAGCGTCATCAGGCTGTCGGAGACCTGGATAAGGTGCATGGGTTTCACAGCCGCGTAACACGGGTGGGAGCACTGAAGAATTACCTGCGCCAAACGATCGACCAGCAAGGGTTGCAACAAGGTGTGCTCGCTCTGGTGCTGGACGACACGGTGGGTCTGATTCAACAGTACAACTACTTGCGTAACGGCTGGGTTGAGGCTCGTCAGCGGTACATTGAAGACCCGATGAGGACCTACAAGCGCCAGACGTCAGATCTGCTCCTGGCTATTCGCGAAATGCACCCGATCTGGGCCGACCAGCAGACCGCCTCATTTGCCCCCATGACGGGCGATGCGGCACCGACCTTTGGCGATCCCGAGGTGGAGCGTCGGCGCGCCATCGAAGAAAAAGTCCGGAAATACAATGCGTCACTGGAAAAGCGCTACAGCGAAGGCTACATTTCGCGCCGGCCAGATACTTACCAGAACGGGAGCCATGATCGGAGCTGTGACCGGTTTGTTTGATGCGACGCAGGCGGGGATGGCGGCTATTCGAACGTCGAAAAGCGGTGATAGGGCCGCGACAAGATGGTACCTCGCGTCAGCGGTAGTAAGCGGGGCAGGCGCCGCTGCTGCCATTGGTGCTGGCATATATAGTGCTTCGGCTCTTATGGGACTAATGGGCCTTGCAATAGTACTGGGGATTACAGCGTATGCTTTTTTTCAATTGGCCAAGAGTAAAGAGTCCACGCCCCTTGAAAAATGGGCCAGACGCTGTGTCTTCGGTTACGCCGACGAAACTCCAAAGATTCATTGGAATCAGCCCAAACATGCCCCGGTTGCCATCGCCGAACTCAACGCCGCAACTTTCGGCGTCGAGGCCGACGTGCGCTTTCGTTTGCGTTTGATCGCCGGCCAGAGCCACCACAGGGGTGGTTCGACCGGCGGGGCCGGTACCCTAGCTCAGGAAAAGAGGCTGGAATATCGCTTGGTATTGCCATGCTTTCACCCGGAGCATTCGAACTATCAATGGACCCTACGCCTCTTGCGCGAGGGCGATAACCCAAACACCGAAGATGCCGGCGAAGTGGCCGCAAGTGGCAATCTGGTTGCTCCTCCCGTGCCACTAACGACCAACGAAGCAGCCAACCCCACCCGAAATGTGAATTATCAGGCGGAGCCCGGCACGCCGACCGTCAAGACTCGCGGCGCCATGTCACCCAACAACAGCGCTCTACAGATCCTAGACATTTCAGGCGCGCTCGTTTTCAAGCCTACTGAACGTCGCCACCGAGTCGAAGCGGCCATCCTGTCGTTGACCTACTGGCCTGATCGCAACATCTCCGAGGGCTATGCGGCCCTGACTCTCACAACGTACTCCAACCTTTAATCTCTCCGGAATTCACTGATGTTCTTCACCGAACCGTTACTCGATCGTATCCTTGGCTCTGTCTACAACAGTCAGATAGCCCTGGGAATCCATTCGGCCGATGTCGCCGGTGCGCAACCAGCCATCTTTGTCGATGGCCTGCGCCGTCGCCAGCGGCTGTCGCCAGTAACCGACCATCACCGCTGCAGACCGAACGACGATCTCACCGGTCTCGCCACACGGTAGAGGCTGCCCGTCGTTATCGATGATGCCGATTTCAACCCCCAGCATTGCGCGGCCCGCAGTTGTGATACGTCCAGGTTGACCCTGCTCGTGATCCTGAGGCGTCAAGGCCACCACGCCGCCGGATGCTTCGGTCATACCGTACATTTGCGTGAAGCCGCACTTGAGGCGAGCGATGGCCTGTTGCAGAACCCCCGCTTCGATGGGGGAACCGCCGTAAGTGATATAGCGCAACTGGGGAGCGCATGTCTCAGCGCTTACCGGTGACTCCAGCAGTATGCGCAGTGCGGTGGGAGCCAGCAGCATATGCGTGATGCCCCCCTGTCGAAGTTGTTGCCACACCTGGGTGGCATTGAACTCCTCGCAGATCACGAGCCGGCCACCGCTGTGCAGCCCGAACAAACCATAGGCCGTGCCGGCGATGTGTGCGACCGGCATGGCCACAAGTCGCTAGTCATTTGTGGCTTCATTGACCAGCCAACGACTTGGCGTGAAAACAGATCGAGCACCACGGCCAAGTACAGCCAGCCTTCATAGGTTCGGATGTAGGTGATGTCGGTGACCCAGACTTTGTTGGGCTCTCTGACATCGAACTGGCGCTTCAGTAAGTTTGGTGAGGCAACTGCTGGTTTACCGCCAGATTTTCCTGGTCGCCGCCGATACCGAGTCTGAGAACGCAAACCTTCAAAGCGCATTAACCTAGCCACCCGATGGCGGCCACAGCTCTCACCAACCTCGCGCAGGTCATCATGGATCTTGCGATAGCCATAAACACCACCGCTTTCCAGCCAGGAATGCTTGATCAAACCGAGCAGTCGTTGATCCTCCTTGGCGCGCGCAGATTTTGGTTCGGATAGCCACGCGTAGTAGCCGCTGGGATGAACCTTCAGCGTCAGGCAAAGCCGTCGAATGGAGTAGTCACCCGAGAGCTGCTTAATAAAGGCGTACTTCAGCCGCACTCCTTGGCAAAGTACGCGGCGGCCTTTTTAAGATGTCTCGCTCCTCCGTTACCCGCTTTAGCTCAGCACGTAGGCGGCGAAGCTCAGCACTCTGATCGTCCTCCTGAACCCGCTGCTCCTGGGGCTTGGTGTAGCGCTTAATCCAGGCATAGAGGCTGTGCACGGACACGCCCAATCGCGCAGCCACCTCTGAAACAGGAAGCTGTTTTTCGGTCACTTGGTTGACCGCCTGGATTTTGAATTCTTCGGGATAACGCTGGTTGCTCATGGCACCTCCTAATGGGCCTCATTTTAAGGCTTGGAGGTGTCTACGAAACTAGGGGCGATTCATCTACCTTTACTAGAGCATGTCGGAATAATTGGTTGAACCAAGTCCGACACTGCGGATTCCACGACACTTGGACACTCAGCCCACGATCATTTGGACACTCGTTCCACGCTCACTTGGACATCTGATCCACGTCCACTTGGACAGGCAGTCGGAGCGCAGCGACGCAGTTTTGCATTGTTAGTCTGAAGTCCCTGCCGTCGTCAATTTCATTGCGCGTCTGCGCATCGATTCGCCCTTCAGTTCGATCCGATAAGCGTTATGCACCAGCCGGTCGAGGATCGCATCGCCCAAGGTCGGATCGCCGATCAGCGCATGCCATTTGTCCACCGGCATCTGGCTGGTCACCAGCGTCGAGCGGTTGCCGTATCGGTCGTCCAGCAGTTCGAGCATGTCGCGGCGTTGCACAGCGGTAAACGGTGCCAGGCCCCAGTCGTCCAGGATCAGCAAGTCGGTCTTGGCATAACCCACCATCAGTTTGGCGAAGCGGCCATCGCCGTGGGCCAGGCCCAGTTCTTCCATCAAGCGCGGCAGCCGCAGATAGCGCACGCTGTAACCGTCGCGGCAGGCCTTGTGCGCCAGCGCGCAGGCGAGCCAGGTTTTGCCTACGCCCGTCGGCCCGCCGATGATCAGGTTCAGGCCATCGCGCAGCCACTGGCCGCTACCCAGTTGCAGGATCAGCGCCTTGTCCAGGCCACGAGGGCTGCGGTAATCGATGTCTTCCAGGCAGGCGTTATGGCGCAGTCGGGCGGCTTTGAGGCGAGTCGTCAGGCGGGCGTCTTCGCGCTCGGTCAGCTCGCGGTCGACCATCAGGCCGAGGCGTTCGTCGAAGCTGAGATCGTTGATGTCGGGCGTTGCGTGTTGCTCGCTGAGCGCTTTGATCATGCCGTGCAGGCGCAAGGTTTGCAGCTTGTCCAAGGTCGGGTTCGGTAGCATTTTTATCCTCCTTTTTCAGGTCAGTGGTAGTAGCCGGGGCCACGCAGGTTGATGTGCTCGTCGGGCAGCAGCGGCAGGTTTTGCTGAGCCAGCGGCAGGCGTTCCAGCCCTTGGCGCAGGATCGATTCCAGGCTCTTGTAACTGCATGCGCCCAGTGCCAGCGCACGCTGGCACGCGGCTTCCAGCCGCGCTTCGCCGTGCTGTTTGCTCAGGCGCAGGATCCCCAGGCAGGCGCGGAAGCCGTGTTGCGGATGGATTCGGCGTTCGAGGATGTAGGCGATAACGCCAGCCGTGTTCGGCCCGGTTTGCTCTGCCCAGCGGATCAGCCGTTGCGGTGTCCATTCGGCGTGCTCGCGGTGACTTTTGGGCATGTGCTCGGTGTGGGTAGTGTGGCGGCCTTTGTGCGGCGAGCGCAGGTGGCATCGGCCTTTGATCGCTGGGAACTGTTGGTGCTGGCGGAAACAGGCATCGCTCCAGCTCGGCGTCCGACAATGATGTCGGCCAAGTCAGCCCGCAAGCGTTGAAACGGTGCAGGTAATTGCCGGCACTGCCGCTGCTGATGCGCAGGCTGGCGGCGATCTTGCGCACGGACAGGCCGGCGTCGAACTTTAGGCGTAGTACCTCTCGGATTTTACGCATGGATATACGCTCCACGACGACCTCTTCGCTTCGATAAAAGAGGCCGATGGTAGTGAATAGTCCTGCGTTGCCGCCTGCCTGAGCGTGGGTCGGATCAGTGAGAAATCACTGTCCAAGTGCTCGTGGAGTCAGTGTCCAAGTGGCCGTGGAATGAGTGTCCAAGTCAGCGTGGAATCGCTGTCCAAGTGTTCGTGGAATGGGTGTCCAAATGCGCGTGGAATCCGCACCGACACTTTTCGGCAGTTGTTAATGCCTTGCGCTGTTCGACCCGACTCAGTACATCCAGCAGATCGTGGCGATTAATATCATAGATCGACCGCCCACCAAGGAATGGCAGGATATCTTTACTGAAGGTTCTTAAGATTTGCGAGAGTGTGCTCTGACGGCCTTCCTTCAGGCTCAGACTGCGGAATTCGACCCACTGATTGAACACCGCTTCGAAGGTATGCTCTGCCGCGCTACGAACAGCACGGCGTTGCTGTTTACGGTGCTCATAGGGATTGATGCCCTGGGCAACCAAGGCACGCGCTTCATCACGACGGGTACGCGCTTCTTTGAGGCTGATTTGCGGGTAACAACCTAAGGACATGCGCTTCTGCTTGCCCGTCCAGTAGTATCGGAAAAGCCAGACCTTTCCACCGCTAGCCGAAACATTGAGTGCGAGACCATCACTGTCACCGAGGGTGTAGTCATTACCGCTGATTCGGGCGTGTCGAACTGCCATTTCTGAGAGTGCCATCGCGAGCTCCTGAACAGAGTCAGGGCCAGATGCTCATCTCGATACGCTAACTGCTCCAGCAACAAACCGATTCCGTACGCGTCAGAATCCTGGACTTAATCCTGGACTTAAACGCACCGGATAGTGCTGGATTTCAGTGGTTCCCGCCGGAACGAAAAAAGGACCCGAAGGTCCTTGTTTCGATCGCTGACAGAATTCAGTGGAACTCTGTAGCGCTATGTTTGGAGCGGGAAACGAGACTCGTATCTGGCGTCCGACCCATTGAAATATAAGGGGTTTCTTTTCTTGCCGGAGCAGGAAAAGACTTAATTTTGGACTTGTTTTTAAAGTACTTCAACGGTCAAAAAGGGGTTTATTCCAAGCTGCGCTACTGGATTACATCCGTAGCCAATTGGACGAACGCGCGCCGCCGTTACGAACGGTGAGCCTACCAGAACGGTAAATAACATGATGCAACGCCTGACCGCGCCCAACCTCAATACATTCCCAAAACCAGTGGGCGCGGCTCGTGTTCGATGAGTACACAGAACTTTATGGCGCTGCGCTGGCTCAACGATTGAGGAATTGAGCGGCTAGGGTGATGATGAAACTCGGAACCCACCGAACCAAACAAGAACCTGCTGCTCCATCCGCGCCTTCTGCCACCCCCGGCACGAAACGCAACCCGTTCGGCCTAGCCTAGGCCTAGAACTGTGCTCTCCTGTTTTCGAAGGCTGACGAGGCCCACATCAAGCGGTACAGCTGCATTTTGCTCGGGAACTCTTGATAGTAAACCATGCCAACGCAGGTCAAGGCCGGTTGCATGATATACAAGTCGCGATCACACAAGTCCGGCTTTTGTTCGGCAAGACGGTCTAACGTCAATTACTCAAAGCCGATCTGGCGATTGCAGACTTGACGTCGATAATAAGTCTAGGAAGAACAAAACACTCAGCGCGATTGGTCGATCCGGGTGAGCCCTGCCAATTTTATTTACAACGAGAGTTGCCGTAGTAATGTAAAGGCCTGCTTCATTTGGTCTTCACTGACGACAAACGCCCGCAGCTGCCCTGCCATGTCCAGCCCTTTGGCTACCAGCCCCTGTGCCTCAAGGTTGATCTGCCATTGCAAGTCCTTCCGGTTGGTTTCTCCGGCCAGGTGCAGCGGCATTTCCGGGGTCTTGATCTTCACCAGCATCGCCGGGAACTTCACTTGCTCATCGCCACCCAGCACATTACTCGCCAGGGTCATGGCGCTTAACTGAATGGGTTGTAGAAACGGCAGCAGCTTGCCCTGGATTTGCGCGCAATCGCCAACGGCAAATATGTGTGGGTCAGAGGTGCACATGCGTTCATCAACTTCAATGCCACGATCAACCCGTAGGCCAGCCTGCGCCGCTAACGTCGTATCAGGTTTCAATCCGATTGAGGCAATGATCACATCGGTGGTGATTTGCCGGCCATTGGACAAAGTCGCCAACAGGCTATCGTCTCTCTTTTCAATGGATTCCAAAGCCTGGTTGAACACCATTTCCACCCCCATCTGGCATAACCGATGCTGCAAGCGGCTACTCACCTCAACAGGCAGCAACGATGCCAGCAGGCTGCAGGACTTATCCATCAGTACCACTTGCTTTCCGGCACGATTGACATCCATTGCCAGTTCACTGCCAATCAAGCCGGCTCCCAGAATCAGTACGCGCTCTGCCGCTCTCAGAGCGTGTTGTGCATGACGGTATTCTTGCTGACTATTCAAAGTCACCATCCACTCCCGTCCGGGAATTGGCGGAACGATGGCTTGCGCACCCGTGGCAAGAATCAGTTTGTCGTAGCTGAACGCCTCACTGCCGGCGCTGACACGCTTGTTTTCACGATCAATTGCAGTCAGCTGGCAACCAGCATTCAGGGTTAACCGATACATCTCGGCAAACTCCGCCGCAGACTGACGAGTCATGTCGTCCGCTGTCTGATTGAGACTGATGACGTGACTCAGGTCGGGCTTGTTGTACTCATCGCAACTGTCTGCAGCAATCAGCCGAATGGGCACCGCTGCATCGAGCCTGCGCAAGTTCTTGACCACCTGACGAGCAGCGAAGCCGGAGCCCACAATGACGATTTCCTTGTTCATTTCGCCTCCGAAGCAAGCTCATCGAATACCGATTTACCCAGTGAACATTCCGGGCACAGGAAGTAATCAGGCACATCACACCAGGCCGTATCGGCCTGCACATCCTGCATTGGTTCCCCGATCGCCGGGTCGTAAATCCATTGGCAGACACTGCACTGCATGCGCGGGCCGTTGTCCGCGATTGGTTCTGCCTGGGCAGTTGTGGCTGCGGCAGATCGTGCGACTTGTGCTTGCGTCGATGGTTGCAGCGCCCATTGCCGAGCGATTTCACGGCCATGAGCTCGGCAAACCTCAAGCGAGTCACCGTCTGGCCGCCACTTGGCTTTGAGCGTCAATGTGGTTTCAAAACCAGCGTCCATCAAGCGTGTCTGAATGCGGTCTACCGCCCCACCATTCCAGCCGTAACTGCCAAACGCCGAAGCCTTTTTGTTACGAAAACGCAGCCCGGTTATTTCCTCCAGCAGGGCGGCGACTTTCGGCATCATGACGTTGTTCATGGTGGACGAGCCCACCAGAACACCTTTTGAGCGGAACACGTTGGTCAGAATCTCATTCTTGTCGTGGCGCGAGACGTTGAAAATCTTCACCGCCACACCCGGATCAACTTCGTGAATGCCTTGTGCGATGGCATCGGCCATCATGCGGGTGTTATTCGACATGGTGTCGTAGAACAATGTGATGCGGTCCTCCTGATAGTCCGCCGCCCATTCCAGATAGCGGTGCACAATCTGCGTCGGATTATCACGCCACACCACGCCATGAGCGGTGGCAATCATATCGACCGGCAGATTGAAACCGAGGATCTCGGTAATCTTAGGAATGACCAGACGACTGAATGGCGTGAGGATATTGGCGTAGTAACGTTGGCACTGATCGAACAGTTCGTTTTGATCCACTTCATCATTAAACAGGTGTTCGTCGCAGTAATGTTGGCCAAAGGCGTCGTTACTGAACAGTACGGCATCGCCGGTTATGTACGTCATCATGCTGTCTGGCCAATGCAGCATCGGAGTTTCCACGAAAACCAGCTGTTTGCCATTGCCGACATTTAGGGTATCGCCGGTATGTACGACGTGGAAATCCCACTCTGGATGATGGTGATGACCGTTGATCGAGTCCACGCCATTGGCGGTGCAATAGATCGGCGTATTCGGGATCAGCGACATCAGTTCTGTCAGCGCCCCTGCATGGTCCTCTTCGGCATGATTGATGACGATATAGTCCAGCGTGTTCAGGTCGATTTCCATCGCCAGGTTCTGTATGAACTCCCGGCTGAACCTGTGATCAACCGTATCAATCAGCACGGTCTTTTCTTCACGGATCAGATAGCTGTTGTAACTGCTACCTTTGTGGCATTTGTATTCTGTGCCATGAAAGTCCCGCACTTCCCAATCGCGCTGACCGACCCAATGGATGTTGTTCTTGACGAGAATTGACATAACCTACCTCGGTAAAAAATGATTTCTACACCGAAGATGGCAATGTTCGTGCCAGATAATAAGACATTGATTTTAAACGACAAATAAAAAAATATTGTCAATATGACATTACCCGTTTACTGTCTTTATGACTAATCATTGTCAAAGTGACAAAACATGAGTCTGTCCGTTGAATCCTTGGCGCGCATCGCTATTCAGTTGCAAAGCGGCATTTCCCATCAGGATCGCTTTCAACGTCTAATCAATACCTTGCGCCAATTGCTGGGTTGCGACGCTTCTGCCTTGTTGCGTTATGAACAGCGACAGTTCCGTCCGCTGGCGATTGACGGCCTGGCACCGGATGTTCTGGGGCGTCGCTTCAGCCTTGATGCACATCCGCGACTGGAAGCCATCGCTCGCGCCGGTGACGTGGTGCGCTTTCCGGCAGAGAGTCATTTGCCTGATCCCTATGACGGACTGATACCGAACCGGCAGGACCTCAAAGTGCATGCCTGCATCGGATTGCCGTTGTTCGCGGACCAGACACTGATTGGTGCGTTGACGATCGATGGCATGGACCCGGCACAGTTTGATCACTTCAGCGACGAAGAGCTGCGACTTGTGGGAGCCCTCGCTTCTGCTGCCTTGGCCAATGCATTGCTGGTGGAGCAACTGGAAAGTCAGACAATTACGCCTCTCTCCATCAGCAATATCCCGGCGGGCAAACCCGGCACCGAAATGGTCGGGCTCAGCGAAGTCATGCGACAGTTGAAGAGAGAGATCGAAATGGTGGCAGGTTCCGACCTGAACGTCTTGATCACTGGAGAAACCGGAGTCGGCAAAGAACTGGTCGCCAAGGCCATACATGAAGGTTCATCGCGCGCCGGTCAGTCTGTGGTTTATCTGAACTGCGCTGCGCTACCGGAATCAGTGGCTGAAAGTGAGTTGTTCGGCCATGTCAAAGGGGCTTTTACCGGTGCAATCCATCATCGCACCGGCAAGTTCGAAATGGCTGATAACGGCACACTGTTTCTCGACGAAATCGGTGAACTGTCATTGAATCTGCAAGCAAAACTGTTGCGGGTACTGCAATACGGCGACCTGCAACGGGTTGGTGACGATAACGTCTTGCGGGTCAACGTACGGGTGCTTGCCGCGACCAATCGTGATCTGAAGCAGGAGGTGTTGAACAATCGGTTCCGTGCAGACCTGTTCCACCGTTTAAGCGTATTCCCTGTGCATGTACCACCACTGCGTGAGCGTGATCAGGACATCACGTTGCTAGCGGGTTTTTTCTGCGAGCAGAGCCGGGAACGCATGGGATTGAAACGGGTGGCTTTGGCTGCCAACTGTCTGTCGTTGCTCAAGCAGTACACGTGGCCAGGAAACGTTCGCGAACTGGAGCACGCTGTTTATCGGGCGACGATCATTGCTCGCGCGACCCAGCAAAGTGACGAGCTGCTGCTTGAAGCACAGCATTTCAATCAAGTACCCGAGCAGATGGTAGCGCCGCCTGTTGCTCTGGATGTATCTTTCCTCGGCGTTGAACAGGGCCTGCGGGATGCGACGGATGACTTCCAGCGTCAGCTGATTGATAACACGCTGAATAATTGCGCAAGGAAATGGTCTGCCTGTGCTCGAATGCTGGATATGGACGTAGCTAACCTGCACCGACTGGCGAAGCGGCTTGGTTTGAAATAACACTCACGGCCGATCAGGGCTCAATTCAACCAGAACCAAGCATTGATCGACTGGCCGATTGCAGTCAGTCAAGGCCGTCGGTCCCGCCGCCAAGCCATCCAGCATTAAAGGACTGTCTGGAGATCATGGGATCTCGGGGGGCAGGCAGGCTCCCAAAGCTTGGGAAGACGGTTTTTGAATCCGCAGGGGTAGAGAAGAAAACCCGCTAGCAGGGAAAAACGCGTTCACTGGTTCCTTATCCATCGCTAGTGCAATCCGACTGGTGCGGCCCAGCAGCTCTTCCATCACGATCCGTAGTTCCAGTCTTGCAAGCGGTGCACCGGGGCAGACATGAATGCCGGCACCATAGAGCAGGTTCAGCTCGGGATCGCGATCGAGGCGCATTTCATCGGGATCTCCAAAAACCGCTTCGTCCCGATTGGCCGACGCCCAGTTGAGGGCGATACGCGCCCCCTTTGCCTGCGTGCGCCCGCCCAGCATGACCTGTTTCGTAGTCACCCGACGGTTCATAATCAGCGGTGCATGAATACGCAGTATTTCATCGATGGCGGCAGGTAGCAGAGCGGGTTGTTCGCGTAATTGCTGCTGCCATTCGGAGTTGATGGCCAAATAATGCGCGAGAATGCCGACTGAAGCGGAAATGGTTCCGAGTTCGCCGACCGTCCAGTTGCGTAAAATGCTGACGATTTCATCGTCTGTCAGAGTCCTTCCCAAGGACTGATCGCGTAGCAAGATGGTCGTGATGTCATTCGGCGCAGCAGCGCCGGCCGTACGGCGCACCTCCAGCAAATCCTTGATATAACCGTCAAACTCGAGGGCCACGGCGGCCAGGTCAGCGTCGTCTCTGGCCAGCGTGGCCGCGTGATTCTTCAGTGTCCACAGGCGCAGCGGTTCATGAAGATCAGCCGGCCAGCCCAGCCAGGCACACTGGATCCGCAACGCAAAGATTTGAGCAAATTCCCCTATCAGTTCCGAAGGGCCTTCATCCGGTAACGCCCGCACCAAACGAACAGCTATATCCCGGCACACCGGGGCAAAAGCATCCATATGCTCCGGGCTGAAATAAGGCTCGATGAGGTTCCGGTACACCGTATGCTCGGGCGGATCCATGCCATTGGGAACAGAGGGAAAACGCGAGACCGCATTACTGAAGGATTCATGATCCTTAAGTACGCGCAGCACATCCTCATGCCTGAACAAGGACGTATAGCCATATTGACTGTATGCGACCGGGCAACGGCGGCGCATGTCGTCGTAGGCTGTCGTCTGATCCTTTAACACAGCTTCTGACCTCGGATCCCAATCAGGTAGTGATTTCTCGTCCATCGTTTACTCCATAAACCCGTCCAAGTGAATCTGGAAAAGGTAGCAAGGTTAGTCGAGCTAGCCGCACTCGGTCGGGACATGTCCGAAAAGCCCGCTAGACTGAAACCATGCACGACGTCCATTACGTCGGCATCATCCGGGTGAAGTCTGCACGGGCTTGTAGGGAAAATCGGGTCACTAGCTGGCCAGGGAGACGTGATGAGTAAGCTTCAGCACAGGTTAAACTCGCAGGGTAGCACTGCGTTGTGGGTGGTGTTCTGGCTCTACGGCGTAGTGCTCAGCAATGTACTATTTGGCCTGATCCTGGTCGCCTTCAACAAGGTTGCCCCCTCCCTGTTTGGTCTGATGCTGCTGGGTTTCGTGGCCTACGCCGCTTGCATGCTCAATGCTGTATGGCGCAATGCGGATAATGTCCGTGACCCCCTCTACGGTCAGATCGCTCGTTTCCTCACAGTGGCGTGGTCGATCAACGCGGTATTGGTTTCGGGTTTTCTCTTCCTAGGTCATCTTAATGCCATTGCCTACCCCCTGCTGCTCCCTTTTTAACCCCAAATGACCAGGGCCCTCAATCCTACGGGAGGAATAGGGTGGCAGGTGGGTGGTGATACGATTGACTCCGAGCTCCTCATCGTCAGAACATCAATCATTTCAGCAAAGCCATACCTCAATGATGTTTTCTTTCTTTCGAGAAGCTATTTTAATTCAATCACCGCGGATATAGTGCCGAGCGTACACAGGGCTTTGCTGACGTCCAGCATACCCTCCACGCCCTATTTTAATTCAATATATTTTAGCGACTTACACAACACAACTTAAAGGAAGAGCCATGAAGATAAATAATCAGCGCTCAACCCCGGGAGTTGCGAACACGACACACTTAGCAAGCATCAGTTAATTATCCACGGGCGGCAATTAACCACACGGGACCGGCCAACGACCACCCTTCGGTCGGCCTTGACCCCTTTGTATTTGGCATCGAAGGCATGAAGCTTTTCCACGGGAATGCCGATCAGCAAAATCGGCTCATGGTGCTCCAGCACGTAGGCATCCTGGATGACGCCGTGGGTATCGAGGATGACCTGCATGTTGATCGGTTGCCCGAGTAAGCCGGAATATCTACCACGTTCTGACTCTGAAACACGTAACCGAGCACCTCTTTGCCGGTGCGCATGGTGCGAACCTTAAACTCGCCGTCAGGCTCGGAAAGTCCATCGCTACCGGGAAATATGGTTTCTACACGCTGCTGCTCGAACCCGCCATAGTCCTTCGCCTGTAATCCGAAAAAACCATCGAACACCAAGCACAACAAAATAATCAGCCCATAGTGAAATGGCCGCCGGACACCGGGCATTGGGAGTTTGGAAGCACGCATGGGTTCGCTGAGCGATCGACCTCTGAAAAAACACCCGTCGAGTAACGGTTATGCTCAATCGCTCTTAACTGAATTATGTGATCAACACTCCCCCTTACTCACGAAAATAGCAATCATATTCTATAAACGGGTCAAGCCAATTATCAGCACCCGTGGTTCAATATTTATTTAAGAGATTATCCAGTAGATAAATAGTCATCTTCCAACAGGTCGATATATTTTTCGTCATTGCACGAAAACCTCTCCTGACAGGTATTCATGCCTGATTTTATCGCCTTTCGTCTAAAATACAGATTTGAATAAATTATTTATTGACCATGACCGAAATTTCCGCGCCAACCCCCCGATGTTCATTGTCATAGTTAGCACTTTTGGTATTGTTGGACCGAGGCAATATTCAAGTTGCAGCAACTTACATATCCGAACCGCGCCCACACTAATGGACTCTGGATCAGATAACGTTTTCATAACTATGGCGACCATGCATCGTCCGAAGAATTTGAACAGGCTTTTTTGCGTTTGCAAGAACTCAGTCAGGACCAGCGATGCGATCCTATGTGGGAGGCCGTCTGGTGGCGTTGTCATCGCAGAATCGTAGCGGACTACCCTCTCTTTGATTACTAGCTTTTTCCAAGGCAAGAGCTCGGCTTTGAAGGCAGACTGATTCGGCACCCGACAACTCTGGAATCTCGGTAGCCGCCATGATTGCAGTTCTACTGCTGCTCCCTTGTTGCCCGCGCCGATGCGTCGCACCTTCTCAGGAGGTGGATTGTCTATTAGCGGCGCTTCACCGTCTGTCCCGTAAGCTGGCGCCGAATAAGCCACCAGTCGAGAAGTCATATTGACTATTGTTTTGTCATTATGACCCTTTCCGGACTAGGTCGTAATGACCATTCAAATACTTAACTAATTGATATTGTTGAATAAAATTCTTGGCCCGTTTTGTGTATTGAGTATTGAACTTAACGCAAACCCCAAAGGGACAATGTCATGACTCGTTCAATCGCGCTCAGTTTTACCCTGTGTACTCTACTGTCTCCGCTATGCCTGGCAGACCAGATAATCCGTGAAGTCCCCGACACAACTGCCGGCAAGGGTTTCGGCGCCTTGACCGGAATGATGGTTGGCGCGGTAGGGGGGCCGATTGGTGCATTAGTCGGCGCAGCTGGCGGTTTTTTCGCAGGCAGTGCGGTGCAAACAGGGATTGGTAAATCTGAAACCGCTTATCAAGTAAAAAACACACAAGGTGAGACTAGTACAGTGCGCTCACCCAATGCCAGATTTGAAGTCGGGCAGCAGGTCACGCGTAAAGGTGCGCGACTGGTGGCAGTTGAGGAGTAAGAAGCCGGAACAGTTTCATGCGACTAATAGCCCCCCCTTTTTAGGCCCGCTTGTGGGCCTTTTTAAGTCGTTTTTGATATCTATCATTAACGATTCGATGTTTGATCAGATTCCTAAATGGATTCCCACCGTTCGGACTTTTTCGAGCTGCGCCGCCCTTGATTACTCGATCGACTCTATCTAGATCGGAAATTTGAATCCCGGATCATGAAAAGAGACGAAATACCGATCTCAAAATATCATGAAGCCATCGAGCTTACGGTTGACCATGACTGAATGCCATGCGCCTCCGCCCTCAATAGAGATATGCTGATCATTTGCTTCACCTGATTATTTCAATTTCTTCTATGTATCCGTCACTACGACTTGTTAAAATTTCATAGAATTTCTTGACAGCCATGCAAAGCCTACTACCCTCAAGATCATTCATTCTCACAACTTGAACCACCACACTCAAATATGCAGCGCTTGGTATCGTTAATAATACCCAACCGGCAGAGCGCTTTTCCAAGAACTTTCCAACTGCACTTTCTACTCGGGATGCAGCCGTGCAAAAAGCTTTGAAGATAGTCAGCTATGCCGTGCTCGTGCTGATGGCCAGCGCGGTCGTTTATGCCAGCGTTATCGGCATCACCTATTGGACGGGTATCGGCGTCTAGGGAGTTCGCAATGAACAAACGCCAGACACGCTCGTTCGCGCTGATATCGACGGCCATCGCCGCCATTGTGTTTCTTGGCATGACGGTTGATAGTCACCGGCAGTTTCCAAAATTGACCAACGCTCAACAGATCACGCCAGAAGTCACTCGCGGCAAGGATGTATGGCATGAATACAATTGCATCAATTGCCATACGTTGTTTGGTGAAGGCGCGTATTACGCTCCGGACCTTACGAAAATCACCCAGCAGCGCGGCACCCCCTATCTCACCGCGTTCCTCAAAGACCCCTCAAAGTTTTATGACGAGCAACGTCATCGCCGGTTGATGCCGAACCTAAAACTCAACGACGAAGAAATCGCGGCGTTGATCGCCTTTATGGATTGGGTGAGCAAGGTCGACAATCAAGGCTGGCCGCCGCGGCCGATCCTGGTGACCGGCACGTCGATTCCCGGCATGGACCTCACCGTTGCGCAACAGAATGTCGCCGGTGGCAACCAGCCACCCGCCGCACGCCCGGTGTCCGACAAGGAAGACCCGATCGCCCTGGGCGAGGCGCTGTTTCGAACCACGGCCACACCGGTGTGCAGCGCTTGTCATTCGATTGCACCGGGAGTCAATCTCGCCGGACCGACACTGGCCGGGTTGGCTGCTCGGGCCAAACAGGTCATTGCCTCGCCTGACTACAAGGGCAAGGCCAAGGACGTCGAAGGCTTCATCCGCGAATCCATCGTCACGCCAAGCGCGTACCTGCATCCGGGCGACATGTATTCCGCCAATGGCATGTCTTTCATGCCGGACACCTTCGCCAAATCGCTAACGCCCGAACAGATCGATCAACTGGTCGCCTATCTGGCGTCGTTCCAGTAATCAAAGGGGATGACCATGCGTTACAGATCTCAATCCGTCGCTTACTGGTACTTCGCCGTCGCCATGGCGCTATTCGGTCTGCAACTGGTATTCGGCTTGCTCTCGGCGGCTAAATACCTCGGACCGGATCCCCTGCTGGACGTGTTGCCCTTTGATGTCACCAAGGCGATACACACCAATCTGTTGATCGTCTGGGTGCTGACCGGGTTCATGGGGGCAACCTACTGGATGGTGCCGGACGAGTCCCGTGGCGAGTTGCACAGCACCAAACTGGCGTATATCCAGCTCGGGTTGTGGACGGCCATGGGCGTCACCGCCGTGCTGGGCTATCTGTTCGGTTATGGCACCGGGAACAAATTGCTCGAACAACCGCTGCCGCACAAGATCGTGATCGTGATCTGCATGCTGATGTTTCTCTACAACATCGGCATGACCATCAAGAAAGCCGGGCGCTTCACTGCCACCGAAGGCGTTCTTTTGTTGGGGCTGGCCAGTGCCGCCGTGCTTTATCTGCCGGCGCTGCTGCACTATGAAAACTACGTGGTATCGATCTACTACCGCTGGTGGACGATTCACCTGTGGGTCGAAGGTGTCTGGGAAATGATCCAGGGCGGCTTTCTGGCCTATCTGCTGATCAGACTGTCCGGTGCTGATCGCGAGGTCATGGAGAAGTGGCTGTACGTGATTGTCGGCCTGGTGTTCATTGCCGGTATCCTTGGCACCGCCCACCATTATTACTGGATCGGCGTCCCCCATTACTGGCTTCCATTGGGCGGTTTCTTCAGTGCACTTGAGCCTATGGCGCTGGTCGGTATGGCGATCTACGCTTACAACGCAATGCGCCGCTCCGGCCTCTCTCATCCCAATAAACTGGCCTTGCACTGGACCATGGGCAGCGCCCTGTTCACCATGTTTGGCGCTGGCCTCCTCGGTCTGGCTCATACCTTCCCCGACGTCAACAAATGGACCCATGGCACCCTGATTACCGCAATGCACGGCCATGCGGCCTTCTATGGGGCCTATGCCATGATAGTCCTGGCGATGATCACCTACGCACTTCCAGGCATGACCCGTCGTCCCGTGGAAGAAAGCAGTATCGGTTATTGGGCATTTTGGCTGCAGTTGGGAGGGATGTTCGGCATGACCCTGTCATTTGCCACTGCGGGCATTGCTCAGGTGTACCTGGAACGCATTCTTGGCATGGGCTATCTGGATGTGCAGTTGAAGATTCAGGTGCATTTCCTGATGCTGGTGGCGACGGCGTCGATGTTCAGCCTGGGTGTCGGGCTGTTTATCTTCGATTTTTTCCGCCATGCGCCGCAATTCAATGTCGATGAATCCGATCCGGTTCTGGTGCCTCGTGCGTCGGGCGCAGCGTTGTGATTGATCGTTCACGAATGCAGCAGAACCTGTCGGCCGCAGAACCCGCATCGCCGCAAGCTGAACCCTATTACCAGCCCAGCGGCGACGAGGTGGCGATCTTCGATCAATGCCATGCACAGCAGCTGGCTGTCATGCTCAAAGGACCCACCGGGTGTGGCAAGACCCGTTTTGTCGAACACATGGCCTGGCGTCTCAAGCGCCCGCTGATCACTATTTCCTGCCATGACGACTTGAGTGCCAGCGACCTGGTCGGGCGTTTCCTGATCGGTCACCAAGGTACCCATTGGACGGAAGGCCCGCTGACCCGGGCGGTGCGCGAAGGCGCTATCTGTTACTTGGATGAGGTGGTCGAAGCGCGGCAAGACACCATTGTCGTCCTGCACCCGCTGACCGACCACCGACGCATTCTGCCCCTGGACAAAATTGGCGAAATCGTTGAAGCCTCGCCACACTTTCAATTGGTGGTGTCCTACAACCCCGGCTACCAACGAATACTCAAGGATTTGAAGCCGAGCACTCGACAGCGCTTTGTGGCGCTGGATTTCGATTTCCCGCCGGCCGAGCGCGAAATCGCCATTGTCATCCATGAAGGTGGAACCGACTACGCCATCGCCCACGCGCTGGTCACCCTCGCCCAGCGACTACGCGCCCTGCAGGACCGGGGCCTGGCGGAAGTCCCCAGTACCCGTCTGTTGATTGCCACTGCGCGACTGATTACCAGCGGCATTGCTGCGCCCATCGCCTGTCGGGTCGCATTGATCTCGCCGCTGTCCGACGACGCGGTACTGGTCGCTGCCATGCGCGACCTCGTCGACCTGACATTTATCTAAATGGCCGAAGCCGAGGACCTCATTACCGATGTTGCACGCCACGCGACGGTGTATGCACAGGCGTTGTGGCGTCGTCACCGCCCCCCCTCGGAAACTGAAAAAATCGTCACCCTCGGGGATGTCGCACAACACCTCGACTTGCTGATCAAGGCAGTGTTCAACACCCACTATTCGCTGCGCGTCGCGCAACCGCCCTCGCCCCCTACGCTGCTGAAGAAGCTTTTTGTGCGTCACGAAAAGCCGTGTCAGCAAAGCGCCGTCCCAGCGACCGATGGCGTGACTATATGGCTACCGCAGGATTTGGGAAGCAGCGAGAATCCGCTCACCCTGGAGTGCTATAGAGCCCTGGCCTTGCAACAGGCGATGCGCGCCCAACGAGGCAGCGCCAATGCCCTGTCAGCCCTCGACAACCCGATGCAGCGCAGCGTCTATCTACTTCTCGAAGCTTGGGCGGCTGATGCGGATTTGATACGCCTGTTGCCGGGATTGGCGCCCTCGATCCATGACTTGCGCCAGCATGCCCTGGCGACCCGCCCACCGCTTCACGCCTTTCCCAGCCAGCGACACCCCCTGGAAAACTTCCTGCGTTTACTGCTGAACAGTGAATGCGGCGCGCCTCTGGAAGAGTTGGCGCCCCCCACCCACACCGCCGATTCGCTGCAACTGTCAGAAGCACTCGCGCAACGTCTCCTCCTCTGCGAAGAATCTCACGGGCTCGGCGCAGACAGGCTTCTCCTTGATGCCTGGACCGGCGACCTGCGCGAACCGTCGGCCGGTGAGGAAGTGTCGCCCTCGCCCGGTGAAATCGACACCGACGATGCCCTGCCACGCAGTGCCCGCCTCACACGTCAGCCCACTGCGCGCGAGGCCTGTGCCGATGAGGACGATCAGGAACAAGGCCTATGGATGGTGCAACCCGCCGAACCGCTGGAAAAAGCCGAAGACCCCATGGGCATGCAGCGCCCGACCGACCGGGATACCGATACCCCTGCGGCTGATTTCGCTGAGTCTTTGTCCGAACTCAACGAAGCCCGGCTGGTGGTGACGGCAGGTCGCCCGAAAGAAGTGCTGCTGTCCCTCGACCCGCCACGGACCCGATTTCAGCACCGTGCACAGGACCTCGCAACCCACACGATCAGCTATCCCGAGTGGGATTATCACCACCAGGTGTACCGTGATCCGGGGGCGACCCTGCAACTGAGTCCTGTTCGGGAAGGTCCGCAGCAATGGGTTGAGCGAACCCTTGATGCTCATCGTCCGGTGCTGGATGCCATCCGTCGGCAATTCGAAAGTCTGCGGGCCCAACGCGTCAGGCTACGCAAACAATGGGACGGCGACGAAATCGATCTGGAAGCGTATATCGACGCTTGCGCCGAGGCCCGCGCTGGCCTGAGCATGCCGCAAGCGGTGTATCTGACCCAGCGTCGTGGCCGTCGCAACATGGCGATCATGTTGCTGATCGACGTCAGCGGCTCCACCGACAGCTGGCTGTCCTGCCATCGTCGGGTCATTGATGTCGAGCGCGAAGCGTTGCTGCTGGTCTGCCTGGCGCTAGAGAGCCTGGGCGAGCCCTATAGTGTGATGGCGTTTTCCGGCGAAGGGCCGCAGCGGGTCACGATCCGAACTCTGAAAACCTTCGATGAGCGTTACAGCCTTGAAGTCGGTCGGCGCATCGCGGCTCTCGAACCGGAACGCTACACCCGGGCCGGCGCCGCCCTGCGCCACGCCAGCACGTTGCTGATGCGCGAAGCTGCCACGCACCGTCTCTTATTGCTGATCTCCGATGGCAAGCCCAACGATGTTGACCAGTATGAAGGCCGCTACGGCGTCGAAGACATGCGTCAGGCCGTAACCGAAGCCAAGCTCCAAGGCATCTATCCCTTCTGTTTGACTATCGATCGCCAGGCGGCGAACTACCTGCCAGCGGTATTCGGCTCGCGGCAATATGCCTTGTTGCACAGACCCGAGTTGCTACCCAGGGTGCTGCTGGACTGGATCAAACGACTGGTATCAGCGTGAACGAGAGACGCCCGCCAAGGTTTTTCATGGCAGGCGGTTTTCGGCTCATGACTGAGTTTCCCGTCAGTGGGGAGATGACTTCATGACTGCGCCTTTCCTGATTCCATTGGTGACGCACACAATAACTTCTAAACCTAATCTTTGAATGCAGGGCAAGCTTTGTCGCGCAGGCCAGGCCGCTCAGTGCTCATATTTCCGACAGCTTTCGAAATCTCACTGCACGGTCGACGCTGTTGACCATTTGGGATGCGGCATGAATCGTCAAAGGGTGCTGGGTAAAACCCGGTCTAGGCCTAATGTAGCCAGCCATTTCCCGGGCGACCGTAAGCTGTTGATCCGTCCCTTGGGCGAGCAACGCGATAACCAGATTTTCCAGAGCAATCACACGAACACGAAGGTGAACCAACTCGGTATTTGATAATTCGGGAAGCTCATGAGTGCCTTGGGTGGGAAAAGCTTTTGATGTGTCTTCAGCGTCCCATCTCGAAAGCGTCATCTGAAGTTGTTGTGCAACAACCGACGATGGGGTCTTGTCTCTAGGCATAAAAGGATTCTCCAAAGAGAAGGCGAATTGTGGAAGCTCAAGCCATCACCAGCCTTTTGATCCACTTCAGCAACACGCCGGGCAACAACTCGGGTCTGGGCAATAAGGCGTATTGACGCGCCAAATACCGCAGGCGGATAGTTTGCTGCTTGCCTGTCGATAGTCAAACAGAAGGAATAGATGCCTTGCAAATCAGCTTCGGTGACTGCCTGGCGCATGTCTTCTACACCATAACGACCCTCATATCGATCGATATCATAGGTTTGCCATCGGAAATCAACAATAGCAGACTATTCCTGCTGGCTTCGCGCATCAGTAAGGTGCTGGCGTGGCGTATGGCGGCCCCTGCCGTCTTCGACCATGATAGTCGGTCCGCCATCCAGCACCCAGGAAAACCAGCGTGGCAATCACCAGATCGGCTTCGAAAAATAACAATAGATCATCTCGGCTAATTGAGCCTAGCGTATACCACCGCCATGCATTTCTCCTTCAGTTAATTCAGATGGCGTGAAAAAAAAAACAGTTGGGTTCAATGGGAGAACTCCTATCAGCAATTGATCACTCCTGTCATTACACCAGCCATTGAATTCAACACCCTGCGCTCGCCTGGATTTTAGCTCCTTAAATAAAAAACAGCTGCAAAATTGGAATTTATACCATACGCCATTGATTACAACCTTTTGAACAACTCCGAACTTTCAGCGCAAAATTCGAAGCGAAATTCGAGTTACGCTAGCATCCAAGCCACTGAATTATAAGCATATTTTTCTGAAAAAGCCCAGATCCTGGATGGTGAATTTGGGCGGCATTTACAATACTAACAAATCGTACCGAACATCGAGTTTCGCTAAAATGTCACATATCTGAACGACCAATTGCAGCGATCACACCATAAATACTTCAGTGAATGCCGCAGTCGATATCTCAGAAAATCCCGACAGAAGTTTTTGAAAATCTCGGAACCTCAACTACACTTTCCACTGCATCCGAAGCTTACCGGCGCGAATGCTGTATTGATTGATAAAAAACGGAACAGATTACTGACAAGCGGTACTAGCAAAGCACACCCAGATGAGGAAATAAAAAATGAAGAAAAAACTTATGCATCTTTTTATCTTCGGCACTTTGCTGAACCTTCAACCAGCCCAAGCCGTTGATGGTGAAGCACTGTTCAAGAGCAAACCCTGCGTAGGCTGCCACATGATCGAAGCGAGACTAGTCGGGCCTAGTTATAAGGAGATCGCAGCTAAATATGCCGGACAAGCTGATGCCTCGGCCACCCTGGTAAAAAGCATCAAGGAAGGTAGCTCCGGAAAATGGGGCGCCGCGCCAATGCCGGCCAACCAAGTAACAGACGAAGAAGCGAAAACGTTGGCGGACTGGATCTTGACGCTCAAATAATTTTTGCTAAAGCAAGGTACCGCAATCCGACCGCCAATAAAATCGCAGAAGTGGGTCCAGCTCTCTTCTGCGAGTCGGTTCGGTAAGTTCCTCAGACAGCCCTACTCAGGGAAGCGGCTCAGTTACAGCGCAGGCGTTTGCTGTAAAAGCGTTAAATCGATGTCTTCAAATCGCAATACTCTGCCGCCCTGCTCGCTGGCCAGCTTGCGCGCGGCGGCCTCCTCGGAAAATGACGCAAGGACCACGCCCATGGAACCTTTGAGCCGGGTCCCGACGACGTAGTAGGCTTGGGTGGCATCAATCAAGTAATGGTCGTCGGGTTTCTCCCAGGCACTTTTACCCATGTCGTGCACATACAGTTTCGCCTCAGTGAGGTGATTCTCTGGCTGAAGCCACCATCCAAGCATTTCTGCGGTGGAACAGAACTTCTTGACTGAACCTTTTGCCACGACTTCACCCTTGGGGCCCGGGAAGTCGGCGATCACCATGCCGCAGACATGACACTCGTCGCTCTGATGGAAAGCCACCGGCGCAAGGGTTTGCTTTTCTTCTGCGCGATCATTACAAGCCGCCAACCCCAAACAGATAATGATGACCAGGGCACGGGTTCCGATCAGGTACAGAGTGTTCATCGCAATAGCCTCGAGCGTAATGAATCAAGTCAGCCGACGGCGAAACATCCAATAAGCCAGCAACAGCAAAGCGCCGACCCAGAGCAACAAGCAGAGCCAGAGCACCGAAATCGACACCGGTAAATCACTGCTCAATGCCATGAGACCGATGGCATTACCGCTGCCCTCGAAACCAGAGAGATTGATCAGGCGATAGATATCGGTGGGGTTGAGCAGCAGAAGCCACGGTAAGAGGTCCGGGTTGAACCGGCCCTTGCTGAGCACGAGCAACGCCAACAGTGCCAGGTCGAATACCAATACGAAGAGAAACCACACGCCCAATGCCATCCCGGCGGCGCTGGATTTCTCGCTGGCCTTGCTGCTCAAGACATAAGCCAGCGCCACGAAGACCCAACCCAGTAGCGTGGAAGACACCATGAAGCGACCGAACGCCCAGAGCAGCAGCCCCAACTCGACGTCATCGACCAGCAAGGCGATGGCCACTGCGGCGCAACCAAATCCAATCAGGGTGGCCAAGGCCAGAATCAGGCCATGACCGACAAACTTGCCCAACAGGATCTGGCCACGACCCAGCGGGTAGGTCAGCAGCAGCATCAGCGTGCCACCCTCCTCCTCCCCGACAATGGCATCGTAGGCCAGCAGCAGCGCAATCAATGGCATCAGGAACGTCGCCAGGCTGGCGAGGCTGGCAATGGTTGCCGGAATCGAGGTAAAGCCCACTTGCCCGGAGGCCGCCGCGCCAAGCCAGGCGATCCCCACCGCCAGAACGGCGAACAACAGACTGATTGCCAGCAGCCAGCGGTTACGCAGGCCGTCGCTGAACTCCTTGGCGGCGATATTCCAAATCTGCGTCATGAATGAGTGCCTTCAGTGGCGGCGCTTGCATGGCTCATGTAATAGCCGTAAAGGTCCTCAAGGGACGGTTGCAGTATCTCGATGTCCTGCGGTTGATCCTCGTGGAACAACTGGCGCAGTAGATCAACTTTGTAGCCATTGACGGCCATCACCTCGATCCCGTTGCCGCCCACCGCTGTGGCGGTGTGCCCGGCGGCATTCCAGCGCTGCAACCATTGCTCGCGTCGGCAAAGACCACTGGCCCGGATTCGCGCCGGCAAGTCGGCGTCTTCTCGCAGTCTGGACAGACTCCCGATCGCCTGTAAGCAGCCATTGGCCAGGATGGCCGCACGGTTGATATGCACTTCGACACCTGCCAACACATGGGAACAGAGGATGATGCTCGCGCCCTGTTGGCGCAGACGGTCGATCAACAGGTAAAGTTCTTGGGTGGCGATAGGGTCAAGACCCACCGTGGGTTCGTCCAACAGCAACAGGCGAGGTTCACCGAGAACCGCCTGGGCCAGCCCTAGACGCTGGCGCATGCCTTTGGAGTAGGTTTTCACCCGACGGTCTGCGGCGCCGGCAAGACCGACCTGCTCCAGTAGCTCGTCCACTTGTGTCAACGCGGCGCCCTTGAGGCGGGCGAAATAGCGCAGGGTCTCGCGACCACTGAGTTGTGGGTAGAACGTCACGTTTTCCGGCAGGTAACCGAGTTGGCGACGCACGTCGGCTTGTGCGGGTCGGCAGCCCAGTACGTGCACCTGGCCGGCGCTGGCCTTGAGCAGGCCAAGGATCAATTTCATCACCGTGGTCTTGCCCGCACCGTTGTGGCCAAACAAGCCCAGCACCTCGCCTTCGCCCAGACTCAGGGTCAGATCGTGCAGCACGGTCATGCTGCCGTAGCGCTGGCTAACCCCTTCAATGTCGACTGCGTTCATAAGTTCGGCTGCTGTGTCTGGGGCATGGTCGGAAGATTCATCAACGGATAGCTGTCCTTGACCCCTGGCGACTTGGTCACCGGGAAACTTTGCTGCACCCAGCGCAGCAGTTGAATGCTCGGGCTATTCATCAGCAGACGGACCTGCGGGTACAACCAGAGCAGGCGGTCCACATTGTCATTGGGCTCATAGATCACGTCGCCAATCGCATCGTTATTGCGATCCCAGCCCAGGTAATCACTCCAGTAATTGCCGTGACCGTCGGCCGACCACTCCTGCAAGCGGGTGGCAACGTATTTGACCTGCTGCTGGTTGTCGACGAAGGCGTTGTCGGCGATACGGTTGTCTTCGGAGCCTGCGGTGAGGTGAATGCCCACGGCACTGCGCTCGAAGTGGTTGTGTTCGATGACATTGAACAGCGAGTTGTAGATGAACAGCGCCTTGCCTTCGGCACCGCTGACCATACCGCCATCGGCGGAACCACTGCGCACGTCGCTGACGAAGTTGTCGCGCAGCTCGGAATAGGTGATGTAGTTCATGAGGATGCCATAGCCTTCGTCCTGCTCGGAGCGATTGCCAATCACCGTCAGCTTGCGGCTCTGCATCAAGGCATAACCGGTGCGTGTGCGGCGGGTGGTATTGCCCAGCAACTGGTTGTCGTTGGCGTACATGTAGTGCACGCCATAGCGCAGGTCTTCCAAAGTATTGCCCTGCAGCAGGTTGCCATTCGAGGTATCGATGTAGATCCCGTCCCGGGTCTGTCGCACGTGATTACCGATAACCTTGGCGCCGTGCACGGCATACAGATGAATCCCATTGCCGCGGTCTTGGGAGCGAATGCTCGGGTCGCCTTCAATATCGTTGTCAATCAGGCTAACGTCATGCGCCCTATCCACCCATATACCAAATCCCGGCCCGTTCATTGTATTGTTGCGTATCATCGCGCCTGTCGCTTGAGGGCCGATGAAAATCGCAGCGTTCATCGCTGTCATATCGCGCCCCCAGTTAAGCAAAGTACAGCCTTCGACGCGCACATCGGGCGCACTGATAAAAAGCGCGTTCCCAGCACCTTCAGCGTCAAAGACCGCACCTTTATCACAAACTATCTGCATAGATTGCTCAATAGTAAATTGGCCTTTGTATTCTCCTAAAGGAAGTCTCCAGCGGTTGGCGCCCTCTGCATGCATTAACAATTCAGTGATGGGCCGAGGCGACGAATATGCGAGGGACGTTAACATCAATGAAAATAGAGTTAACGCCCATCGCATCTTGAACAAGAGATGCCTAGACACTGCATTTTCCTTCTTGGCAGCGCGGGGGGCCGTTAAACTCGCTCGACTTTCATACGCCCAACCATTTCCATGTGCAGTGCATGACAGAACCAACTGCAGTAGTACCAATGCAGACCGGGCTTGTCAGCAATGAAAGTTATCGACGATGTTTGTTGCGGGCTAATCTCCATACTTACACCATGATTAGTCATGACAAAGCCGTGAGAGACATCCTCAATCTTATCGATATTAGTTATCGTCACAGTAACCTCATCGCCTTGTTTTACGGTAAATTCTTGCATTCCATAGGCAGGGGCCATAGAAGTCATATAGACACGAACTTTCGTGCCCTCTCGGACAACCTTGTTATCAGTCTCCAGTTTAATTCCGTCCTTCGCAGCGATAGCCACGGTTTCTGCAAAAAACGGATCGTTGCGGTCCCAGATCTTTTTAGTCTTGATCTGATCTCGACGGGCCATGACGCAGTCATGTGGTTCAGCGAAGGCCGGGCCGTCGTGCACCAGCTTCATCTCGTCACCGGAAATATCGATCAACTGGTCGTTTTCCGGGTGCAGCGGACCGGTCGACAGAAAGCGATCCTTGGAAAACTTGCTGAGTACCACCAGCCACTGGCCGTCGGCCTCACGGGTTTCGGTCAGCGACGCGTGGTTATGTCCGGGTTGGTACTGCACGTCGAGTTTTTGCTTAATGTAGTTGACCTTCTCTCCCTTGTAGGCGCGGATCGCCTCTTCCATGTTCCATTTCACTACCTGGCTATCGATAAACAAGGTGGTATAGGCGTTACCGCGGCCGTCGAAGGTGGTGTGCAACGGCCCCAGTCCCAGTTCAGGCTCACCGACTACCACGTCCCGTGGGTCTTTGAGCTTGTCATCAAATAAATCGTCGAGCTTGGCAGTTGCAATGATTGTGCATGTAGGCGAGAGCTTGCCGTTGGCGATGAAATATTTGCCGTCAGGCGAGGTATTGAGCCCATGAGGATTTTTCGGCACAGGGATATAGCGGGTAAATTCAGAATCCTTGCCGTCGCTTTTGCGCCCATCCACCACAGGGACCTTAGAACCGTCCAGGGTGATGAACTTGCCGGCCTTGATCGCCGCTTCGATGCGAGGGATGTTGAACACCACCACCCAGTCGCGCTCGTTGCGCATCATACCGCCCAGGTCGTAGGCCTTCTCGGAGTTGTAGCAGGTGCTGGCGGCGTATTTGCCGGTGTAGTCAGCGTCGGTGTTGTCCAGGTTGCCGTCGACGATCACCTGGAAGGCCATCTCCATTTTCTCGGCATCGACAGCGTTGAACATTGTGAAGCTGTTCTTATCCTGCAAGTCGAAGGTGCTACCGTCGTTGGGATGCGGAATAACGAACTCAGCGTTGGCGAACACATACTGAGTATGGGGCACCTTTTGCAGCCGTAGGCCATGGATCGCCTGTACGTTGGGCACAGTAAGCATCTTGTCGCACTTCATAATGTCTAGGCGAATGCGCGCGATCCGGGAGTTGGCCTTGTCATTGATGAACAGGTACTTGCCGTCGTACTTACCGTCAGTCATGGACAAGTGTGGATGGTGGCAATCGCCATTCATGAATCTTGCGCTATCACCCAGTATCCGCTTGCTTTCGTTGGTCAGCCCCCAACCGGTGGCAGAGTCGACGTTGAATACCGGTATGCGTAACAACTCGCGCATCGATGGAACCCCCATGATCCGCACTTCGCCCTGATGGCCGCCGCTCCAGAAACCGTAATACTGGTCCAGTTCACCCGGCGCCACGTGAATTTTCGACTGCGCATCCTTAGCCGCAGCCGCCCAGGATTCGCGGGTGAAGACCACGCTGCCAAGTGCCGATGCACCGGCTAGCGAAGCGCTGGCAAGCGCACTGGTACCGAGAAAACCGCGACGGCTAAGGCCGGGCGATTTAAATTCCTGCGTTGCCTCCTTAGGTTCATGATCAGCATTCGTTTTGTTGTCAGTCATGGTTGCTGCTCCATTGGATGCGGGTGAAAAAACAAGAATCGCAATGTTTCGTCCAGCTTAGATATTCATGGCTTGAATACCTGCACCACCGGAATCAACTCAGTGTGTTCTGGCACCGGCGCCGGTTTGTCCCGCGTCTTGCGCTTATTCTTGAGCACCAACGGCGGGCATTTGTTTTCGTTGTGGTAAGTCATCTGGCAATCCAGACAGTAATGACACTCGTTGACGTTGATATGACCGTCCGGGTGAATCGCCTGGATTTCACATTCCTTGGCGCATAGTTGGCAGGGCGAGCCGCATTCCTTGCGTCGTTTAAGCCAGTCGAACAGACGCAGCTTGCTAGGAATGGCCAATGCAGCGCCCAACGGGCAGACGTAGCGGCAATAGATCTTGCGGGTAAAAATGTTGATGATCAGCAGCCCCCCTGCGTAAGCCACAAACCACCATTGGCGGTCGAACTTTAGGGTGATGGCGGTCTTGAACGGCTCCACCTCAGCAAATTGCTCGGCGGTAGTCATCGACTCAAGCGAGATGCCGAACAGCACTAACAAAACGATGTACTTCACCGCCCATAGGCGCTCATGTAATGCAAAAGGCAGCTCATATTGGGGAATCTTCAGCTTGCGGGAGGCTTCGTTGATCAACTCTTGCAACGCGCCGAAGGGACACAACCAACCACAGAAAACTCCTCTTCCCCACAGCAGAATACTGGCGGCGGTGAACGTCCAAAGAATGAACACAATCGGGTCGGTAAGAAACAATTCCCAACGGAAGTTATCGAACAGAGCATGGGCGAAGGTCAGTACATTAACCACAGAAATCTGCCCCAGTGCATACCAGCCGATGAACACGACGGTGAACATCAGGTAAGCCCGACGCAACCAGTGGAGAAAACGCGGGTACTTGGTGAAGGTATCTTGCAGGAACAAGATAATCATCAATACAGCCAGAGCCGTGCAAAGAACCCCGATCTGAAAGGCTTTCTGATACCAGATATTGACCCATGTCGGTCTATTGGCAACCTCGATAGCCTCCAGCTCTTGAGCGGTGGGTGGCGGACGCAAAAGGTATTGTTCTGGCAATTGGTAAGGCAGTTCGAAGCTGCTGAAGGTACCACCGACAGCGCCGGTCTGGCGACGCACCAGCAATTCCAAGGTCCAGGGCGATCCTGGATCGAACCGGACGGGCTCACGAACAATGAAAATGGACATTTCATTGAACTCGGGCATGCCCGTTGCGAACACGTCGGACAAACGTTGATGGTCCATGTCGCGAAAGCTGATGATGTTGCCGAACTGACGCAATTGCACCCTATCGAAAATTCCTCCTCGCACATAACCGGAGCCCTTGTAGGAATAGAGGCCACGACCTAGCACTACGATGGCGTGCTCACCTGGCTTGAGGTCTTGCATCAAGAAGCGATATTGATTATCGCCCAGCAGGTTTCGACCAATGGCGGGTGGGTTCAGATCGGCGGTGTATAGTTCTATGAAAGTATCGTCTTCCTGTCCGGGCGGAGCATTGTCAACCCCCTCGGCCTCAGTACCCTTGAATGCAGCGTCGACTTGACCGCGGGTTAGGCTTAACCGGCGGATTGCGCCGTTGCCGGTCAGTTGCTCCCAGGTGGCAGGCTTAAAAAAATCTTCACGCACGGCAGCAGGTTTCTGCTTAACGCCGCTGTTGTCCTCGATCAGTTGCAACGACACCGCCACTTTATGTGCCGCACGCATGATGATTTCATTCACCACCATGGCGGTTACTGTGGCTCCGGCGATCCCGTCAACTGTCACCGTCTCTGGATCGCTGGAACGACCCACGACTACCCGTCGATCAGCTTTGATGCCCTTGTATTTATCGTCAAATGCGTGGAGCTTCGCCACTGGAATTCCGATTAACAGAATTGGTTCATGGTGCTCCAATACATATGCATCCAGTATTACGCCTTGAGTGTCAAGAATGACCTGCATATTAATGGGTTTACCCGAATATGCGGGTATATCTACGACATCTTGGCTTTGGAATACGTAACCTTTGATTTTTCCTTCAGACTTTACGACGCGCACCTTAAACTCATCCACCGGCGCGGAAATATCTACATTACCTGCAAACACTTCGCTGATGCGCTGCTGCTCCATCCCACCGTAATCCTTAGCTTGCAAGGTAACAAAACTAATGCATAGCAATATGCACATAAGCACGGCAAAACGACTGAAAAGCAAGACGAATTTGGAGACGAATTTTTTATAATTATCCATGCGACAACGGCGCCATCCAATTTGCATTAAGTATAAAACACGCTTTTCCACCGCACTATTCTACTCTAGTTTTTCTTGACCTTAGACTAGAGACATGAACATTTCAAGTTTGTTGCTTAATAAACAACGCATTATCAGCGCTCCCCTAAAAATATAAAAAAAATATTTACAAAACAATAGGTTACCCACGCAAGATGCGTCATCCGTCAAAGAAGCACCTATAGCCCCCGCGACAGTCACTTTCGTACGACAACACGCGAGTACTCAAAAGCACTAATTCGAACATTTTTTATCGCATTTTTGACTAAGGCGGTAAATAAACCCTTCTTGCGGTTCGTTCCTACAAGCTATTAGCCGCTCAATTGCAGTGCGCAAGAAATTCGTAGATGGACACTATGCCGAAAATAGCGAATCAGACCGATATTCAGACGATTAGGAAATAACTCATTGCCAGTCAAAGCTGACGGATCAAAACCGATGATGTTCGTGGCGAAACCAAACCTGCCCCATGCACGCTAAGCATTTTGTGGCATGGAAGCTAACGACACGCTCACATTCCCGGCGTTTTTCAAGGTAGTTGTCGCGTCACCGTCTAATTATGCAGCTCTTTTCTCAGCTGGCTGCTCCCGGTCTGGGTTCAGCAGCACCGTGCCTATCGGCTCCCAGTTGCGTGTCTGGCCAGGCCAGCGCTCCGGATTTTTCTCCCTCGCCTGCTTGTACACTACATGACGCCGCGCCAGGATCTTTCGGTCCAACCCTTGGTGGCGTTCGGCCGGGGTCACGAATCGGATTCGGCTAAGCCGGCGGTTGTGGCTGGCTAACCTGGACGGCAGAATGCACCTCTCCGGCCCTCCACTCATCCCGATGCATAGATAGGGTTAAGGGAGCACGCGGTGCCATCGGTCAGTGCAATGGCGTAGAGGTGTGAGTCTATGGGCACAAAGTTAGCATTCAGATGTGTTACGGGCGATCGTTCTCAAGCCCGGCGACGGTAGACCGACGGTGTTGGCATAACCCGATTCAGCATTGCTTGAACCCCAGCGCACGACGGCAACATCTTCGGGTGGTGCCGCGCCCCTCTCCCAAGGGCCGAGGATCTGCAGCACATCAACGCTATTACGACGCTCAGGAGGTGTTTTGCGGTTCAACAGCTTGGCATTGCGCTCAAGGCACCGCTGATCGCGGGGATCGATACCCTTCGCGACCAGCGCCCTTGCTATATCACGCAGAGCGCGAGCATCGCCTACCGCTCGCTTATTCAACCGCACTTTGTTTCCACCCCTTCCGCTGCTACGCTCTTGAGTCCTCGATTGGAGCCAAAACGATGCCCAGCGAATATTCACTTTCTGATGTTCTTGAGCGGCTATATCAAAATAAGCTAGCCCTGGAGGCTGCGGTGATGGAACTGACCTTGAAGGTAGAAAACCAAAGTACAACAGATATTGGCGCCAACGTCCGAGGGGCACTTCACACGATCGGCGAGAACGCCGGACACATCAAACAGGCTTGGCTAAGCTGAGAGCCCAGGCACTGATTAGCGGACCCAACGCACCGGCGAGCTTGGCGGTTATCCTGCTCAGCAGGAAGGCTGGACTTGCCGAAGTGTCAGACTTCCCGCGTGTTGCACGGCGACATCGTGAAGATACGGGCCCTCTCAATCTTTCGTTATCAAAAGCGGCGCACCTTGATAATCCTGCCCGAAGCTATCTTATGCTTGGGCTTGGCCACTCGAATAACCTTGTGCTGACCATCGGCCGTTGTATCAACGAGCACGCCATTCATGACTTCCATCACACTGAGTCCGGCCGCCAGCGTATTGATATAGGCCGCATTAATCGTGCCTTTCGCCATCGCTGGAATTTTCTCCTCCAGCCGGCTCACCAGTTCATCACACAACGGTTGGTTGTCATTTATAATGAGAACCACATCCAAGGCCAGCAAGGAGCCAGCCATCGTGTCATTTCTGCGTTCCGGGACAAGTGCCGCCCTTCCTTGGGATGCACGCAAGGCGTTTGGCCGTCGACGCCGCATAAACCTTCTACGGAACCACCGACACCCCACAGAAGCCCGCCCTCCTCAGCAAGTCCTAATGAATGGCGATTTAAGCCATAGAGAGCGGATTCCAGGGACCACTGTTCTGGCATCGACTGTACGTCTTTGAAGCAGGCCTGGCGCTGTGCAGTCTCGCCGCCGTCGTCGTTCTCAAACTGCCTCCGGGAGAGCGGATCAAAATCTTTGAATCGCTGGACTTCGTAACCTTCGCGCTACTTGCTCCGGGGCTGGCATTGATAGCTGCGGTGCTGGCCCAGGGCCGCGTGCAATGGTGGAACAGCCAGCTATGGATGGGGTATGCGCTGCTCGCATCGGTCATTTTGCTGACCGCTGCCTTCATCATCGAGTACAACCGCAAGAACCCATTGCTGCAAACTCGCTGGCTGGGATCATTGGAGACTTTGCGTTTCGCCATGGGCGCAATGATGTTGCGCTTCATCCTCTCAGAACAGAACTTCGGCGCCGTCGGACTACTACAGACACTTGGTATGGGCGCAGACCAACTGCATTCGTTGTATGCAGTCATGCTTGCAGGTTTGCTGGGAGGTATGTGCACCAGCGCTCTGACGTTCAGTCAGAAGGCGGTGATTCCGCAGATCCTGACGTCCATCGTCCTGATAGGCCTGGGTAGCTTCATGGACGCCGACGCAACCAATCTGACGCGTCCACACGATATGTTCCTCAGCCAGGGACTGCTCTCGTTTGCAGCCGGGATGTTCATGGGGCCGCTGATGCTGATTGGCGTAATGAGCGCCTTGAAAAACGGGCCGCAGTACATGGTCAGTTTTGCCGTGCTGTTCTCTCTCACCCAAAGCATAGGTGGGTTGGCGGGCCCCGCTGCTTTCGGCTCTTTCCAGGTGATGCGCGAAAAATTCCATTCGAGCCAGATCAATGGCCATCTCGACCCGACCAATCCTGTGGTGGCTCAGCGGTTGCAGATCCAGAACCAGATCTACAGCGCGACCCAGACCGACCCTGTTCTACGTCAGGCCCAGGGCATCTCGCAACTGAGCCAGGCAGCCAGCCGTGAAGCCAATGTGCTGGCATTCAATGACGTCTTTCGTGTTATCGGCTTGCTGACCATCAGCTTCTTGAGTTGGTCGCTATTCCACACCGTGCGTGCCGCACGGGCGGCAAAGAAGGCCGAACAGCCCAAGCCCGACATTACCCATCCTGTGACTGTGTGACCCTCTTATGACCCGAAATGACAAAGCCGGAAACGGACAGCACAACCCGCAGAATCCAGCGACGCAAGACTCCATCTCGGTGGCAGATACTGGCAGTGCGGCCCAGGACCCGCCAAAAATCATAAAGCCCCGACGGGGTACGGTTTTCATAATGATTGGTGTGGCTTTGGCGGGTATTCTGGCGATTCTTTACGCTTGGCAATTCTGGCCTTTCAACAGCGCCATCACCACCACTGAAAACGCCTATGTCCCGGGACAGATAACGGTCATGGCACCTCAGGTCAACGGTTATGTCGCAAAGGTATTGGTGCGCGACTTCGAGGCTGTGCGTCGAGGCCAGACCCTGTTGCAAATCGATGATCGGATTTATCGCCAGCGAGTCGAGCAAGCACAGGCCGACCTTGACGCCCGGAAGGCAGAACTGGACAACTCTGTGCAAACCCAGGCGTCAGACCAGGCGACACTCACCTCTCGAGGGGCGGAACTCTATTCGGCGCAAGCAGAATATGCCCGTGCGCAGGCCGACGAACTGCGGGTCAACGAGTTGGCCTCTCGTGGGTCGGTCTCTGTACGTGAACGCGACCAGATTCGCGCGACCGCTCGGGCCGCCAGTGCGAACGTCAAAAAAGCGCGAGCCGCCATCAACATTGCAGAAGAGACCGTCAAGTCCACCCGTGTTTCACGAGGGGTGCTCCAGGCGCAGGTCAGAACCGCACAAGCGGCTCTTCATCTGGCTGAGATCGATTTGGACAATACACAGATCAGGGCGCCGCGCGACGGCGTTCTCAGCGAGGTATCGGTGCGTCTTGGCCAATATGTATCGGCGGGCTCGCAACTGCTCTACCTGGTGCCGGAACAACTGTGGGTGATCGCCAATTATAAGGAAACCCAGATTCACCATATGCTAGTGGGCCAACCTGTCAGCCTTGATGTGGACGCACTGGACGGCGCACGTCTGACGGGGCGACTCGAACGTTTGGCCCCAGCCACCGGCTCGGAATTCAGCGTCCTGCGTCCGGACAACGCAACAGGCAACTTTACTAAAGTCGCACAACGTATTCCCGTTCGAATAGTCCTGGATCCAGAGCAACCCTTGTTGCACCGGCTGCGTCCAGGCATGTCGGTGATCACCCATGTCGATACCAGCGACACCTCGAAGCGGAGTTCGGCGCCATGAATATCAAAGCGTATGGTGCCCTGCAGTGGATGTCGTTAGGCGCCGCATTCGGCTTGATTGCTTGCGCCCCGGTCAAAACAGCCTCACCCCAGGAGGCCAAAGTATTTGCCCCGGCGGCCTGGCGCGCACCCATCGGAGTCCCCGCACCGATATCCGGCACGTGGTGGCAAACGTTCGATGAACCAGCGATTAATGACCTGGTTGAGGCTGCTCTGGCCCATAACACTGACATTCTAGAGGCCATATCCAGAGTTGAAGAAGCCCGACAGCAGATCAGGCTGTCCCACTCAGCGCTGTTGCCGACTCTGGACGGTTCGGTCGGCGGACAAACCAATCGCAGTTTGGGGACTACCGGCATCACCCATACGCGGTCCATACAACCGGAGCTGCAGGCGTCTTATGAACTGGACCTCTGGGGCCGCCTGCGCACCTTGGAAAACGCGGCGCAGATGAGTTATCAGGCAAGCCAGTCTGACAGGGATAACATTCGCCTGTCTGTGGCCAGTACCACCGTGCGGGCCTACATTTCACTGGTGTCCCTGGACACCCAGCTAAAGGTTACCCGAGATACCGCACAATCACGCCGTGACGCATTGCGTGTCGCTGAGGATCGAGCAAACGAAGGCTACACCTCGCAACTGGAACTTACCCAGGCGCAGTCTGAGTACGAATCTGCCGCACAGATGATCCCCGAACTTGAGCAGGCTATCCGTCAGCAAGAGAACGCCATTCGTTTATTAACCGGCACGCTGCCGGGCGATCTACACCGGGGACGAGAGCTTCAAACCCTTACACCGCCCACGGTGCCAGGACTCTTGCCCGCGCAATTGCTGCGCAGGCGCCCTGATATACAGCAGGCCGAACAGTTGGTCGCCGCTGCTGACCTGAAGCTGGATGCACGGCGTGACGAATTCCTCCCCCAAGTGCAACTGTCGAGTGGCATAGGACGGCTTTATGTAAATGCCTTGGATTTCGATCCAGTCAAAGTTTGGGATCTGGGGGCGAGCGTCTTGGCACCGATCTATAGCGCTGGTCGACTCGAAGCCCAAGTCGGGGTCGCCACCGCCCAACGCAATCAAGCGGCTTATTCGTACAGGGCCACTGCGCTCAAAGCTTTTGGTGAAGTTGAAAATTCATTATCTGGCGTCAAACGCCTCGAGGAGCAGATAACGCGAGTGCATGCTCGCCGGGTTACCTTGGCTCGCTCACTGGAAATCGCCAGGGATCGTTACCAAGGGGGCTACTCTTCGTACCTTGAAGTACTGGACGCTCAGCGCAATCTGTTTAACACCGAATTGTCAGCCATTCAGATTCGGGAGAACCAGCTTAAGAACGTGATTTCTCTGTATCAGGCGCTTGGAGGGGGATGGGTGCCGGAAAAATGAACAGGGTCCCAGCAATGAACCCCGCGGTCGAACAGGTCCCATCACCATGAAGCAAATCCCCCTCACCTCTTGTCTCATTCTGATACTGACACCCTTCGCCCTAGCAGAACTGACAGTTGTTGAGGGTCTGCCCGGCGACTTCGCTCAAGCCGATCTTCGAGTATTCGATGCTCAGATGAATGGAGGGACACCTAACGGACTTTTCCGTGCCGAGGTCTCCCTGCTATCTGATGAGGCCTGGATGCTACCCATCAGCAGTTCTCGGTTGAGCCCAGGCAAGATCACACCTCGAACCCTGGACATGCCTGGCCTGCCGCCCTTCTTTCTGGTGGGGGACGATCCCAAGTCACTGGCTTGGCTTCAGGAGCGGGGCACAGTCCTGCGCGAGCTGGGTACAGTTGGCCTGGCTGTCGAAGTGGCTGATTTAAAAGCTCTGGCTCGGATTCGCGCAGCCGCTCCCGGGATCACCATTCTCCCGCTCAATGGCAACAGCATCGCAACACGCTTGCAGATCAAGCATTACCCAGTCCTGGTCACTGCCACCTCGCTGGAACAGTGAATCGAGGAAATGGCCTTCGAAACAGAACACCCTGCGAAAGTTTAGATTTTACAGGGGTGACTATCTCATCAAGCGCCCTGCTTTTCTATTGCCTCAAGGTATGCAACCAAGGCGCGTGGCGCCTCGTTTAGAATAAGCAAACTTTTAAAATTATCATTTTCAAATGCTGCGCGACAAAGACCAGCAGGTAACGCCAACATTGCAACCGCATACACTTCACACATTTCGGTACTGACATTAGGAATGCGTAACATAACAACATGACTATAAATTTCTTTGAGCTGTACCTGTAAATCAGAAGCCTGAAGCTGGCCAGCAGAGAAATTCGGGCTGATCATATGCAGAAAATCAGGATTTTTCTCAACATACTCCAGCAATGGAAGCACTAAATGTTTAACTGTATCCGCCGTACTAAATCCAATCCAGGTGGCGGGTTCAATAAGAAGAAGCTCACTGGCAATTTTGCCTAGCGCATCAATATGGCGACGGCCCAATGCGCTCAGGACCTCCTCCTTATCCCTAAAAAAATGATAAAGCGACCCAATGGAAGTACCCGCTTCCTTGGCAATACCATGCATGGTCAGACTGAGCACACCTTTCCCCACCATGAGGCGTGCACAAGCATCCAGAATCATCTCGACACGCTCATGGCCACGCATCTGTTGTGGACGACGTTTGTATCTCGGGGAGGCGGGTGCCTGTGAGTCTGTCATGATCTTCAAAATCGAGAGGGCTTTCCATTATGGCATGGCGTCCAGTCGATCACATCGTCGGCCAGGCAGGCCGCGAACAGGAAGCCTGTGGATCGCTGCGCTCTCAGAGCGTCGAAGGGCTTACTTGCGCATCAGTCATGTCAAACAGAGGGACGCCATTAAGCAAGCCGTATCAATCGCGTATGCGGCCCTTCCGCCAACATAGGCAGAGCGCCACTAGAAACCCGCCTGCTGACATCAGTGCAGCACAGAGAAATATCGCAGCATAGCCAAAACCTGAGGCAACCAGGCCCATCACCGGGCCGGCGATCCCCACTGCAATATCAAAAAATATTGAAAGGGCACTGAGCGCCGAGTTACGGTTCGCGGCCGGAGTGCTCGCCAATGTCTCCACGCCTAGCCCCGGATAGACCCATGACACCCCTATCCCGGTCAACGCCCCGCCGGCAATGGCCAGCGCAGGAGACGGCGCGAGCCATATCAGCAGCATGCCCAAGGTCTGTACAAGCAGGCACCCACCCACCACCTTGTACCCTCTGAATCGCTGCAGTATTCCCGGCGACGACAATCGGGCAACGATAAAACCTGCCCCGAAGCCACTTAGACAGTAGGCGGCGTGATCCCAGCCCAGACTGTCGAAGAACAGTGCGACGAACGCCGTCAGCCCGCCAAACCCCACCGAACTGCAAACCAGGACCAGGCCATTTGGCATGACGGCGAACAGGACTCGATAAAATGCCAGACGGGCGCCTGTCACTAATGGAGCTGACCGCTTGCCCAGAGCCAAAAGCAGGAACATCAGGCCAAGCAACACGGTGCTCAACCCCACACTGGCGATACCCAACGAATTGTGCAGCAGCACACCCAGTGGCGCGCCAACAGCCGTGCCGCCGTAAGCCGCTATTCCGTTCCACGACATGACCTGTGCTGCCCGAGGGGCACCGCATAACCCGATGGCCCAGGTGCAGCAGGGCGTGGAAATCATGGCTGTGGACGCCCCCAACACCAACCTCCCCAGCAGTAATAGTGTCAGGGTCAACCAGGGTTGGGTGTGCAGGAAAATGGCGAGCGCAGTCAGGGTGCCGCTCAACATCAAGCCACTGAACCCACACACCACCGCGTATTTGGCACCCAGGCGATCGGCCACGCCACCAGCCAAGGGGCGGGTCAGGAGCGTCGCCAGGTACTGCGAGCTGATCACCACACCCGCGAAAACCGAGGGCAGGCCCAGGTCATTGAGGACGTAGCCCGGCAACACAGCAAGCGGCAAGCCACTGCATACGTACGAGATAAAGTTGAAGCTGATAATGGACAGAATCATCCAATGGCTACGGGTCGCCTTGTCGCTGCCATGGCTCAAAACACCGATATCACCCATCATTGATCACTTGATTGCATAGCAGCCCACGGCGACGATGTACCCGTTCACCCGCTGCAGAAAAGTCCTCTTGTATTCGTTCTGCCCGGTCATAGGGTTGCGCCACAGATAGGCGATCTCCCCTGTTTCATGGGCGCTCATCTGCTTGAGAATATCCTCGCCAATAGGCTTGCCGTCGGTTGAGCGCAATGACTTGAAGTCGGTGCCGATCAACCGGGGCGAAAAACCGTGAGCGACAAACCGCTGGGTTTTCAGGTCCACCACAAAGGCATAAAGATCATCCCGGGTGAGCTGCTTATCGTGCTGATTAATGAGGCTGAAGGTGGTTTTAGCGTCGTTGGCAACTTGCCCCGAGATTTGGCGCAGCAGTTGTTGTGCCTGTTCCGGGCTCGACCGTGGCATGTAGTAACCCACGGAGATCACCCGATCCTGCACACGCTGATAGAACACCCGTTTGCGCTCGACCTTGGCGTGTTGCCAGTTCCACCAGCGGTATTCGGCGCTATGCACAACGCCGTCATCTGGCTGTGAAATGGCTTGCTGGAATACAGCTTTGAGGTCGTCGTCCAGGAAGCTGACCACCGGTTTGCCGACCAGTGAAACTGAAGGCCCGCCGCTCGCAAGCATTACACCGGAGGTATCTACCACGTAGATGTACAGCTCACCATCGACATAGGCCCCCTGCCGGCTGAACTCGGCTAACGCTGTGTCGCCCTTGGCTTTGTACTCGGCGACAGCTTTTGCCAGCAAGGCTTTGGCACGCTGGGTGTCGGCACCATAGGCATCCGCTGGGGCTTGCTGAGCAACGCCGACTAGAGAGACAAAACACAGGCAAAGCGCAGCGAATGCTCGATAAAGGCCCACTGTCGTTTCCTTTGGTGATCTTTCTGTTTTCACGATGGACTGAGGCCCCCCTTGGGACTGTGTGGTGATGCATTCCGTGATGGTTAATTCAGTCACCCAGGCGAAGATCCACCGTCAAATTATCGATGAGTCGCGTTTTACCGATGCGCGCCGCCACCAGGATCACAAAATGAGTATCAGTGCTTGTCACAGGATTTAAATTCTGGGCATTCCTGACCTCAAAGTACTCCAGCTGAAAACCGGCGTCGCTTATACGTCGACGACATTCCATCAACTGGCCCTCAGCCACCCGACCCTCAACCTGGATAGACGCCGCCATTTGTTGCAGGCATGCATAAAGCACTGGAGCAATGGCACGCTCTCTATCGGTCAGATAACCGTTGCGGGAAGATAACGCCAACCCATCCGGGGCTCGAATGGTCGGAGCAGCGACAATGTCGACTGTCATATTGAGATCCCTGGCCATTGAACGAATGACCGCCAACTGCTGATAGTCCTTCTCCCCGAAAACCGCGACGCTCGGCTGAACGATATTCAGCAATTTGACAACGACCGTAGCCATGCCATCGAAGTGTCCTGGGCGCGCTGCACCGCACAAACCTTCGGAGACGTTCGGCACACTAACAATGGCCTGGTTAAGCATTCCTTCGGGATAGATCTGTTCGACAGCCGGGACAAATAGCGCATCACAGCCAGCGTCGACCAGTTTCTCTCGATCCGCCTCCGGCGTCCGAGGATAGCCGGCCAGATCCTCACTCGCCCCGAACTGGAGTGGATTGACGAAGATACTCGCGACCACATAATCAGCCCGCTGCCTGGCCCAATGAACCAGGGCTATATGACCCTCATGTAAATTGCCCATGGTTGCCACCAGAGCGACTTTCTTGTTTTCACTGCGCGCGCGGGTTACCAACGCGCGAAGTGCACTCACTGTGTCGACCGTCTGCACGCCTAAGCCTCTTTGGCCAACTGTGTATTTATCGCGTCAAGCAACCGAGGGTCATCCGCCGTAACGTCCGGAGCGAAACGCGCAACCACCGCGCCGTGGCGGTCGATCAAAAATTTCTCGAAATTCCACAGCACGTCCGTGGTGTTGGCCGACTCGATGCCATATCCCTTCAACCGCTCACGGAACGGACCGTCACCGATGGCTTCAGGTTGCGAGCCAGTCAGTTGAGTGTAGAGAGGGTGCTGATCCGCGCCGACCACCGAGATTTTCGAGAACAACGGAAAGTGGACGTCATAGTTGACCGAACAGAACTCGACGATTTCCGCGTCGCTCCCCGGCTCCTGTTCCCTGAAGTTATTGGCCGGGAAACCCAACACCTCAAACCCCTGGTCTTTTTTACTTTGGTACAGCTTTTCCAACCCCTCGTATTGCGGGGTCAGGCCGCATTTTGAAGCGACGTTGACCACCAGCAGAACTTTGCCCTGGTAGTCGCCCAGGCGGCTGGCACTGCCATCGTTTTTTTTCAAAGGAATGTCATAAAGGGAGTTATTCATCTGATTGCCTCCTGCGGCAGTACTTCAAAGGGTACGGCCGATAATTTCTTTCATGATTTCCGAGGTGCCGCCGTAGATCCGAGCAACGCGAGCATCTACCCAGGCACGGCTGATCTTGTATTCGCTCATGAAGCCATAACCACCGTGCAATTGCAGGAACTCGTCGAGCAGCTTGCCCTGCATTTCCGACCCCAGTAGCTTGGCCATCGCGGCGATTTCAGGCGTCAACTCACCGCGCATCACCTTGGTCAGGCAGTCGTCAACGAACACCCGCAACATGGTGGCCTGGGCCTTGGCTTCAGCGAGTTTGAAACGGGTGTTCTGGAAGTCGAGCACCGGTTTGCCGAAGACCTTGCGCTCACGGGTATAACCAATGGTTTCCTCCAGCAGCGTGTCGATCGATTGCGCGGCACGGATCGCGATAATCAGGCGCTCCCAGGCCAGTTGATGGGTCAGGTATTTGAACCCCATGCCCTCCTCGCCCAAACGATTGCCGACAGGCACCCGGACTTCATCAAAAAACAGTTCGGCGGTGTCTTGCCCTTTCAGGCCGATCTTTTCCAGCAGGCGTCCCTTGGCGAAGCCGGCACGGTCTTCTTCGACGCAGATCAAGGTCAACTCTTTGGCCGCGGGGTCAATCTTGGTGGCAGTGACCACCAGGCCAGCATTCCCACCGTTGGTGATAAAGGTCTTCTGGCCACTGACAATGTAGTCGTCACCGTCGCGCCGCGCCGAGGTGCGCATGGCCCTCAGGTCACTGCCGATCCCCGGTTCGCTCATGGCGATCACGCCAATCAATTCACCACTGACCATACGCGGCAGCCATTGCTGCTTCTGCTCTTCGCTGCCGTAGGCCACGATATAAGGCGTTACGATTTCCGAGTGGGTGGTGAAACCCACGGCAGTGGCGTTGGCTCGCGCCAGCTCTTCGATCATCACCGCCGAATGACCGAAGTCACCTCCGGGGCCGCCATATTCTTCTGGCACCGTGGAGCACAGCAATCCGTTCTCGCCGGCCTTGAGCCAAACCTCCTTGGGAACGATGCCGTTCTTTTCCCACTCATGCAGGTAAGGCACGATTTCGCGGTCGACGAAGCGGCGGGCCTGATCACGGAACATGTTGTGGTCTTCTCGAAATACGCCACGCATTTTGCTTACTCCAGATCGATTCTTGTTGTGGGCAATGGGTGATCAGCGGTCCTGATAATCGGGATCGCGCTTGTCGACAAAAGCCGCCACCGCCTCTTGATGGTCTTCGGTGTGATGCGCCAGCGCCTGATACGCCGCGGACAATTCCAGCAGCGAATCCAGGCGCATATGTTGGCCTTCACGCAGCAGGCGCTTGCACAGGCGCAACGCATGCCCCGGATTACTGGCGATTCGTCGCGCCAGCGCCTGAGCTTCCGTCTGGAGCGTTTCGTGCGTGCAGACTTGCTCCACCAGGCCCCATTCCAGCGCCTTTGCGGCATCGATGGCATCGCCGGTAAACGCCATGAGACTGGCTTTGGGAATGCCGATGATGCGCGGCAACAGCCAGGCACCGCCGTCCCCGGGAACAATGCCCAGGCGCACGAAACTCTCGGCGAAGATCGCCTTGGGCGCCGCCAGGCGGATGTCGCACATGCACGCCAGATCGAGACCCGCGCCAATCGCCGGGCCGTTTACCGCCGCGATGACTGGAATATCCAGCTCGTAAATCGCCAGGGGAATGCGTTGAATGCCATCGCGGTAGGTATTGCGCAACTCATAGGGCGAACCGGCGAAGATACCGCCACGCTCGTGCATATCCTTGACGTTACCGCCGGCACAGAACGCGCTGCCATTGCCCGTGAGCACCATCACCCGCGCCGACTTGTCGCGCCGCAGTTCCGCACACAGGTCGACAAACTCCTGAATCTGCTCGGGCGTCGTCAGCGCATTGCGGGTATCGGGATGGTTCATGCGCACAGTGACGATGCCGTCCTCGCGCTCGATCTGAAGAAAGTTGCTCATGCCGGGTTACTCGCAGGGCAGATTAAGGATTGCTGGCCGTGGCTGGTCAGCAACGGCCAGTATCCATCGCTGCCTCCCTGGCATATTTGAGCGCCGAAACGTTGACTCCAAACGCTGGCCGATCCGAATTCGCTGCGCCACGCCCACAACCGCCGCGTGAGCAAATGCAGGGGGTACTCCTCGGTAAACCCGATAGCCCCATGCACGGAATGCGCAATGCCGGCGCCAACACTGGCCGCTTCTGCCGTGCTGATTTTCGCGGCAGCAATGGTCAGCGCGGCCAGGCCCCAACGGGACTCTGCAAAGGCGGCCTCGGCGGCAATGCCGGCGGCAGCAGCCTGTTCGGCGAATACCGCCAATTGCTGTTGAATGGCCTGGAACGAACCAATGGCCTTCCCGAACTGTTTGCGTTCGCCGGCGTAGTTGGCGGTCATGTCCAATAGCGCGTGCAAAGCCCCGGCGGTCTGCGCCGCACGCAGCATCGCACCGCCCAGTTCCAGGACATCGGCGTCGAGCCCGGCGGGTAGCGGCGCTTGCGCCAGTACCTGGGCACTGGTGAACCCCAGGTCATCCCGTGGCTCGCCCGCCACATTCAAGCTCGGCGTGAGTTCGCTGGCAGCACTGCGCTCAAGCAACACCACATGTGGGACACCGGTTACGCTATTGGCAATCGCTACCAGCGCTTCGACATTGCGCCCCCAAGGGACCGAATAGGCAGCGCCATGAACGCGCTCGCCATCGAGCACCAGATCAGCGCTGGCCGCCATGCTCAGGGCGCCTGCCCTGCCCTCCAGGCCGGCCTTGCTCAGTAGCCAGTTGGCGAGCAGGGCCTCACCCAATGGCGCGGGCACCGAAAAGCGCCCGGCGGCACGGACCAGCACATACATATCGGCCCAACTGGCTTCAGCACCTCCCAGCGCTTCGGTGACACCCGCCTGGGTAAAGCCCGACTCGTCCAGCGCGGCCCATAATTCGGCCGGCCATTCGCCGCCTTCACAACCCATCACATAAGCCGGCGTCGCCACATCGGCAAACAGGCGTTCAATCGTCGTTTCAAATATCTCGCGCATTATCGCAACCCCAACCCGCGGGCAATGATGCCGCGTAGAATTTCGCGCGTGCCCCCGCGCAGTGAGAATGAGGGCGCCATCTGAGTCAGGTAGGCCAGCACCCGTGCATGTTCGCTGCCGCCGTCTTGCCGTGGTTCGGTTTCCAGTAACAGCTGGGCAACCTCGGGAATTTCCTGCTCAAAGGCATTGCCCAAGTCCTTCACGCAGGAAGCCGCCCAGGCCGGATGCTCACCCGCTGCCAGCTGTGCCGTGACCGACAACGACATATTGCGCAGTGTCAGCAACTTGGCCGAAAGCCGCCCGATCTCCCGCGCCTGTAGCGCATTGGGTGTCTTACCCACCGCGTCAATCAGCGTTTTCAACAAGGCCATGCAACTGAGGAACCGCTCAGGGCCGCTGCGCTCGAAGGCCAGTTCAGCGGTGACCTGGTCCCACCCTTTGCCTTCAGTGCCGATCAAGGCGTCGGCGGGCAGCCGCACATTGTCGAAAAACACTTCGTTGAAGTGCTCGCCACCGGCCAGGTCGCGAATCGGTCGGATGGTGATGCCGGGCAGGCTCAGATCGACGATGAATTGCGACATGCCCTCATGCCTGGCGGCCTGTTTCTCACCGGTACGCACCAGGGCAATCATGTAGTGCGAATGGTGGGCGTTGGTGGTCCAGACCTTCTGGCCATTGACCAGCCAATCATCGCCCTCACGCACCGCAGTGCTTTTGATCGACGCCAGGTCCGAACCGGAATTGGGCTCGCTCATGCCAATGCAGAAGTAGCTTTCACCCCGGCAAATGGCCGGCAGGTAATGCTGTTTTTGCTGCTCGGTGCCGAAACGATTGATCAGCGGCCCGCTTTGCCGGTCGGCGATCCAATGAGCCGATACCGGCGCACCGGCAGCCAGCAACTCTTCGATAATCACATAGCGGGCAAACGGGCTCGCCTGTGCACCGCCGTAGGCGTTGGGCAAGGCCATGCCGACCCAGCCCCTGGCGCCGAGTTTCTTGCTGAACTCGGCGTCGAACCCCATCCAGGACCGCGCACTCAGGGTGGGAGGATAATCGGCCAGCGTGTCGTGAATGAACGCTCGCACCTCTGGGCGAAGCGCTTCCGCCTCGGGAGGAATACTGCTGTAGGAAAATTGACTGATGGCCATATGCGCTCTCTCACGCTCAACACAGGCGCAATCGCTTCGAACGAAGCGACCACAGAACGGCAACCGCTCCACAGCCGCCATTGGCCGGCGACTGTGGGAGCAGCGACAACTTACAACGCGGTTTGCGCGTCAGCCTGGGCGAACATCGCATTGATGTCGCCGGAGGTGACCGGCTTGTTGTCATGGCGACCATGATCGGCGCCGCCCAGGCCCAGGGCAGGCTCGATGCTGACGTGCGTGGCCTGAGCCCGTAGCGCGCCGACCGTGCAGTTTTCCCGGCCATGGATGGAGAACGGATCGAAGGAAAACTCACGCATGGCATTCAAGTGAGTGACCTTGTCGATCATCTCCTTGGGCAGGTGCTGCAACCCTTCCCAGGCGGTTTCCGGCGAGTTTGGCCAGGTGCAGTCGGAGTGCGGGTAATCGCTTTCCCAGGTGACCATCTCGGCGTTCAAGTAATCGAGGTTTTTCAGGCCGAAATTATCTTCGATGAAGCACGTGATGAAGTGCTTGTTGAAAATGTCACTGGGCATTTTTCCGTCGAAATTGGAGTTGGTCCAGGCGTTGTGATGACGGTGGGTGAAGTCAGCCCGCTCCAGCAGGTAAGGAATCCAACCGATACCGCCTTCGGAAAGCGCCATGCGCAGGTCCGGGAATTTTTTCCACATGGGCGCCCAGATCCAGTCGGCGGCGGAGTTGGCGATGGAAATCGGCATGGAGGTAATCCAGGCATCGATGGGTGACAAATCCGATGCGTGGTTGGCTTTTACGCCGGTACCGATGTGACAGCAGATCACCACCTTGTTATCGCTGCAGGCCTTCCACAACGGGTCCCAGTAATCGCTGTGAATCGACGGGTAACCGTGAATGGCCGGGTTATCCGACAGCGATAGCGCGTGCACCCCCTGCTTGGCCAGGCGCTCGACCTCGGCGGCAGCGGCCTTCATGTCCCACCACGGCACGATCATCAGCGGGATGAAACGGCCTGGCGCTGCATTGCACCAGTCATGCAAATGCCAGTCGTTGTAAGCCTGGATGGCCGCCATCGACACGTCACGGTCAGCGTGCACCTGGAAACGTTGCCCGGCAAAACCCGGGAAGGTAGGAAAGCACAATGAACCGAGCACGCCGTTGGCGTTCATATCGTCGACGCGGTCCTTGATACTCCAGGTGCCACGACGCATCTGCTCGTAGCCCAGCGGCTCCATGCCGTATTCCTCTTTGGGTCGGCCGACCACGGAGTTGAGGCCCATGTAGCCAGTGGCCTGCTCCTCGAACACCCAAACATCGCGATCGCCTTTCTTGATCACATGCGGCTCGCGCCCCTTGAAACGGGCAGGCATGTGACGAGCAAAGGCATTTGGCGGCTCGATCGCGTGGTCATCGACACTGACGAGAATCAGATCTTCAACTTTCATTGTTTTCCCCTTCGCATTCGGGCTTGTTGTTGTGCCTGAATCATAGTGCACATCTTGATTTAATTAAACACATTTTTTATTTGTGTTCATATTAAATCAGACCCAAGCGCCCATCAGTCCCACTGCACATGCAGGTAGTGCGGGCCGCGCAGCTGCGCGCCGACGATTTGCGGGCCGGGTTTGCTCGGGTCGAGGCGAATGTTGGGCATGAGGTCGAGGATGGCATTCAGCGCACAGTTGATCTCGGTTTTGGCAACGAACTGACCGATACACATGTGCGGACCGAAGCCGAAGCCGAACGAGGGTTTGGGTTTTCGGTCGATGTCGAATTGATCGGCATTTTCGAACGCCTCTTCATCGCGGTTGGCGGAAGTGACAATGCATTGCACCATCGCCCCCTTAGGGATGGGCACGCCACGAATCTCCAGGTCTTTAGCGGCCTGACGCACCTTGAAAGTAGCCACCGGTTCAAAGCGCACCGCTTCATCGATGGCCTTGTTCACGAGGCTGCGGTCATTGCGCACCCGCTCCAGTACGTCCGGATTTTGCAGAAGCAAGGACATCAAGGTGCCGAAGGTTCGGGTTGTGGTTTCACTGGCAGCCGGAAGCAGCGAACGCACAAAGGTGGCAATCTCATGATCGTCCAGGGAGCGACCCTGGTATTCGGCGTTAATCAGCCGGCTGATCAGATCATCGCCCGATGCCCCGCTTGCGCGACGCTCGGCCACGACTACTTTCACCACATCATACAAGGACTGCGCCGCTTGCATGGCGGCGCCCCGGGCAGCCGCGGCTTTTTCCGGGTCGACTTGCGGACCCGCCAGAATGGCCAGGGCCCAGGCAGCGTATTGCTCGATCTGCTCGGGACGGTCCTCGGGGAAGCCGATCAACGAGTAAATTACCCGGATGGGGAAATACAGCGCGAAATCCATCAGGTCCGCGCCTTTGGCCTGCACCATCGGCTTGAGGTATTCCTCGCGAATCACCCGGTCGATCTTGGTTTCTTTCCAGCGATTCACCGTCTCCGGCATGAAGACCGGCTGCAACAGGTTACGGATGTTCTTGTGGGCATCCCCGTCCATTGCCGTGAGGATCAAGCCATCGAAAAACGCACCCAGCCCTTCCGCGATGAAACCACTCGTGAAGGTGCCGGCGTCACGCATGACAGCCATGACATCGTCGTACTTGAACAATGTGAAGGTCGGTCGACTGGCATCCAGCCCGGCAATCGAGGGCACGCCCAGCCGGGCCATGAAATTGTCTTGCAGCACCGGCGAGTTGGCGCGCATGTCGCGGTAGACCGCGTGCAAGTCGATATCGCTGGTGCCGCGATAATTACTGGCTACGTCAGTAAAAACCTTGACCAGGTCACTCTGTGCGGGTGTGGACATGATCGTCTCCGTAATTTTTGTCATTATTTTTCAAGAAAGCTCGCTTAAGGCCATACTTTACGGCCAATCATAGGCCTTGCCCGAACACTATTGGACACTTATTAAAAAATAGATCATATATACCTCGACATCGAAGGTATCAATAGGCCTGCTGCACCAGGGTCATACGACCTCCAGCCAACATCAGCGCGCAATACAGCCCAAGCTCTACCACTTGGGCCGTGGAGAAGAAGTCCCCAAGCTGGAGGAAATCGGTGTCGTCAATTGCCAGGTAGTCGCCGGCAAACAACTCGGCATAACGCAGCGCAGCGCGCTCGGCTGGCGTGAAGGACGCGCTGTCCGTTGCCATGCACGCAATATCTTCCTCAGTGACCGCATCGGACTTACGCGCCAGTTGGCAGGCCTTGCAGGTGGTGATGCTGGCAATCTTCAGCCGCACCAGCTCGCGCAAGCGCTCATCGAGCACACTGTCGTTGTGCAAGCTCTCCATCAAGCCCAGCCAAGCCAGCGCTACCGCCGGTCGATGCGCCCAGACCTGAACCGGCGTCGTGGAACTGAGCATGCGGCTGTACCGACCACGCTCGACTGCGTCCTGCAACGCAACCGGCATGGCCTCCAGCGAAACCAGCGGTAGGCGCGCCATCTCAATCGAGCCGTTCGATGATGGTCGCCGTGCCCATGCCGCCAGCGCAGCAAATGGCTTGCAGGCCAAAACGACCACCACGGCGTTCGAGCTCGTTCAACAAAGTCGTCATCAATCGCGCACCGCTGGCACCCAACGGATGACCGAGGGCGATGGCGCCACCGTTGACGTTCAACTTATCGTGAGGCACACCGGTTTCCCGCATCCACGCCAGCGGCACGGAGGCAAACGCCTCATTGACTTCGAACAGGTCGATGTCGTTGATGCTCAGCCCGGCCTTGCTCAATACCTTCCAGGTGGCATCGATGGGGCCTGTGAGCATCAACGTCGGATCGGAACCGACCGTGGTGAAGGCCACAACCCGCGCGCGCGCCCTGAGCCCGAGTTTTTTCGCGGTTTCGGCACTCATCAACAATAAAGCCGCAGCACCATCGGAGATCTGCGACGAGTTGCCAGCCGTAATGCGTCCAGTGTCCGGACGAAAACTGGTCTTAAGCGTCGACAGCTTTTCCCGCGACGTGTCACGACGAATGGTTTCATCCTGACGCAACACAGCGGCCGGCGCCGCCAGCACCCGCTCAGACAACTCCTCGACCGCAACCGGCACGATTTCATGATCGAAATAACCGGCATCGGACGCCGAGGCGGCGCGCTGATGACTGGCGAACGCAAAATCATCCAGGGCATCACGGCTGAGCCCCCATTTGTCGGCGATACGCTCGGCTGCCTCGCCTTGACCAGTCAGTTCATAACGCTGCGCCACCATCCAGCCAAACGCCTCGCCGTGAATTTCGCGATTGCTGCCCATGGGCACGCGGCTCATGTTTTCCGCGCCCCCCGCCACCACGACATCAGCGGCGCCAGCAGCAATAGCGCCAGCAGCCACATGCACCGCCACTTCACCCGAACCACATTTGCGGTCGATGGTCAGCCCCGGAACAGTCACTGGCCATCCGGCACCGAGCAAGGCTGTGCGGGCGATGTTGGCGGACTGCTCACCGATTTGCGTGACGCAACCGAAGATCACATCATCGACCAGATTCGGCGACACATCGACCCGCTCCAGCAAGCGGTTGAGCACCAGCGACCCAAGATGATCGGCGCGCACGCTGGCAAGGCCGCCACGGAACTTGCCGATTGGCGTACGTACGGCATCAACGATGACGATGTCTTTCATAGCGCGCTCGCCTTGAGCCCCGAACCCGGAACTTGTTTACCCTCTTCATAGCGGTAGACCCCCTGCCCCGACTTGCGACCCAGCCGCCCGGCGGCAACCATTTTGATGATCAGCGGGCAAGGCCGGAATTTTTCGCCCAGGGTCTGGTGCAAATAGCGCAGCACCGACAACCGCGTATCCCAACCAGTCAGGTCACCCAGCTCCAATGGTCCCATCGGATGGTTGAAGCCCAGGCGCAACGCCGTGTCGATGTCTTCGGCGGTCGCCGTACCCTCCTGGAGCATCCACATCGCCTCGTTACCCAAGAGCGCAGACATGCGGCTGGTGGTCAGTCCTGGCGATTCATTGACGACGATAGAGGTTTTGCCGATCTGCTCACACAGGGTGCGCGTACGCGCCACGACTTCATCGCGAGTGGCCAACCCTCGCACCAGCTCCACCAGCTTCATCTTGTGCACGGGGTTGAAGAAGTGCATGCCGATCACGCGATCCGAACAGTCCACCGACGCAGCAATTTCGGTCACGCTGAGGGCCGAAGTATTGGTCGCGATAATCGCGTCCGGTGCCAGCAGTGGCGCCGCCTGAGCGATAACGGTTTTCTTCACCGCCAACTGCTCGGACACCGTCTCCACCAACCAATTTGCGCCACTCGCGGCTTCGCTCAGGTCGCTGCAGGTCAGCAGGTTGGCCAGGGACTGCTGGGCTTTTTCGTCACTGACTTTGCCCAGGCGCACACCATCGGCAAGGATCTTTTCGATGCTCGCCCTGGCATTTGTCAATGAGGCGGCATTGGTATCGACCAGCAACGTGTTGAACCCGGAGCTGGCGAACGCATGTGCAATACCGGTACCCATCAAGCCAGCACCGACGACGACTACTTTTTCTTTATTGGCGTTCATGTTTGGCTCTCGATTAGGCGCAGTTCTTTTTACTGACCACATTGCGCAACGTGCCAATGCCCTCGACGCTGGCTTCGACCACGTCGCCTTCCTTGAGGAACACACCGGTGCCCATCCCCACCCCCGCTGGCGAACCGGTGAATAGCACGTCGCCACCGGCGAAACTCGAACGCTGCTGCACGAAGCGGATCAGTTGACCGACATCCCAGGTCATTTCCGCTGTCGATCCGTCCTGACGTACTTCACCGTTCACCTTCAAGGTCAGGCGCAGCCGCGGCGAACCTTCCGGGAACTCGTCCTTGGTGACGATCCAGGGCCCGAGGCCGGTGGTCTGGTCCTGGCTTTTCGCCGCGAACAGGTCCATGCCAATCCCCGCAGGCCCGCTGCGTTGCAGGTCTCGGGCACTGACGTCGTTGCCGACCGTGTAACCGAGCACGCAAGCCAGCGGGTTTTCCAGGTCGATCTCATCGGTGCCAATGACCGCGACCAACTCGACTTCGTGATCGAGCTCCTCAGTCAACGGAGGAAAGCGGATAGGGTCATTGGCGCCAATCAACGCGCCATAGGCCTTGAGGAATGCAACCGGCTGCGCCGGCGCCTGCAAGCCGAACTCCACCAGATGCTTGGCGTAATTGGCTCCCGCCACCACCACTCGGTTGACAGGCTCAATAGGCGGCAGCAAACGTACTTTGGAGAGCGGCAACGAGGGCCCGGCGAAACGTACCGAACTGATACCGCGCCCGGCCGCCACCGCGGGTGCCCAGTCTTTGAACTCTCCGCAAATGGGTGTCACCTGATTCTGAGCGACATCAACCACCGCCCAAAAAACCCCAGTATCAAAATACTCACAACGCGCCAGTTTCATCAGGCACCTACCTTGCCCAACTTGGCGGGATCCAAGTGCAGCAGGCGGCATGCGTTTTCATAGCGAATCTTGCGCAGGTCCGCGTCGGACAACTTCAAACCATGGGTCAGGTCGTGACGCACGGCATCGCTGCCGCCGAAGTTGCTGCCGTACAGCACGTGGTCTGCCCCAATGATATCGACCAGAGCCTGGCGCATCGGCACTTCATGCAGCTCGACGTCGAAGTAGAAGTTCTTCATGTACTCGAGCAGCGGCTTTTTGTTGTATTTGACGTCGAGGTTTTCGTTGGTCTTGGCCAGGCGACCGAGCTGGTACGGGACATAACCACCTCCATGGGTGATGTACACCTTCAAATCGGGAAAACGATCCAGCACACCGCCGCAAATCAGGTTCCAGAAACAGCGGCTTTCGTCGTACTGCATGCCTACGATGGCAGTGGTTTCGTAACGGTCATCATTGGCGTTCTTACCCCACGTGACCGACTGGTTGTAGCCGTGGATGAACATCGGCAGATCCAGGTCGCAGAGGGTTCTCCATACCACGTCGAGCTCCGGCGAATCGAACTCCAGGCCGCCGAAGTTGGCCCCTCCGGCGACCAAGCCCTTGGCGCCCAGCTCGGTGCAGGCGTAGCGCAATTCAGCCGCCGCCGCTTCGGGAGCATTGAGCGGTACATGGGCCCAGAACATCAGGCGATCAGGGGCGGCGGAGCAGTATTGCGCCAGCGTCTCATTGACGGTGCGGGCGAACGGTACGGCAAATTCGGCTTCGGTCCAGTACATGTAGCAATGGGATGGGACAGAAACCACCTGCAAATTCTGTCCCGCGGCATCCATGCCGGCCAGACGCGTTTTCGGGTCAGCCCAGCGAGCAAAATACTCCTCAAGCTTGGGACCGTTGCCCGAGCGCACGGCCGCCTTACGCTCGGGCGACCCAAGCCCGAGAATCCAATCACCTACACGCAGCTTGATATCGCCGTCGGCATGTTGTTCGAAGAACGGCCCCCAGTGAGGGTGCTGGTTGTAATAGCCAGGGTGTGGTGCGTGGGCGTGTAGATCGATAAGCATGTCTGGTACCTCGAGGTTGGCACTTTTTGTTGGTTTATTAGCGCGGCGCCTTCACATGGACAGGATCGACCCGTCACGAAAAGACTTACTACCAGGACCAGAGCTTAAATTTAAATTGAGCAGAAATCAAAATACTGTTCAATTTATTTTGAAAAATCGCCAGGAAGCCTGACGCAGGGCCTTCGACCTAAGTCTTGAAACGCATCGAGGGATTGGAAAGCACGAGCCAAGCTCGAAAAATGAGGAGTGCAGCGGCGAAAAAACTAGCGCCCGGAAACGCGAAGCCCTCGATATGCGAGGGCTTTAGTCAAGCGATGGGTGATTTGTCGAAGGTCAGCGGCGGGTACGGGATGTGGAACCCATGATCAGCGCACCCAGCAGTTTTTTCATCCGCACCGGGAACAAGCGTCGCCCCGCGGCTTCCGGCACCAGGATTTCGCTCAACACATAACGAATGATCATTTCGCAGATCAACTCACGGTCAAGACGTACCCCCAGGCGCTCGTCCCAATCGTCGAAAACAATGCCCAAGCCATCCTGAAAACGCACGATCGAATCGTGGAAAATCCGCCGGAAAAAACCCAACGCATAATCAGGGGCAACCACCAGAAGGCGCCGCGCCCGACTTTGCTCAAGGTAATTGTCGAGATAAGCGAACAGCGCATTCAGACGCGCTTCCGGATCACTGATATGCCCCAGCTCCTGGGACAGCGAGCTGTGGAAACTTTCGCGTTTGTGCCGCGAAAAAGTGTCCAGCAGATCTTCTTGGGAGGCGAAATAGCGGTAGAAGGTCCCCCGCGAAACACCCGCGACCTGACACACATCCAGGATCGAAATACGATCGGCACCGGACATCAACACCACTTCTTCAGTGGCCTTGAGGATATTGGCGATTGTCTCTTCCGAACGTCGGTTCGGCTTCACCTTGATCCCTGCCCCTCCATTGGCAGCGATACGTCGCTCGACCGGTTTAACCTGGCTCGCCCCTGTATCAGGCAACGCCTTTTTCTTCGTTCTGGAGGCCGGCGTAGGCGCTTCTGTTTTCAGGGATGCGGCTTTTGGCATGGATCGATGCGCTCAAGGAAAGTAAAGATGGCGCAACGTTACCACAGGATCTGGGCATAAATAACAGGATATGTTCAACTTATTGCTAAAGACATTTTCACATTTTCTATTTAGAATCTCATTCTCTCTTCAAAATAAAATCAGGCAACCCTTACCAACGTGGGCGCCTAAAAGGAGAAAACTGATGGGCAGCAGTGGAAATCCAGAGACGTGGGCAGTGGGAGAACGAGACACTGTTATCGATGCGTTAGATCGGGCGGTAGCAAGGCATCCAGACAAGATACTGCTGGATTTCAGCGGAGAGTTATACACATATTCACAGATTGACTCACTCTCAACAAAAATGGCGCATGCCTTGATCTCGCTGGGCGTCAAGACCGGTGACACGGTGCTGACAATGCTCGATAACAACATCGACGCAGTCACCACTTGGCTGGCCATTAACAAGCTCTGCGCCGTGAGCGTGCCAATCAACACCGCCCTCAAAGGGGAGTTCCTGCGCCATCAGATCGCCGATACCGGCACCTCGGTGGTGATCTGCGAAGCAGCCTACCTGCCGCGCATAACGCCACTGGCCGGACAACTGCACGACGTACAGCACATTCTCCATCGCGGCGCACTGGAGACAGTCCCCGATTGCCCGATTCATATTGCGCCATTGGATGCATGGCGCGGACATGACACGACCCCGCTGGTCAAGAAACCACAGCCTTCAGACCTGGCTTGCCTGATCTACACCTCAGGCACCACCGGCCCCTCCAAGGGCTGCATGATCAGCTACAACTTCATGTGCAATCTGGCGCGCCTGCAATTGCGTGCCGGTCCAGCCAGTGCCGATGACGTGACCATCACCCCGCTGCCGCTGTTCCACATGAATGCACTGTGCGTATCGATCATCGCCAGCATTCTGGTGGGCGCGCGCGCCGCCATTCTCCCGCGTTTCTCGGTCTCGAATTTCTGGCCTGAAGTGGAGCGCTCGGGCGCAACCATCGCCTCGATCCTGGGCGGCATGGGCGGCCTTCTCGCTCAAGCGCCTGACAATGAAGCGATGCTGCGCTGCGTCGGGCAGATTCATACCGCACGTGGCAACCCTTACACCGAAGAGACCAAGAAAATCTGGCGCGAGCGTTTCGGCACCCAACGGGTAGGCGGCAACGGCTATGGCCTGACCGAAGCCTGTGTCGTCACCTCGCTGGCGGCCGGGGAATACGCCGCGCCCGGCTCGTCGGGAAAACGCATCGCGGATTTTGACGTACGGATCGTCGATGACCTGGATCAGGAAGTACAACCCAACTGCGTGGGCGAAATCGTCGTACGCCCGCTACGTCCGGACATCATGTTCCAGGGCTACTGGCGTCGTCCGGAGGACACCCTTAAATTGATGCGCAATATGTGGTTCCACACCGGCGACATTGGCCGATTCGATGACGACGGCTTCTTCTACTTCGTCGACCGCAAGAAGGACTACATGCGCCGCCGGGGTGAAAACATTTCCAGCTTTGAAATGGAAGCCGCTTTTGCTGTTCACCCGGCACTGGCAGAAGTGGCGGTACATGCCGTCCCGTCAGAGCGGGGTGAGGACGATGTGAAGGTCACTGCCGTACTGCATGAAGGCGTAACGCTTGAACCGGAGCAATTGTTCCATTGGGCCACCGATTCGGTGCCCTACTACGCCCTGCCGCGCTACATCGAGTTTCGCAGCAGCTTGCCAAAAAACCCGCAGGGTCGGGTGTTGAAGTATCTATTGCGCGATGAAGGAAAAACCGAAACCACTTGGGATCTGGAAACCACATCGATCGTAGTGTCCAAAAATTAGCGGCCTCTTGCTTGGTACGCGCCAACACAGAAAGCCCGCTTTGAAGCGGGCTTTCGCGTTTTTTGGGTCTGGCGCCGTATCCGGTCACAGGAGCGAGCAAGCTCGCCCCCACATTTACGGGCTCAATCAGTACTCCCGCACGGGAACACCTTTCGGGCGGGAGTTGTAGCCGGGAAGGTGCAAGCCACCATCGACGTGAATAGTCTCGCCCGTGATAAACCGCGACATCTCCGACGCGAGGAACACCACCACCGGACCAATGTCGGCCTCAGGCTCGCCACAACGACCCAACGGCCGCATCGAAGCGGACATTTCGGCAAAGCCGGGGTTTTCCGCGGCGAGTTTGTGGAAGGTGGCCCCCATCGCGGTAGGGGCAATGGCATTGGTGCGGATGTTGAAGCGCCCCCACTCAGAGGCCGCGCTGCGGGTCAGTCCGACGATCGCTGACTTCGCTGTGTTGTAGTCGCCGTGCAGCCAGGCGCCGATCTCGATATCGATGGAATAGAAGTTGATGATTTTGCCGCCGCCCCGCGCCTTCATATGGGGCAGCGCGGCTTTCATTGCCCACCAGGCAGCCCATACCGTAGAGCCGAGGGTCTGCTCGAGCATGGCATCGGTTTTTTCTTCCAGAAGGACATTGGGCGTGGGAGCGAAGGCGTTATTGACCAGGATGTCCAGGCCACCAAACTGATCGACGGCCAATTGCACGGCGGCTTCGATATCGGTCTTGCTGCACACATCGGTCTTGATGAATACCGCCTGGGCGCCCAGCGCTTTCAACTCGGCGACTACAGCCTCGCCACTGGAAACATCCAGCTCGGCGACCACCACGGCAGCACCTTCTTTGGCAAAACTCAGTGCAATGCCGCGACCGATTCCGCCACCTGCACCGGTAATCAGCGCAACCTGTTCGTTTAGCAATGCCATAGCCACTCCAATTCTTGTTATTCAGTGAACATTTTTGTTTATAGTGTTCAACTATAGCTGATTTCTTCTGACCGAACAGTAGCGGAACAAGGATATCGAGAATGGCTGTATTTCGTCGCCGCGTGGACATCGTTGCTCATCATGCCCAGGCCACGGGGGAAGTCCGTGCCGCTCTGGAAGACGACTTCCACCACTTCCGCGTCTGGGTTCGTCACCATGAAGGTGAAGTCACCGCCATAGGCGGTGAAGCGTTGCGCTACCCCTATTCTCTGTGCCCACAGGCTTGCGATCAGTTACAGCAGTTGCTGGGCATGACATTGAATCGGATTGCCCACTCCGTCACCCGGCAGACCGACGCCAGCCATCAATGCACCCATTTGTTCGACCTGGCGGGCCTGGCCATTGCCGCCGCCGCGCGCGGTACTCACCAACGTCGCTACGAAATCAATATCGGCCGGCGCATCGACAACCGTACCCGCGCCATCTTGATACGCGATGGTAATCAAGACCTGACCTGGGACGTGAACGGCACCCTGATCGAAGGACCTGCGCCCTATGCCGGCATCAACCTTCGCGAAGGCATGGCCCGCTGGGCCCTCAACACCCTCAGTGAGGAAGCCGCCGAGGCAGCCCTGCTACTTCGCCGCTGCACGCTAATTTCGATGGGACGGGCCTACAACCTCGACGAACAGATTCACGCCTCGAGCACCGCCCGGTGCTACAGCCAACAACCCGAGCGCGCCGAACGGGCACTGCGAATGAAGGGCTCGACCCTGGACTTCAGCTATCAAGCATCAGCGCTGTGTGACCAGGACCAGGCGTGGCTCAGGCAGAAACGCTAGCCGCGCGACACTGGCGTAAAGACCGGTGCGGCCGATACCTCCAAGGGTTGGCGATCCGGACGCGAGCCGGATCGCCGATACCACCCTAGAGGAAAACAGCCAGGTTGGGCGTCCCGAGCACCGCCTGATCGATAATGACTTCGCGCCGTGCCAGCTTGAAGCCCGCCCCGCCGAGACGCAGCACGTCACGCCGTTCACCACTGATGATATCGACGTGGTGGTCTTTGAAACGGCTGCGGGTCAGCAGCAGGTAACTGGTCACCACGAACTCATCGGGCTTGTCGGTTTCTTCGACAAACACGTTGGTCACCAGACGCCGGGTACGCGAGGGAGGGTCTTCCGCCCAGGCGCTTTTGCCGGACAGGCGCAAAATGCGGCCCATGATCGAGCGGTAATCGTCGTGGTAATGCTGAACGCTGCGCACGATGGTGGTTTTCAGTTCCGCCGCCAGGCGCGTCTGGCGCAGCGGCACGGTGTACACCAGGTCGGTGTCCAGGCGCTCGGCCCATTCCTGTAGGCGGATCTGGTCGAGCAGCGTGGCTTCCTCGTACAAAAAGGTCACCACGTCGTTGTATATCGGCGACCCCACCGGCACCCGCTTGGTACCGACTGGGGAACCCGGCTGGATATCTTCCACGCCGCGCTGTTGAACCTGAGCCATGAGTCATTCCCTCACTGTTATTCTTGTTAATGCTGTTACCGCCGACGGCGGCCCGAGGACCGCAGTCGAACCTGGCCTGACAGCGGGCGTTACTGGTCATCCGATGCCGTCATCAGCTCATGCCAGTACAACCACCAGTGCCACTGGGTATCGTCCTTGGTGAAGCCTTCATTGACGATGCCGGGGCCAGGCCAGCCTTCAGGTGCGCCGGTTTCAAAGCAGGCCTGGTATTTCAGCGTGCTCTTGCGGCCCATTGCCCCTTTGGCGGCCAGGGTCATGTGCGGCCAGGTGTCGGAGTCATCCTGCTCAACCATGCCAGAGGTGCCGAACAGCTGGATGGTTTGCTTGAGCATCTTGTCGCGCAGTTCCGGGGAGGCGTCTTTCTCGGCAAACACCCAGTTGACGAACTCGAGCTTGTCCGGGCCTTGCGGTACGTAAGCATGCAGGGTCATCGAGCCAACGACAGAGCCATCTGGCTGCGGAATGTAGACAAAGCCGAAAAGAATGTTCGGGAACATCCCACCGACCTGGGGCGGCATGCTGGTGAGCACGTTCAATTGATCTTCGGTCAGATTGCGTGCCAACTGCTCGACCATGTCGGCCGTCATGCCGGCCGGCGGCAATGCTTCAAGTTTCTGCTGCACAGTCAACTCCGCCGGATCGAGGCCGGTCAGGCGCTTGATCTTGCGCGCCAGGTCGATGCAGCGCAGTGCATGACCGTGCGGCGAGCTGATTTCCACGCCAATCATTTCCGGGCTGAGGTCGGCTGTCTCGCCCTCGCCTTTCTTGGCGTAATTACCCACCTCACCCAACCAACGGTGCAGGGTCAGCGTGTGGAAACCGTCCGCCGCCGATTGCTCGCCCGCCGTTTTCCAGTTGGCGTTGACGATAAAGCGCTGCGGTGGGCCGAGGACTTCCATGCCCTTGTCGGAGCGACAGAACAGCATGTCGTAATACCACTTGGCATCGCCCAGGAACTCGTCGAACGAGGGCCCATCGATATTCCAGGTGGCAAATACCAGGCCGCCATACAGCGTGACCCGCGCCTTCTTCAGGCCCAGTTCTTCCTTGGGCAACATCTTGCCGTGCATGCATTCACGTTCGACGGGCGAGCCGATGAAATCGCCATTGGGGCGGAACGCCCAGCCGTGATAGATGCATTTATGAATTTGCGTATTGCCGCAGTCGGCGGTGCTGATGCGCATCCCGCGGTGCGGGCACACATTAAGGGTCACGAACACCTCGCCCTGCTTGCCACGGGCCACAATGACGGAATCGGACCCCAGGTCTCGGACCATGAAGTCTCCGGAGTTGGGAATTTCCGACTCGTGCCCCAGGAGTACCCAGATCTTGCCGAAGATCTTTTCCATCTCCAGTTCGTAAATTTCGCGGTCAGACAACACGCGCATTTGCACTTCACGGCTAGAGGGGTAGATGAGGTCCGAGACCTTGGTTCCATCGGACAATACGGGGCTTGTTTTTGTTAGCATGATTGCCTCCTGATCAGAGCGTTACACGGTTGGTCGCCACAAAATATAAGACACTTTCTATATTTCTGTACATTTAATTCGCGAGCGGTGAATGTCTCCGTCCTCGCATCATAGTCATTCCCTGTCGGGCGCCTTGCCCACTTGAGTCCGCAGCACGCCAATGCCATCGATCTCCAGCTCAACCACGTCGCCGGGTTTCAAATAACGCAATTGCTCCAGGCCACAGCCGTTGCCGACCGTGCCGGAACCAAGAAACTCACCGGGGTACAAGGTTTCCGAACGGGACACGTGGGCAATCACGTCTTCAAAACTCCAGCGCATATCACGGGTATTGCCGCGCCCCCACTCCTCCCCATTGACCCGGGCAACCATATTCAGATCGTGGGGATCACCCAGTTCATCGGCGGTCACCAGGCATGGCCCCATGATGTTGGCGGTGTCGAAATCCTTGCTCTTGGCCGGACCGAGCATGCCGGGCATTTCCAGGGCCTGCGCGTCGCGCGCACTCATGTCGTTGAAGATGGTGTAACCGACGATATGCCCACGGGCTGCTTCACGGCTGATGTCCTTGCCGCGCTTGCCGATGTAGCAACCGAACTCCAGTTCGAAATCCATCGCCCGGCTAAAGCTCGGCCATTGGAATTCATCGTCGATGCCAATCACCGCGAAACGGTTGCCCTTGTAGTAGATGGGCTGCTGGTTGAAGGTCTCGATCACCCGGTCGTCGGCACGAGTGTTCATCGCTTTCAAAGTAGCTTCCGGATCTTCGGTACTTAGCGCACGGGCGCGACGGGCCGCAGCGAAGCTCTGGCGCAGATGCAATTCGAAGCACGAACAGTCGCGCATCTGTGGGGGTGGCTGAATCGGTGCGCGCAGTTTCACATTGGCACGTTCCAGCACCGCCGCCGAGGGTGCCTTGGCCACCAGCGAACGGGCCAATTCCAGCGCCGGCTCACCGCCCTCCACCAAGGCCAGAATGCTGCTCAGTGCCACACTGTCGCGACTTTCCAGCAAGCGGTAAGCCCTTTGCAGGTCGAGCACCTGCTGGTCCTGGTTGAGCAAGGCTCCTGCGCGGTCAAAGCCTTCGGCGTCGGTATAGGTCACCAGTCTCATACGCGACCACTCACGGGCAACAGCGCACCGGTTACAGCGGCAGCATCATCCGACAGCAGAAAGGCCACCACCGCCGACAACGCTTCTGGCGTCACCCAGCGGCTGCTGTCGGCATCCGGCATGTCGGCACGGTTGGCTGGGGTATCGATGATGCTTGGCAGCACGGCGTTCACCGTCACGCCACGCTCCTTCAACTCTTCGGCCAGGGCTTCGGTCAACCGGGCCACACCAGCCTTGGAGGCCGCATAAGCCCCCATCCCCGTTTCGGCCTTGACCGACGCCAGCGCACCGATATTGACGATGCGTCCCGCGTTGGAGACCAACAGGTGCGTCAGCGCCGATTGAGAACTGATGACCGCGGTACGCACGTTTATCTGATAGAGGCGATCCCAAGTCTCCAGGCTGCCGCCTTCGACGGTCTCCCAGGCAAAACCGCCCGCGACATTGACTAAACCATCGATGCCGCCCCACTGCGCCGCGACCTGCTCGAACGCCGCGCTGGCCGACTCGGTCGAGGTCAGGTCGACACCGCCCAGGCACAGCAGATTCTTTGTATCCAGCAAGGCGGCTGGCGCCTGGCTACGGTCCAGCAAAGCGACCCGGGCGCCGCGCGCCAGCAGGCATTTGCCAAGTGTGCTGCCAAGGGCACCAAACCCGCCGGTAACGACTACCCTCTTGTCCAGTAATGACTGGGACATCGCAAAATCCTCTTGTTGTTGTTTTACGGCGCGAACGGTCGATTCGTGCCTTCGTCGGAACAAATATATGACACTTTTAGAAAATATGTACAAATGATACCGTATGACTTCCAGTCAAATACTCACCTGCGGAGCGCTGATGCCCAGAAAACTACCTGCACTCAACGCCGACAACCGCGCCTTCTGGCAAGGTGGCGAACGGGGCGAACTGCTCGTTCATCGTTGCGCGGCCTGCAGCCGGTACTTCCATCCACCGGCCCCGCTCTGCCCGCATTGTGCAAGCTTTGACGTGGCACCGCAGGCGGTGTCAGGCAAGGGAAAAGTGCTCAGTTACACCATCAACCACCAGCCTTGGGCTCCTGACCTGGAGGTGCCCTATGTGGTGGCAATCATCGAGCTGGTCGAACAGTCCGGATTGCAGTTCGTAAGCAACATCGTGGGCATGCCGGTCACGGATGTGCATATCGACATGCCGGTACGGGTCAGCTTCCTCAATGTCGAGGATGTGTGGTTACCTCTGTTCGAGAAGGATCAGTGATGTTCGATCATCGTTATGAAAAAGACGTCGCCATCACCGGCGTCGGCCAATCGGAAGTCGGGCGCCCCTCGAACAAGTCGGCGATGCGCCTGACGCTGGATGCCTGCCTGGAAGCGATTGCCGACGCTGGCCTGCAACGCAGCGATATCGACGGCGTGGCCTGCTGGCCGGGCGACAACAATAACGGTGACCCGTTCTCCCCGGTCGGCCCCAGCGCACTGAAAAGTGCCCTTGGGCTCAACGTCAACTGGTTCGGCGGCGGTTATGAAGGACCTGGCCCACTCACTGGCGTGATCAATGGCGCCATGGCGATTGCGGCGGGCCTGTGTAATCACGTACTGGTGTTTCGTACTATCACCGAAGCGTCGGCTCGCAGGGTCAACAAACAAGCGGGCGCTCTCACCAACAAGACTCAAGGTCGCGACAGCAGCTACGCCTGGCAGTGGTTTACCCCTTTCAATGTGCAATCGGGCATCAACCTGATGGCGCTGTATGCCCAACGTCACTTCCATGAGTACGGCACCCGGCCAGAGCAACTGGCGCAAATCGCCCTGACGTGTCGCCAGAACGCCATGCGCAACCCCAAAGCGCTGTACCGAACGCCCATGAGCATGGACGACTACATGGCGTCGCGGATGATTTCCTCTCCTCTGCGCATGTTCGACTGCGACGTGCATTGCGATGCATCCACCGCCATCATCCTGTCGCGTCGCGATATCGCGCGGGATCTGCCGAACGCACCGATCCGCATCGAGGCCATGGGCGCGGCGTTGAACCAGCCATGGTCGTGGGACCAGATTTCCCTGACCAGGATGGCCGCCTTCGATGTCGGCCAGATGATGTGGGCACGCACCGACTACACTCCGCAGGACGTTGGCTCTGCGCAGTTGTATGACGGTTTTTCGATTTTGACCCTTATCTGGCTGGAAGCCCTGGGGTTGTGCCCGACCGGGGAAAGTGGCGGGTTTGTCGAGGGTGGCACGCGCATTGCGCTGGAGGGCAGCTTGCCCATCAACACCAATGGCGGGCAACTGTCTGGCGGGCGCACCCACGGCCTGGGTTATGTGCACGAAGCCTGCCTGCAATTGTGGGGGCGTGCCGAAGGCCGACAAACCCGCGAACACCGCGTCAGTGCGGTGGCCGCCGGCGGCGGTCCGCTGGGAGGCAGTCTGCTGTTGGTGCGCGAGTGACCGCGCGCCTCAGTAGAGAACGCCAGCCACTTCGTTACAGAACTCGATCAGCGCCTTGCCCAGTTCGGCAAGGCCCGCTTCATCCCGTTGTCCACGGAACATCACCGCTGAAACGGTGAAGTCGATGCTGTTGGTCGGTGAGTAGACCGGCGCCGCAATGGCAAGAATCCCCCCCGAGAAATGGCCATCATCCACCGCCCAACCACGCTCGGCAGCTTGTCTCACTTCCTTGCGGTAAACCTCCAGCGACAGCGGTTGAGCCCAGCGGATGGTCTCGAAACTGCTTTGTACCTCGGGGTCGTCAAGGTCGATCTGCGTGGCGAACAGACGGCCACTGGCACCCATCAGAATCGGCAGGCGCTGACCTTCGGCCATGTCGATGCGCACATCGGTCGGGCTGGCCGCGGAGCTGACAATGACGATGCGATCAGGGCTCATCTTGCGCCACAGGGTGATGGTCACTCGCAGGCGTGCAGCCAGGTTCTGCAACAGGGGTTTGGCCATCTGTACGCGGTGGCCCTGGGTGACCAATTGCTCGACTAAACGCGCCAGCCCCAGGCCCACGGAGTAACGCTTGGACATGGGACTGAAATCAACCACTTCCTCCTGGACCAGGGTGCGCAGGATATTGAAGCAGGTGCTGGGATTGATCTTCAGTTGCCGGGCGATATCCACCGAACGTTCCGGTGTGCCCACCTGACTGAGGTAGCGCAGGATGCGAATGGCGTTGGAAACGGGCTTGACGAGGGTTACGCCGGCCGATTTGGTGCTGTCATTGACGTCAGTGAATTCCATGCCCGATCCCGTCACTTTAAAGTGCCGGCATTCTAGCCTGAGAATGAACGACAACGTGAAAGTTTTATCTGGGAATTAGTCGAACACTTGAGACGGAGTATTTCTCTAACGGCTGGTAAATCAGCCGGCGGGTTTGCAGGTTCTCTCGACGAAAACGCTCAATGAGACACTCCTGGGCATGGTCAGCCTGGGTCACCCGCATCTGCTGGCGCAGATACTCCAGCCAGGACTCGACAATAAAGCGCTCACTGTAGAGTTGCGGGTCCGCCATGTCGCGGTAAAGGCACCAGTTTTGCGCACCGTTGCGCCGTCGCGCCTTACCTACAGCGTACACGGCGATCAAATTCATCGCGCTCTGGCGCCGTCACTTGGTACAGGATCTTTCACTTATCCAGCGGCAGGCCCAGTCGCCCGACCGCACGGGCGGGGCTGAGCGGGCGTGGCGCAGCAATGGTATTGCGCAGTCGGCCGATGCCTTCGATTTCGGCCTCGACGCGGTCACCCGGGCGCAAAAAGCGCCCGCTTTCCAGCCCCACGCCGTGGGTGGAACCGGTAAACACCAGGTCACCCGGGCGCAGGCTGATGCGCGCATCCAAATAATTGAGCAACTCGTCCAAGGGAAAAATCATCTGCCGGGTATTGTCCTGCTGGCGCAACTCATCGTTGACGCTCAGGCGCATCTCCAGAGCCGGTTGCCCCCTGACGGCCACTTCGTCCGTGGTCACGATCCAGGGACCTACCGGCGTGGTGCGATCCATGGCTTTCTGCGTCAACAGGTCCAGGCGACCAATCTGCTTGCCGGCATCCCGAGCACTGATGTCATTGCCCACCGTGTACCCCAGCAGGCAATCGCTGGCATGGGGTTCATCCAGCAACGGTCGGCCCACCACGGCGACCAGTTCGACCTCATAGTCAAGTTGGGCGGTTAAGGGTGAGTAGTCGATATCGTCATCGGCACCGACCAGCGCCGACCCAGGCTTCATGTAGGCCAGCGGGTGCGCCGGCGCATCACTGCCCAGGCGCTTGAGATGACTGAGGTAGTTGAGGCCCACACCAAAGACGCGGCTGCCCGGCTCCAAGGGCGCGAGCAGGCGCGCGGCTGACAACGGCAACCATTGGCCTGCCAGGTCCAGGGCGTCTATCGCAAGATCCGCGCACAGCCCGACCCAGTGGGAAAACGGCGCGTTAATCCGCCGCAAATGCTCGGTTTGCCCATCCAACAGTGCCCAGAACGCCTGCCCAGCGACTTCGACCCGCGCCAGACGCATATCAGCGCTTGGCCAGGTACGTCGTCAGGTACTCGGCATCGAGCACTTCTTCCGGCGTCTTGACGCTGGGACCGAGAATCGGGCCAACCATTTCGTGGCCCCACAGGCTGAGTTTTTCCGGGTTCAACTCATAGGGATCGCCTTGCCATGGCTCGATTTCAGCAATGGTCTCGAAGGCAAAACCGGACGGATTGAAATGGTAGAACGACAGGTGCGGGTCCTGGGCATGTTGGCCGAGGGTCATCATCATCGGCAGCCCACGCTGGCGCACGATGTCGTAGGTTTCCCCGACATCCCGCACATTGCGCACGAACAGCCCGACATGCTGCACCCCCATGCGTCCCGGCCCATGGCCATAGGCAATATCATGGCTGGTGTGATGGTTGAGTTTGGAGCGGAAGAAACCGGTTCGCCCTTTGCCCGCACCCGCGCCATACCAACTGAAGCCCATCACGTTGAGCAGAAAGTCTTCCAGTTCCGGGGTGTAGTCCGGGGTGATCAGCACCACATGGCCCGCGCCCCGTTCGTCAGCCAGGAAACCACTGTGGGGACGCCCTGGCTGGAACGAGCGCGGCAGCCATTTCTGCCCGTAAAACAGTTCGTGCTGATACCCCACGGGGTCGCGGAAGCGCACCAATTCGCGCACACCGCGCTTTTCACACAATTGGGCGTCGCCACGGCTGTAGTCGACATTCGCCGCCGCCAGCTTCCTGATGCCCTCTTCGAACGCCATGCGCCCCACCGCTTCCCAGCCGATGTAGGCAATTCGGTCTACCTTGCCTGGATGAAAAGCGAAGCGATGGCGTCGATCGTCGATTTTGAAGTACAGCGACTCCGGGTCACTCTCGGGATTCTTGCCGATACCAAAGCCCATTACCTGCGGGCCGTACTCACGCCACGCCTCGAGATTGGGGGTTTCGAAGCCCATGTAACCGATACCGATGATGTCCACGTTATTCACCTTTTTATTGTTCGAGATGAAAGGTGCCTGCGGCACCCGCCCTGACGCCGCGCTAGACAGCCAGCAACCCACCGTCGATGACGAAGTCTGAACCGGTGATGAATGAGGCCTCATCCGAAGCGACAAATACCGCCATGGCCACCACTTCCTCAGGCTCGCCGGGGCGATCCATCAATACGCCGTCCAGCAGCATGGCGCGAATCTTCGGGTCTTCCAGAAACGGCCGGGTACCCGGGGTGGCGACAAATCCCGGACTCAAGCTGACCGCACGGATGCCGAACGGGGCGCCCTCCACCGCCAGCTGGCGAGTGAACGACACCACGGCCCCCTTTGCTGCCGAGTGGGCGCTGATGCCGGCGACTTTCGAGCCGCCCCAGGCTGCGGTGGACGATACGTTGATGATCACCCCGCGCTGCTCGGCCAGGTGGGGCCAGGCATACTTTGTGGTATAGAACAGCAGGTCGATTTCATTGCGCATGGTGTACTGCCAATCCTCGATCGACAGTTCGCTGACCAGTCCGAAACGAGCGGCGGAAGCATTGTTGTAGAGAATGTCGATGCGCCCATGTTCGGCGACGGCGGCATCGATCCAGGCCTGGGCCTGTTCATGATCGCCCAGGTCCACAGGCGCCGAGCCATACAGGGTATGGCCCTCGGCCCGCAGCAAGGCCGCCGTCTCCTCATGACCTTCGGCAACCACGTCGCAACCAACCACGATTGCGCCTTCGCGGGCAAAACGCAGCGCCGCCGCCCGGCCCTGGCCACCACCGGTACCGGTGATCAACGCCACTTTGTCTTGTAAACGTCCCATCAGCACACCCTCACCTCTGTGGTTATCACATTGCGGCAAACGTTCATGCCGTCAAACGGCTTCGTTTTCCGAGGTGATGGGTTCAAGCCAGATCGCCTCGGCGGGACAGGCGGCAGCGCCCTCACGGGCCTCCTCCTCCAACTCCGGGGGGATATGGGCGTCGTCGAAATACACCAGGCCATCGGCATCGAGCTTGTACAGGCTGGGGCAAATCGCGGCACATAAACCATAACCACAGCAGCGGCTACGGTCTACCACGGCTTTGAATTGCGCTTTTTCTGAACTCATTTTTTTCTCCTTATCAGGTTCAGCCTCGGCAAATTATGAACACTATTTTATTTTATGTGCAATTAATATTTGGCACGGCTATGCTGGCAGTCACCTGGGACGATCGCCGTGCCAGACAAAGATCCATGTGGGCGAACTTGCTCGCTCCCAGAGGCCCAGATTGGTCCGAAGGAGGCCCCCACGCAGGGAATTCGTTTGTCTATAAGTCAGATGGTTGGGCTGGACAAAGCGGAATTTTTGATTTTATTCTGAATAAAAAACCAGATTCTGTTCAAAGAATCTGCTGAGGGTGGATTCATTTCCCCCTTGTAGCAATGCTTGGCTCAACAAAACCTATAAGGAAGCCAACCCCATGCACCCGTCTACAAACCAAGCCGCAATCGATCCGCGCGAATTTCGACAGAGCTGGAAAATTCTCATTTTGTCCGTCGCCGGTGTTGCCATCAGCATCAATGCCGCCCTGCTCTATGGCTTCGGCACATTGGTCGTGCCGCTCGGCGATGCCTTTGGCTGGAGCAGAAGCGAGCTGCAGGCCTGCATCACCTTTCTGTTTGGCGGCGCCGTGGTGTCACTGCAACTGGTGGGTTGGTTCAACCTGCGCTATGGCATGAAGCGCGTCACGGTCATTTCCCTGCTGTTGTTGTCACTCGGCTACCTGGCGACAACCCAACTGACCCAATCGATCTGGTCGATGTACATCGCCTTTGCAGTGCTGCCGATCGTGGGCATGGGCGCACTGGCGGTGACCTGGACACAACTGTTGAGCCTTTGGTTTGACCGCAATCGCGGCCTGGCATTGGCCATCGGCCTGTCCGGCACCGGTCTCACCGCCGCCACTATTCCCCGGTTGATGGCATGGGGGATCGAACAATGGGACTGGCGCGCGGCCTTCGTGATTCTCGCCCTGCTCAACCTGCTGGTTTTGTTGCCTCTGATTCTGCTGTGGTTCAAGCTGCCCGCTGCGGCGGGTAGCCAAGACGACGGCCATGCACTGGAGCGATTGCCCGGCATGGGCTTTCGTGAGGGTATGGGCTCGCTGAAGTTCTGGACCTGCAACCTGGCGCTCAGCCTGGTGATTTCTTCGATCGTTGGCATGGTCACGAGCACCGTGCCCATGCTGCAATCCAGGGGGTTGTCCGCTGCGGATGCCGCCACCATTTTCAGCGGTTTTGGTATTTCGCTGATCTTCGGCCGGATGTTGATCGGCTATCTGCTCGATCGCCTGTGGCCACCGGCGGTGTCCGCGCTCAGCCTGGTGTTGCCCGCCGTCGGTTGTTTTATCTACCTGAGCCCCACCGCTGAATTTGCGCCGCTGATGCTGGCTGCCGTACTGATCGGCTTTGGCGCCGGGGCAGAATTCGATATTGCCGCCTTTTTGATTGCCCGCTACTTCGGCCTGCGCGAGTACGGTCGTCTGTTTGGCGTCCATCAGGGCTTGAATACCGTGGCTTCGGCGCTGGCGCCATTGCTTTTCGCCTACCTGCTGGCACGTACTGGTTCGTACACGGCAATGCTGGTGTACAGCGCCGCCTGTTGCCTGGTCGGTCCGCTGCTTTTACTGACCCTGGGACGCGTACCACGCTTCAATGCGCAACCACTTCCCAGCCAATCCTGAGCCCTCCCCCCACAACAAGAACCGGAGCAGAACATGCCCACATTGACGTTTATCGAACACAACGGCACCACCCATCAGGTCAAGGGCGACATCGGCCAATCGGTGATGCAAGCCGCGACCTTCGCCTCGGTGCCCGGTATTTCCGCCGACTGCGGTGGCGCCTGCAGTTGCGCTACTTGCCATACCTACGTGGACGAGGCCTGGCTGGGCAAGGTGCAAGCACCGCAAGGCATGGAAAGCGACATGCTCGAGTACGCCTTCGAACGCCGCGACAACAGCCGCTTGAGCTGCCAGTTGATCATCAGCCAAGAAATGGACGGCATGGTGCTGCACCTGCCGTCGTCGCAATTCTGAATGCACTTGAAGGAGCTCTCATGACCCTCGCCTCAGTCGTTATCGTCGGTGCCGGCCAGGCCGGCTTTCAGGTCGCTGCCTCCCTGCGTCAGGAAGGCTATGACGGGCGCATTACCCTGATCGGCGATGAACCAGGCCTGCCCTATCAGCGACCGCCGCTGTCCAAGGCCTATCTGCTCGGCAAAATCCAGGCGACCAATCTGCTGTTTCGCCCGGCGGACTTTTACGCCACCCAGCGTATTGAACTGCTACATGACCAGGTCAGCGCCATTGACCGCCAGAACCAACGGGTGATCCTGGCCTCGGGTGCGGCTGTCAGTTATGACCATCTGGTGTTGGCCACCGGTGCGCACAACCGTCCCCTGCCGGTTCCCGGCGCAGAGTTGGCGCAAGTGTTCGGTATCAAGACCAAAGCCGATGCCGATGCCCTGGCGCCGCTCGCGAAAGCAGCGCGCAACGTGGTGGTGATTGGGGCCGGGTTTATCGGCCTGGAGTTCGCGGCAGTGGCCGCTGCCTTGGGCGCCAGCGTGCACGTGTTGGAGCTGGGTGAGCGCCCCATGGCCCGTGCCGTGTCGCGGGAGATGTCTGCAGTGTTTCGCCAGGCCCATGAAGCCTGGGGCGTGCATTTTGACTTCCGCCAGGGCTTGAGCCGCATCGATGGCGACAACGGCAAGGTGTGCGCGGTGCAAACCGGTGACGGACGTGTCCTGCCCGCTGACCTGGTGGTCTTTGGTATCGGCGTGATCCCCAACGCGCAACTGGCGACCGAAGCAGGCCTGGACATCGAGAACGGCATCAAGGTAGACGCCAGCCTCCTGACTTCTGACCCGCGAATCTCCGCGGTGGGCGACGTCGCCAGTTTCCCTTGCCAGCAGAACGATGAACAACATACCCGCCTCGAGTCGGTGCAGAACGCCGTCGACCAGGCCCGCGCGGTCGTCGCGCGCTTGATGGGCAAGCCGGCGCCTTACAGCGCCCTGCCCTGGTTCTGGACCGATCAGGGGGACTTGAAGCTGCAGATTGCCGGGCTCTCCAATGGCTACGACAGCACCGTTGTCCTCGGCTCCGTCGACGAGAAACAAGTCTCTGTGCTGTGTTTCCGCAATGACCGCCTGGTGGCCGTGGAGTCTTGCAACCGCATGGGTGATCACATGGCCGCGCGCAAGATCCTCGCCCGCGCGCCCAAGCTGACGGCTGTCGAAGCCGCCGCTGACGGTTTCGACCTGAAGGCCTGGGAAGTGGCCAATCGCGACTGAGCACTGCGGACCTGTAAACCCGCAGCCGCGCCCGCCCCAAAGCTGACGCGGCTTTTTTTTGCACAATGCCTGGAGCGATGCGATGAACAAAGTCTGGTTTATTACCGGTGCGGCCCGAGGCCTGGGTGCCGCCATTGCCAAGGCCGCGCTGACCGACGGCGACCGTGTGGTGGTCAGCGGCAGGCGCACCGACGCGCTGGAAAATGTCTTCGCCGAGTATGGCGAGCGCGTGCTGGCAGTGGCCCTGGATGTGACCGATGAAGCCCAGGCGCTTGCCGCCGCAGAGAAGGCCGTTGCGCGTTTTGGCCGAATTGATGTGCTGGTCAACAATGCCGGCTACGGGCAACTGGGGCCCTTTGAAGACAATTTCGCCAGCGACGCCGACAAGCAGTTCGCGACCAACGTGTTTGGTGTGTTCAACGTCTGCCGTGCCGTCTTACCCATCATGCGCCAGCAACGCAGCGGCCATATATTCAATCTGTCCTCGATGGGCGGCCTGGTGGGCATGGGCGGTGCGGCGCTGTATTGCGCGTCGAAATTTGCCGTGGAAGGTTTTTCCGAATCACTGGCCCTGGAGGTGGCGCCGTTCGGTATCAAGGTCACGCTGGTGGAACCCGGCGTTTTCCGTACCGACTTTCTCGACGCCAGTTCAGCGGTCTTCGGTGCAGGTGGGCTAGAGGATTACGCAACATTCACCGCCAAGGTCAAAAGCGCTTCGGCCGCCTACAACCACCGGCAAACCGGCAGCCCGACGAAACTGGGCAGCGCGCTGGTACAGCTGGCCAACAGTGCGCAGCCACCGTTGCGTTACCTGGCAGGCTCCGACGCTTATCAGCAAGTCCGCGACAAGCTCGACAAGATGCTCGCGCAAATCGAGCAGTGGCGGCCGCTGACCTGCTCCACCGATGGCGAATAACCGCAGGTGCGCATAGCCTTTCTTGACAAAAGCTGCACGCACCAGGGCGTCCACGGTTACTGGTTGATGAAATAACGCACAGACAACTTGCCGTCTTCGAATCGGTACAACTCGATCGTCTCGATGCCACCTTGCTGCTCGCGAAAGGCGTTCAGGTGATGACAGGCCGCCTCATTGCCATTGACGATGCACTGGCGCACCTCCACGCGAATCTTCGGCTGCTGTAGCGCCCACATGCCTTCCAACACCTGCCAGGCATCATGCAGGGGTTTGCCGACATATTCGATACTCAAGCCATTGGCCGAGACGCTGCGGTAATGGGCGAAAAAACCCTCTTTGTCGCCTTTATTCCAGCAGTCGATCTGGCCGTGCAGGAAGTGCTCGATTGCTTGTTTGTCCATGCTCATATCAGGTTCATCCTCAGGTGGGGTCAGGCGTGTTGTCCTTGCTGCGGGTTTTGTTGACGGGCCAGGAATGCCGGCTCCATCTTCAACCACAACAGAATGATCGGACCGATGATGGCGCAACAGAAACAGCACACCAGCACCGCCGAATAACTGCCGTACACGTCATAAAGATGACCGAACAGCATGGGCACCAGCCCGGAGACGATGGTAATCAGGCACAGGTGCAAACCAAAGATTCGCGCGTAGTCCTTCAGGCCGAAATAGCGGGCCATCAGGAAGGCCGCCAGATCGAATTCAGCCCCGGCACTGGCGCCAATGCACAGGGTGGCAAGGACCAGCAACGAGGTGTTCTGCGCCCCGCCCAAGAGGAAGATCGCACAACCCAGCGCCGGTAGCGCCAGGCTCACGGCCGCGACCACCGAAGGTGAATAGCGATCCAGCAGATAGCCCACCAACAAACGTCCGCCGATGATGGAAATACCAAAGCTGCTGAAAATCTGACTGGCCTGCTGGGGGCTCAAGCCCTTGCTTTGCAGCATCGGCACGAGGTTGGTGACCATGCCGACGGTCAACGACACCGACAATATCAACGCGACGTTGAAGCCCCAGTACATCCCTGAGCGCAAGGCTTGTCTGAACGACATGCCAGTCAGTTGCGCAAGCGCTTTCTGAGGCGTGGCATCAGCACTGGCGAGCGGTGCCGGCATGCGTAACCACATCAATGACAAAGGCAGGGTAAACAGCATCGGCATCGCCGCCAACGCAATGAACCCGGCCTGCCAGCCGTAGGCGGCAATCAACCGCGACAACAGCGGCGGCAGAATCATCGCCATCAAGCCGGTGCCACACAGGATCACGGCCAGCGCCAACCCACGATTACGCTCGAACCACAGGTTGACCAGTTGTGTCCAGGTAATCGCAATGGTGCCGGCGCAGATGATCGGCATGATGAAGAATGCCAGGTACAACCAGCCAATCGAGCCCTGGATCCGGGTGATGGCCAGGTAACCGACGATCTGCAGCACCATCGAAACAATCGCCACTCGGCGCAATCCGTAACGGCGATACAACCCACCCACCAACTGCGTGGAAATCGCCACACCAGCAAACAGAAAGGTGATCGAGGCCTGCAAGTCGCCACGACTCCAGCCGAACGCCTGCTCCAGCGGAATCACCAGGGTGCCGAAGGAATACAGCAACGCAGCGGAAATGCTCGTGCAGATGCCAAACAACCCCAGCAGGACAATGTGCCAGCCACGCTTGAACTCGGAGAAATCATTGCCGGCGTGGGCCGAGGTGGTGCTGTTGCGTGTATTTGTAGTCATGACCTGACTCCCAGCGCGGCCCGCCATTGCGGACGCGCGACATGATTAGTGGCCCTTGAGGATTTCTTCGACTTTGGGCAGCGCGACCATGGTGGCGCCTCCATCCACCAGCAGCGAGGTGCCAGTGATGTAGGAGGCCTCGTTGGAGGTCAGAAACAGTACGGCATTGGCAATGTCGGCGGACTCACCCAAACGCCCCACGGGAAAATGTGCCGCGAGTTTATGCGGCAGTTCATTGCCCAGGGTTTCCAGCATATGGTCAGTGCCGATCAGCCCGGGCTCGACAACATTGACCAGAATATTCATGGCGCCGAACTCCACCGCCAAGCCACGAGCGAAGGCGTTCATAAAGGCTTTGCTGGAGCTATAGGCAATCAGTCGAGGCGTATATTTGCGGTTGGCTTCGCCGGAGGAGATGAATATCAACCGGCCTTTATCGACCGCCCGGGACAGGTAAAAGGCGCTGTCCTTGGCCAGCCAGAACAACGACTGGATGTTGCTGCGCACGATGTGATCGAAGGTGTCATCGGCCATGTCGGCGATCAATCCGTGGCTCGTATCGGCCGCGCAATGCACCACGATATCCAGGCCGCCAAAACGCTCCACGCCACCTTCCACCATCGACTTGATCGCCTCGCGGTCGGCGATGTCGCCACCGACCAGACAGGCCTCACCGCCCAGGGCCTTGATCTGGCTGATCGTTTCTTCGCCGTATCGAGCGGTGCGTGCCGATACGACCACCTTGGCGCCCTCGCGGGCATAGGCCAGGGCAATGGCACGGCCCATGCCTCGACCGGCACCGGTGACCAGCACGACTTTGTCACGGAATTTCATTGCGGTTCCTCATTGTTGTTATTAGAAGAGGCTTTTGACGCAGCGCGCGCGCCGGGTAACCCATCGCAACCCGGCGCACCCGACCGACTACAGGTCCTTGCCTGGAACGTTACGGGCCGAGCCGTTACGTCGGTCCGATTCGCCCCAGCCCAGCCAGTGCGAAGGCTCACGGGTATCGCCCACCCGACGCCAGCGTCCTTCCTGCTGCGCCGTGATCGGGAAGCCACCGACGAAGTCGATCATCTCCCCCTTCTCGTCGGGCAGGAACTCCCACTCTTCCTGGCCTTCCAGGACAATTTTGGCCGACTTCAGGAAGTAACTGCCGTCCTTGTGCACGGTTTGCCCTTCGATATCGGTGGTGACCCGTACCTCGCCCTTTTCATTGTTGAAAATGGCGTAGCCCAAGTGGTCGTGACCGACCATGAAGGAACCGGTGTCCCAGCTGCCGTCTTTGTAAACGGTGACAAAGGACCACCAGATCACGTGCTTGTTGTTGTTCACCACCAGGTCTTTCTTGAAGTGAATAGCGCCGCCTTCGGCCATGTAGAACTGGTCCAGCGCCATGGCACCTTTCACCGCCCGCCCCTCGCAGACACCGGCGATGTCCCACAACTGCGAAACGTAGAAGGTGCCCCAGTCCACACCCGGCAAGTACCACTGCAGTCCCGGGCCGAGCAGACGCCCTTCCAGGTGAAACAGGCCTTCTTCCTTCCAGGTCAGGCGCTCGCTGCTGGCCGTGATTTCCCAACCATTACCGGGCTCACCCGGTTGGCTGGCCCAGCGTGCGACATCGCCTTCCAGGCTGTGCACGGGCAACGGCGTCAGGGCCTGCCGGGCCATTTTTTCGTGGTCCATGCGCAGGTTGACGTTGTCGACGTGGTTGTTCAGGTAGAAGAACTTGGTCGGGTTCGGGGTGCCATTGGGCGCCATCAGCGAACGCACGAATGAATAGATGTTGCCTTGTTCATCGCGCACCGACCCGAACGGGGAACTCTTGCTCAGGTGCAGCCCGAAGAAACCGCGTTCGGCGGACATCGAAGCCCCCGTGACCTTGTGCGGCCCGACCAGTTGTTGAAAGCCAAAATCACCGCGTTCCGGAATGGTCTTGAACGTTCTCATAATGCCCTCTGTTGTTTTTGTTGAGGCCTGGAGATGGCTCTTAGGCGTGGTTAGTCCCAGATCACCGGAAGCTTGGACACGCCGCGCAGTTGCGCCCCGCCGATCTGCGGGACAGGCTCGCTCGGGTCGAGGCGCAAATTGGGGAATAGATCGAGGATCGCGTTGACCGCGCAGCTGATTTCCACCTTGGCTACGAATTGACCGATGCACATGTGCGGGCCAAAGCCAAAACCAAAGGAGGGTTTTGGCTTGCGATCGATGTCGAATACATCGGGGTTTTCAAAAGCGTCTTCGTCGCGGTTGGCGGACACCACCATGCACTGGACAAACGAACCCTTGGGAATCTTCACGCCGTGAAACTCCACTTCTTTGGCGGTTTCACGCACCTTGAAGGTGGCGACCGGCTCGAAGCGGGTGGTTTCGTCCATCAGTTTACCGATCAGCGAGCGGTCGGCCTTGACGCGCTCCAGCAGGCCGGGCGTGGTCAGTAGCAAGGTCATCACCGAGCCGAACATGCGCGTGGTGGTTTCGCCAGCGGCCGGCAACAACGAGCGGGTGAAGGTGATCACTTCATGGTCATCCAGCGTGCGCCCTTCGTATTCGGCACGCAGCAAACGCCCGATCACATCATCGCCCTGGCTACCCTCGGCACGGCGTTGCACCACGACCTCGGCCAGCGCGTCGTACAGCCCTTTGACGGCGATGCCGGCCTGGCGGCGCGCTTCAGCCATTTTGCTCGGGTCAATCTGGTTGCCGCCGACAATGGCCAAGGCCCAGGCGGCGTATTGCTTGTACTTGGAGGGGTCATCCGAAGGGAAGCCCATCAAGGCGTACATGATGCGAATCGGCAGTTCGAGGCCGAACTTCATCAAGTCGGCCTTCTTCGCTGGCAGCATCGGCCGGATGTATTCTTCGCGAATCACTTGATCGATCTGCGGGCGCCATTTGTTCACGGTCTCCGGCATGAATGCCGGTTGCAGCAAGGCGCGGACCTTGCGGTGTTCGTCACCGTCCATGGCAAGAATGATCAGGCCATCGAAGAACGCGCCCAGACCTTCGGCAATGAATCCACTGGTGTAGGTCGCACCGTCGCGCAGGACGGTCATCACATCCTGGTACTTGAACAAGGCGAAGGTCGGGCGAGTGCCCTGCTGGGTCCCGGCATTGGTCGGAACGCCGAACTGGGTGATGAAGTCGCCTTCATAGATGGGCGATTTCAGCCGTTGCTCGCGGCACACCGCGTGAATATCCAGGTCGGTGCCGCGGTACATTTGCGATACGGCAGAATAAGCGGTTGCCAGGTCCAGTGCCGCGCTGTCGTTGTTCATCAGGGTCTCCCGTCTTGTTTTTATGGCTCTTGCACACCAAGATTGCCCGGCTGCTAACCTATGGTATGCGCTTGCATCCATACCGGTGGCCGGCTTCGTTTGACTTAGGGTCAAACGAAGGCCCACGGGAAAATGCTTCAAAGTATCAATAGCCTGCCCCATGCAGGCATGAGGAGTACGAGGTGGCGGTGAAGGCAGGAGAAGGTGGCGAACAGGGCAAGCGCAATACGATGAATCGCCTGCTCGCTGCTGCGCGCATGGAGTTCGCCAAAAAGGGCCTGGCCGGTGCGCGAGTGGAAGAAATTGCCCGGGATGCGGGCGTCACCAAGCAGTTGGTCTACCACTACTACAAGTCCAAGGAAGGGCTGTTTGTAGCGGTACTGGATGAGTCTTCGGACAACATCATGTCCGAGCTGGTCAACCTCAATGTCGAAGCGCTTCCACCACCGGAAGCGATGCGCGTCGTGCTCAACCATTTCTTCGATCAGTACCGCCTGGACCCCTTCCTTGGCAGCCTGGCGCTGGAGGGCATCCGCTACCACGATACCCACGAAACACCCCGTAACCATTTCCTGGAAATGGCGCCGAAACTGATCGCCAAACTCGACGCGATTCTGCTGCGCGGCGCTGCCAATGGTGATTTCCGTGGGGGTATCAACCCGCGCCTTTTGCTGGCCAGTGCATCTTTGGTGACCACTGGCTGGTTCACCAACCGCTATTCGATGTCGGCACTCGCCGGGTTGGACACCGACTCGGCCCAAGGCATGGCCATCTGGCGTCAGTACTCGGCGGACTTTGTCCTGGCGAGTATTTCACTGGGGGCAGAAAAGAACGCCGACAGCGTTTAAGGCTGTCGGCGCGTTTTCGCGAGCAGGCTCGCTCCCACAGGTTTACCCGCGTTACCTGAACATGATCTCTTTGTGGGAGCCGCGCCTGCCCGCGAAGGGGCAAGCACTTGCACCATCATCGCCGCCTGACACACCACCTTCGCGAGCAGGCTCGCTCCCACAGGTTTATCTGTCGACGGTTCAGTTGCCTTTTTTACTCAGGTACTTGCTCACCCGCCTGGCCGCCAGCCGGCCGGCCATGCCATTGACTCCGCCGCCCGGGTGAATGCCGGCACTGCCCAAATACAATCCCGCCACCGGCAAGGTATCGCCTCCCAAGCCGTATGCCGGGCGCATGGTACTCGAGCGCATCGAGGTGGTGTCGATATGCACCACGCAGCCATTCACGGTGTTCAGGCGTTCGGTAAAGTCCGGGGCGGCCTCGATGCGTCGGCCAATCACTTGCCCTTCGATACCCTCGATATAGTCGTACAACTGTTCCTGCACCTGGTCGGCCACTCGCTCACGCAACGCGTCCCAGCCTTCGTTGGGGTTCACCGGCATCACGGGCGGGTAGATGTACAACACATCCTGGCCGGCTGGCGCCTGGGAGGGATCCGCGGCGCTTGGTGCGGCCACGGTGATATAGGGCAATTTGGGGACCTCGCCACGGGCGCAGGCGGCGAAGTTTTCCAGCACGGCCTCTTCGGTGCCGATCAACATCACGGTCTTGCGCAGATCCACACCGTCGCCGCGCGCGGCAGCGAAACGTGGCAGGGAAATCTGCCCACGCAAGGCGACATCCACTTTGAGCGGTCCCGAGCCCTTGCCGTTGGCCGGCGCCATGGCGATGCGGGTCAGCAGGTGTTGCGGGATCTCGCCGCGGGTGACCATGTCCAGCGCTGGCTTGGGATGACAACCGGCAATGACTGCACGGGCCGTGAACTCGCGACCGTCGGCCAGCTTCACGCCTTTGACCTGACCTTGCCTGGCGACGATTTCACTGACGCTGGCCGATACCAGCACCTGGCCGCCCAACTCTTCCAATCGAGCCTGCATGGCATTGCTCAACTGCTGCATACCCCCCATCACCCGGCCCACGCCAAAACGATGGAGGAAACCGAGCAAGGCGTAATAGATGCCACCGCCATCGGCGCTGATATCGCCCGCCAGGCCGGTGAGTGCGCACATCGCAGAAAGGGTCACCGGATGCTCGAAGCGCTCACGGGCCGCCTGCAACGCAGAGCCCGTCATCAGCGCCATCAGCTCGGGTTTCAAGGCTTTGTGCTTAAGCGCGGTGCCGAGCATTTTCAGCTTCACGCCCAGGTTGGTTTTCGCCGGGTCGACCCGCATCATCGGCAGCGCGATATCGAGGAACATGTCGATGACCTTCATGAACTGAAGAAACGCCTCGGCGTCCTTGCTGCTGAAGCGGCGTATCTCGGCAGCGGTTTTCTCACGGTCACGCCAGAAAATCAGCGACTGCCCATCCGGGTGGAGGTAGACATACCCCGGCGCGAGCTCCACCGATTTGAAGCCGTGGCGCTCCAGTCCCAATTCCAGCGGCACATGGGAATGCACACGCATCGACATCATGTCCAAGGCACAGGGGTGTACCAGATGCTGCGGCGCTTCGGGTATCAGGTAGCCAGACGAGGCCATCCCGCCAACCTTGTCCAACGCCTCAAGGACCAACACTTTTTTGCCTTCCATGCCCAAGTAACAGCCCGCTGACAGGCCGTTGGTACCCCCACCGACCACGATTACATCGAAATCAGTGTTTCTCTCAATTTGGTTCTGGTTCATTTCAGGCTTCCAATGTCGAAATACAAGCACGGCGGCTGTAGCGGCGAAGATCAGCCTCGGCGCACTGCGTAGAGGGCGCCGAGGCAAGCGTTACATGCCGGTGCGGCCCATCTGCGCAAAGAGCGCGCGCATCGCCACCAGGGATGGCGTGTGGCTGCTGAAACCACCGTCGGCGACCAGTGTGGTGCCGGTGACAAAGGCGGATTCATCACTGGCCAGGAATGCCACGACATCGGCGATCTGCCGGGGTGTGCCCAGCTCGGCGGTGCAGTGGTTGTCGCGCAGAATGTCGAGCACCGGTTCAGGCATGGCGTGCTCCGAAGGCGCCAGGCCGATCTGCACGGCGTTACCACGAATACCTTGCTTGCCGTACTGCGAAGCCACCATGCGCGGCAGCATCATCAGCCCCGCCTTGGAGGTGGCGTAGCCGGTCAGGGACATATCGCCCTGCATGCCCAGGCCTGAAGTGGCAAAGATAATCGAGCCCTTGCCGTTCTCCAGCATGACCGGGATCACATGCTTGGTGCACAGCACCGCGCCCCGCAAGTTGACGGCGATGGCGCGATCCCAGGCCTGCATATCGAGGTTGACGAAGTCACGGTCCAACTGACGTTGCTCGGCATTCAGGATCGCCGCGTTGTTGTGCAGGATGTCGACACGGCCAAAACGCTGTTTCACCTGGGCGACCATCGCCCGCACGTCGTCTTCCGAGGACACGTCCGTAGCGATCGCCAAGGCTTGATGACCCGCAGCCAGCAGCGACTCGGCAACGGCCGTCGCGCCCTCGAAGTTGATATCGACCACTGCGATACTTGCACCATGCGACGCCAGTACCCGGGCGCACTCAGCGCCCAGGCCGCCACCGGAACCGGTAATAATGGCCACTCGCCCTGCCAGTTTTCCTGTGCTCATGTCCTGTTCCTTATTGTTTTTTGGGTGACGCTTTACTCGCCGGTAAAGCGCGGTTCGCGCCGCTCGCTGAACGCCTGGGCCGCTTCGCGGGCATCCTTGGTCGGGGCCAGCAAGGCGAACAGATCGAGCTCCAAGTCCAGGCCGCGCTTGAGATCCATGTCCAGCGCCGCCCGGGCCGCCTGTTTGACAAAGGCCGACGCGGTGGGTGGTTTGCTGGCGATGCGCTGAGCAAAGGCCCGTACTTCGTCCAGCAGGCTGGCGTTGTCACTGGCCAGGCGGCTGACCAGGCCAATGCGCTGCGCGTGTTCGGCACCCACCCGGTCACCGGTAAGCAACATGTCCAATGCCTGACCCGGCGCCACCACACGGGAAAGTCGTTGCGTGCCGCCGCCACCGGGAATCAGGCCCAGGCCGGTTTCCGGCAGGGCGAACACGGCATCGGGCGCGGCGAAACGGATGTCACACGCCAATACCAGCTCCAGCCCACCGCCCATGCAGTAGCCATGGATGGCGGCAATCACGGGTTTGCCGATGCCATCCAGCGCTTCGATCCAGCGCACCTTTTCCATGCGCTGGCGCACTTGCAGGCTCGACTCCGGACCGCGACGTTCCTTGATATCGGCGCCCGCACAAAAGCCTCGCTCGCCTTCCCCGCGAATCACGATCACACGAATTTCCGGGTCTTGTTGCAACAACGCCAATGCTTGCGGCACGCCCTGGCGAATGTCGTCGTTGATGGCGTTGATCTGCCGGGGCCGGGTCAGTACCACCCAGCCCACCATGGCCTCCCGCTCCAGGCGCACGGCATCGTTGATCAGCACGCAAGACGGCTGGTTCTGCGCCGGGCTCATGCAGAGCACTCCTCGAACTCGAAGACTTGGCCATCGAGTTCCTGCGGATCGACCTTGATCAACGCACGGCCACCCACGGCCGCCGAGGATTCGATCCACTGGAACCGAGTGCCGCGCGCTCGCAAGTCCTCGGCTTTGGCGGCCAGGTCGTTGACACCGATGCGGATGTAGTACGGACCCGGGCCCCAATTATTGACGTAGTGGCCGGCGTCGGTGTTCCAGTAGGTAGCCTCGAGCACATCGAGGGTGGCGCTGTTGGGCACTGTGAAGCCCATCCGCGCACGGCGGTAACCTTCACTACCGATGGTCTCTACCGGGCCGCTCGGCTCCCAGTCGAGGTTGGTCGATACCTTGCGCAGGGTTTCATCGAGGTCGCGTATCAGGAAGCCACGGGCGGTGACGCGCACCATGTCGCCGGGCTTGAGATCGCGCGGTTGCATCGGTGGCAGCTGGTAGGTTTCCGGCGGCATCTGCAAAGGCTCGGTCGGCATGATTTCAATGCACAAGCCGCCGTCCACGGAGGGTTGGTAATACGGTTGCTCGGGGGTCGCCCCCAGCCATAGGCGATCGAACGGCATTTCCGGGGTGCGCTGCGCCATGCGGAATGGCAAGCGACGACGCATCAGTTTGTCCACCAGCGCGTCGAACTTGTCCCCATGCAGCGCCAGCACGATGGAGTGGGTAAGCATGGGCCGGTGGTGGCCCTGGAAATCCTTGAGGCTTTCCAGGAAATCATGAAACAGCGGGTCACCGGGGTTCGGCCGATCCAGGTGCCACTGCGGTTCGATGCGCGTCGGCGACACCGCCAGGGATTTGTGTACCCGCAGAAAATGCGCGATGTACGGGTGATTATCGAACGCCTGGCGCCAGCGCTCGTGTTTGTAGATCCCGAGCTTGTCGACCAACATTTGCGTCATGCCGTCCGGGTCTGGAACCATCATGTCGGCACTCATCAATAACTCGAACATCTTTATCTCCTTGCAATTGCCAGCCAGGGCCTGGGCCCGGCCATTAGTCAGCGGGCACGCCGGGGTAAGGCGAGCTCAGTCAATGAGTGTGTTGGTGCACTGGTCGCGGCCTTACGCGGTTCCTGCTGCGCGCGGGCGTCTTCAAGGTCAAGCGTCACTCCGGCCTTGGAGTTGCCCTTGGGGTTGAGCAGGTAATGTGACAGGGCCGGGATCAACACCAGCGCACCGAGCATGTTCCACAGGAACATGAAGGTCAGCAGAATGCCCATGTCCGCCTGGAACTTGATCGGCGACCAGGCCCAGGTAATCACCCCCGCGGCCATGGTCAGGCCCACCAGGGCGACGACACGGCCAGTGAAATCCAGCGAGCGGCGATAAGCGACAGCCAGGCTGCCACCTCGCGCCTGCACCGCCAGTTGCACGCTCAGCAGGTACAACGCGTAATCGACACCGACCCCGACACCCACGGCGATGACCGGCAAGGTGGCCACTTTCAGGCCGATGCCCAACCAGACCATTAGCGCCTTGCAGATGATCGTGGTCATCAGCAGCGGAATCAGCGCCACCAGCGTTGCACGCCAACTGCGGAACGTCAGCAGGCAGAGCAAGGCCGTGGCGCCATACACAGCCAGGTACATCGTGATGATGCCCTTCTCAACCTCGATGTTGGTGGCGGCCTCGATGCCGGCGTTACCCGCGGCCAGCAGGAATTCCACCGGCTGCTCGGCGCCGGCGGCGGTGTTGTTTTCCTTGGCGAACGCCTCGGAGACCTTCAATACCCGGCTCAGGGTATCGGCCTTGTGGTCTGCCAGGTAGGCAATCAATGGCGTCACCGAGCATTGCTGGTTGGTGATGCCGGGGGCGGAAATCATCGCCGCGTCCACCGCCGAGTTGGTGATCGCCTGGTCACGGCTGATGCTCAACCATTTCGGGCTGCCTTCGGCCATGCCGGAGCTGATCATCCGCACGGTTTCGGCCAGCGATTGGGTGGTTTGCACGCCCGGCGTCTGGCGCAGGCGCCAGGCCAGTTTGTCCATGCTTTGCAGCGACTGGTACAGACGGCAGCTGTCTTCGTTGGTCTTCATGATGACCACGAACTGGTCACTGGAAAGTCCGTAATGGCTGGTGATGTAGGCGTTGTCACGGTTATAGCGTGAGTCCGCGCGCAACTCGGGTGCACCGGGGTCCAGGTCGCCCACCTTGAGATGCATCATCACCACGCTGCCCAGCAGGGTCACCAACAGCGACAAGGCAATGACTGCCGTGGCCGCCGGCCGTTCGGTGAAGCGGTCGAGACCACGCCAGATATGCCCAAGCAAACCTCGGCTGGCTTCATCGGCCTGGTCTTTGGCGATGGCGATACGCGCGGCTTTTTCACTCACACCCAGGTATGACAGCGCCACCGGAATCAGCAGCAGCTTGGTGAAAATCAACACCGCCACACCGATGCTGGTGGTCAGGGCCAGGTCGCGGATCACCGGGATATCAATGATCACCAGCACGGCAAAACCGACGATATTGGTCAGTAGCGCGGTAAGGCCGGTGAGGAACAAACGGCGGAAGGTGTATCGCGCGGCCACATACTTATGAGTGCCCCGGCCAATATCCTGGAGGATGCCGTTCATCTTCTGCGTGCCATGGGAAATGCCGATGGCAAAAATCAGGAACGGCACCAGAATCGAATACGGATCCAGCTCGTAGCCGAGGATCTGCATCAAACCCAACAGCCACACCACACCGGCCACCGCCACGCTCACCAGCAACAGGGTGCTGCGCAGGCAGCGGGTATAGCAGTAGACGAACAGGCCGGCGATCACCACCGAGGTGCCAAAGAACAGCATCACCGAATACAGGCCGTCGATCAGGTCACCGACCAGCTTGCTGAAACCGACAATGTGAATGCCCACCTTGTCGCTTTCCAGCGAGCGAATCTGTGCTTCCAGTTGCTTGGAAAAATCACCGTAGTCCAGGGGTTTCCCGGTCTGCGGATGAGTATCGAGCAGTGGCGCGACAATCATGCTCGACCGGCCGTCGTTGGCCACCAGGTTGCCGATAATGCCGGCGCGCATGATGTTGCGGCGCAGCGCCTTTATCGACTTGTCGCTGCCGTCGTAATCGGCTGGCATCACCGCACCGCCATCGATGCCCTCCTCCGTCACTTCTTTCCAGCGAACGATGGGCATCCACAGCGACTTCATCCAGGAACGGTCGATACCCGGAATCAGGTACAGGGTGTCGTTGACCTTCTGCAGGGCCAGCAAGTAGTCAGCGTCGTAGATGTCACCGGTCTTGTTTTCCACCACCACGCGAATGCTGTTGCCCAGGCCTGGTAACTGGTTTTTATAGGCCAGGTAATTCTTGATGTACGGGCTGGAGCTGGGAATCATTTTCTCGAAGCTGGCATTCACCTGCAGCTGGGTAGCAAAGAAGCCCAGCACGACCGTGGCGAGCAAGCAGGCAACGATGACGACCATGCGATGACGGAAAATGACCCGTTCAAACCAGCCACCGGAGTGCTTGTCAAAGTCCTCCAGGTTGGCAATCACTGGCATCCCGCTGTTGAATTTTTGCTCGACCATTTTTTCTTTCTCGTAGGGGAATCGTGCCGGCGGCGTTAGTTGGCCGGGGCGATATCGATGACCTTCGCGCCGCTGAAGCGCGTGACGACCAGGCTCCCAGCCTGTTTGGTGGCGGTGGCTGCATACACCTCGCCTACCCGCGCATCGGTCAACGGGCTGACCTGCAAACTCTGCCGATCGACACTGACCAATTGCCCCCCCTGGCTTACGACGATCAAGGCGTTGCCCTGCTCGACGATACTGACCAGGCTGCTATTGAGCCGGGTCTCCACGGGCTGCCACTGCTGGCCGTCATCACGGCTGGCCAACAGATTGCCGCGCAGTCCGTAAGCCAGCAGTAGATGATCGAAGGCACGAACGCCAAAGTAGGTACCGGTATAGGGCGTATCGATTTTCACGAAACGCTGTTGCTGACCGTCCAGGCGCAACAACAGGCCCTGTTCACCCGCGATATAAAAAGCGCCAGCGTGCTGCGCCAGGCCATACAGGTGCATGCGTCGATCGTTGTCGCTGCGCTCGATCCATGGTTCCCAGCTCTGGCCGTTATCAGCGCTGTGCAACAACATGCCGAAGGCCCCCACGACAAACCCGCTGCCGTGTTCATTGAACATCACATCCAGAAACGGTGCGGCCAACACGTCCGGCGTCGCCGAAGTGCTGGCGGCCATGGCAACCTCCCTGAGCACCAGGGCTGCGGCTTCATCGCCTTTTTCGGCCCGCGGGCCGTAGTAGGCGTTGAGCAACGTCAACAGGCGGCGCCCGTCAAGTTGCACCTGCCAGCTGTCGCCGCCATCGGTGGTGCGCATGACCAAGGCATCGTGACCGACGACCCAGCCATTGCGCTCATCGCGAAAGCGTACTTGCACCAGATCGCTGGAAACCGGGCTGTCGACCTGCCGCCAGGTCCGGCCGTCATCGGTGGAACGCTGGATCAGCCCGTGCAGACCGACGCCGATCATCGCGTTGCCAGCCCTGGCGACCGACAGCAAGGGTGCGGGCAGACGTTCATCCACCCGCTGCGCCGGCACGTCCAGCGAGTCGGCGGAGGACGCGACCGCGCTATAGGCAGGCGTCGTCACCCACGGACTCGCACCGACGATCAGCGCGACAGCCAGCAGCAGGCGCGTCGTGGAGCGGAAAAAAGAAGCAGGGCAAGGGCCAGTCATTATTTTTATTCCTTAACCATCCCACGTGGCGAACCCACCCGCTCTGCCTGCCAGGCTTGATGCGCAAACCGGCACGCAGAACAGGCGAGATCACGTCAGCGCTGAGTCACCCGGGCCACAATGGCTTCAGGGTTCATGTCACGCTCGGAAAGTGGTTTGTCGACGAATTTGTAGCCGCCCTTCAAACCATCGTTGAGCAACGCATACATGCCTTTGTTGAAGTCATAAACGACGTTCTTCACGTTGTAGGGGATGTTCTTGTCGTAGAGCTGGACACCGCTGAGGAAGATCGAGCGATACAAGGCGCCGCTCTTGTCCCAGGCGTCATACAGGCCTACGCCGAAGGTATCTTCATCCAGATAGTAGGTGCGCTTGCTGTAGACGTGACGCATGCCCGGCTTCAACGTCGCCTCGACGACCCAGACCCGATGCAGTTCCCAACGCTCGTTCGCCGGATTGGCGTGGTGCGGCATGAACTGATCTTCCTGCTTGCCAACGCCGAAATAGAACTTGTAGGCGTTGTAAGGGATGTACATCTCCTTGCGGCCGACCAGTTTGTAGTCGAACCGGTCCTGGCTGCCGGAGAACATTTGCAGCTCGTCGAACAGCGTCACACCGCCCTGGCTGGCGACCGGCGTGTCGAAGGCGAATTCCGGCGCCAGTTTTACCCGGCGCTGGCCTGGGGAATAACTGAACGAACGACGCGCCTTGGCCAACGGATCGAGGAAGTCGGTCAGTACCACCACTTCACCAGAACGTCGCGCCGGATAGTCATTGCGCGAGAACACCCGGGCATACATCAATGGGTCGCGATCCTGCTGAGTCACCTGGTAATAAGGGGTTTCCTCGAAGGTCGCCTGTTCAGCGGTCTTGGTAATCGAGCCGTTCGCATCGACTACCCAGCTATTGGAAGAAGACGTGGTCGAGTAGCCGGTGCCGATCTTGTAACGCACCTGCTGGTTCCACATCACTTCGTTGCCGGTTTTCGGAATCGGGAACGGCAAGCCGCCACGGCAGGCCGGATCGACTGCCAACCCGTCCTTTTGGATCTGACAGCTGGTGGCGTTGCGCATGGTGGCGTCAAGTACCGCCTGAGGATAGGCCGCCGTACGGTGGCTTGGGTAAACGTCGATGTAGTAGGTCGGGTATTTCTTGATCAGGGCCTTTTGCCCTTCACTGAGCTTGTCCCCGTACTGGTCAACGTTTTTGGCATCAATGCGAAACAGTGGTTTCTCGTCCTTGAACGGGTCGACCCAGAACCCGCTATCCGCTACGAAGCCGGCCGGTGCCTTGGTCAAGCCGCCATCATAGGCAGGAATCGTACCTTCGGCGTTACCTGCCTTGATCGCCCCGAACGGGGTAAGGCTTTTGCCCAGTTCCGAGGCGTCACCGCCTGCCGCCAGGGTGTAGGTCGCCATGCTCATCAGGGCAATGGATAGGGCAAGTTGTCGTTTCATGAACACATTCTCCGATTCTTGTTGTATTTGTCAGAAGGAGGTCTTGAAGGTAAACGCCAGCCAGCCGCGGTCGGTGCCGCCCACGGGCCCGTTACCCGCCACGGTCCCGTTCGCCAGGTGCTTGGGTTGAGCCCGGGTGTCGGCATAGCGCAACCCGAACTCATAGAGTTGCGCGTAAGTTGCCTTCAGCCCGATCGAATAGGACAGCGCTCCCTCGTTCCCACCACCGGCAGTCGGTGCGTTGCCATGCAGACCGTAGTTGACGGTCAATGGAACATCCAGATCCCAGGACGGAAAGATGGAAATGTACTGTGGCGTATAGTTGACGGCGACGGCGTAGTAGTTCTTCGACGAACAGCCATCGGCTTCGCTGCCCGAATCAGGAATGCCGGGAGTCCTGGCATTGGTACAGGCCGCCGTACCGACGCCCTTGTACAGTTCTTCGTGTTCGGTCACCCGTTGCAAATGACTGTAGGCGAACTCACCGACCAGCGTGGCGTTGTCCGAAATGAAGTTACGCGGTACGCCGTAGACAGCGTTGGCGATGAAGTGGATCGTATCGCCGCGAGGGCCTTCATCATCCAGGGCACTGACACCGGTGGCATTCAACGCGCCGCCCATGCGATAGGACAACTCGGTCCCTACCGCCACGGTGTTGAAGACCCGGGCAAAACTGACACCAGCGAGTTTCACGCCGCGTGGGTAGACCACCCGATAGGAGCCCGATGCCGCTTTGACCTGCGGTGCCAGCCAAGGCTGGTAGTCATCGAACTGACGATAGTAGGCGCCAAAGGTCGATTCGATTTCTTCGACGTTGAGCTTACCCATCACGCCCCAGTTCTTGCCGTCACGCCCGAAGCGCGAATCCTGACGCTGCAACGTTGCCCCATTGGCAGCCACCGGCAATTGGTCCGGACCTTCGAACAGAGGGTCGGCGCCACCGAAATAGGTGCCGCCGAATGGAATCCGGGTCGGTTCCCATTCATAGAAGTACTGAGCGGCAAGGGAGAGTCGGTCGGTGACCTGCGCTTTGGCCGACACTTGTCCGACGGGCAGGAACACTTCCTTGGTTTCGATACCTGGGCTGGTTGACGCCTTCACGCCATCGCTCGGGGCTTGCGAGTAAGACACGGAGTGGGCGCCGAAGAGCAGGCCCTCGCCCCAATAGTTGGTATGGCGACCGACTTTCACGTTGACTGGCGTGTCGCCGATGTTGAAGTTGCGCCAGACGAACGCATCGAGGATCTCGCCCGACGGTCCGTTCATGTAGCGATCCACTTCATCGCTGTACTTATTGTTGTGATAGCTGGTCGCGTAGCCGGGAATGTTACTGGTCACCGAGTCGTCGTGATAAGCCTGGTCAAACCAGGCGGCGGCACTGAGTCGCCCTCCCCATTCGTTGAGGTAGGAAAGGTCGAACTCACTCAACAGATCGAGGCGATTTGTCACGATATCGCCTTTATCGAACTTGCCGTCCGACTCGTCGTAGTTCGGCGTGTTCATGATGTGGCTGTCTTGACTGTCGGTGCGCATCCCGAGGTTGTAACGGACCGTATTGTCCCAACGCACACGGTAGTCCGGGTTCGACATGTCGAACGAGGCCGCCATCGAAACCTGTGCGCCGCCAACCATCAACAGTGTCAGCGCACCTTGAGTCAGCACCCGCCGACCCTGTTTGGTCTTCTCTTTCATACACACTACCTTTTATTTTTATTTTCAGTCGTTTAGTGCGTTCAAACAGTCCTTCCAACAATCTGCGAAACCTCACAGGATCGTTGCAAGTCCCGCCTGGACAGTCCGCTCACGGAGGCCTGGCACGCTCCAGGACCGCTTCCCTCCTCAGCTGAAGTTACCGTAACGGATAAGAACCAAAAATTCCACATAAAGATTTCAATTCTATATACAGAATTATCGATCGACTTCCTTGGGATACCGATTTCAGCCACAGGCGATGCCAGGAATAATACTGCACACAAAATCTATAAACGTTCAAATAGTCTTTGACGCTTTTCCTCTTTCAGCTTTCAATAGCTCCGGAAAACCCAGTGAATTTGGGATGTTCCCCAGCAAAAAACGGCCATCGCAGCGGCAGATAAAAACAAGAGGAGCCACCATGAACATTGATTTGAGTGCCAAACGCGTGATCATCACGGGCGCTTCGCGGGGCATTGGCCTGGCCATTGCCCGGGCTTTCGCGGCCGAAGGCGCACGGGTAGCGATTTGTGCCCGCAGCGAGACTGCCGTCCACGAAGCCGCAAAGGAGCTCTCGCAACACGCCCAAGCGGTCATTGCCCGGGCTGTCGACGTGACCGACAGCGAGGGGGTCAAAGCATTCGTGGCTGAAGTTGCACAGGCCTGGGGCGGTGTCGATGTGCTGGTGAACAACGCCGGTCAAGGGCGTGGCGGCAATCTAGAGACCCTGACGCCGGAAGCCATCCTCGAACATGCCAACATTCTGCAGATGGGGCATTTCCGGTTCGTTCAGGCCGTGGTGCCGTTCATGCGTGAACAGCGCTGGGGGCGGATCATTGAGATCAATGCCCTGGCCGGCGCGATTCCGACGCCCGACGGAATTCCCTCGGTGATCAACCGCGCCTCGTGCATCGCCCTCTCCCGCTCCTTGGGCATGTCCCTGCCCAAGGACAATATCCTGGTCAACAGCCTGAACATGGGCTGGATCGATACCGGTCAGTGGGATCGCCACTACAAGGAAATGGGCCCGGGCGTCAGTCGCGAGGAATTCGACGCCATGGTGATGAAAGTCGTACCGCTCGGGCGTTACGGCAAACCTGAAGACGTGGCCGGCATGGCGCTGTTCCTGGCCAGTGAATATGCCAGCTTCATCAGCGCCGCCTCGATCGACATTGCCGGTGGCATGGGCGGACAGATTGCCTACTTCCCAACCCTCAAGCGCGATTTTGCCGCTGCCATCGCGGCGCGTAACGCTGCCAGCGAATAACACAGGCATGGCCGCCTGGCGGCCATGCCTGGCAGGCTATTCCATCACGGCGTCAATATCCGGTCAGTGCTGGCCGGCACCGTCAGCTTGAGCAGTTCAATCGCGTTACCACTGCGAATCCGCTCGCGGTCCTCAGTGGATAAGCCGATGCCTTCGGTCAGATCGCCATGGTCGTAGGCACCGCCGAAGTTGGTGCCGTACAACAGACGCTGCGCGCCCACCACTTCGGCGACACCACGACGCAAGCCCGGAGCATGAACGTCGAGATCGAAGTAAAAGTTCGGCAGGTAATCCATCAATGGCCGCTGGTTGCGCGAGTCCGGCGCCATGGCCCGGTTCAGTTCGCTCAGGCGCCCCAACTGGAACACCGCCATACCGCCGGCATGGGTGATGTAGGTTTTCAGGGTCGGAAACACATCCAGCGCGCCGCCGCAGATCAGGTACCAGAAAAACAGTGTTTCATCGACACAGTCGCCCACGATCGACGTCGTTTCGAATTTGTCTTGCGTATGTTTCTCGCCCCAATAGATCGACTGGTTGAAGCCGTGCACCATAATCGGCACATCCAGCTGGGTCAGCTTTTCCCAGACAGGAAACAAGCGCTCATCGTGAGCCTCCAAACCATTGAAATTAGCCCCACCCACGCAGACACCCTTGGCGCCTAGCTGAGTCACGGCGCGCTCGATCTCCTTGGCCGCGTTTTGCGGGTCCGCCAGGTTGGCATGGCACCAGAAATCGAAATGGTCGGGGTCGGCCCGGCAAAACGCGGATAATTCATCGTTGCAGATGCTTGCGTACTCATTGGCGAAGTCCCCCGCCCAGTACATGAAGCAGTGGGACGGCGTGGACATCACCAGTTTGTCGACACCCCGCTCGTCCATCAGCTTTCGACGGCTGGCGTGGGTCATGCGCGCCAGGAGATTGGCCTGCGCTTCGGCATCCGTAGCCGCTTTGGCCGGTTGTTTGGTACCGAGGGAAAAATGCCCCACGGTCAGCCCCTGGACCTTCATGAACGGCCCCCAGAACTCATGGCGGTTCAACATGCCCTCGGTCAGCAAGTGGGCGTGGACATCAATCAGCATGGCGTTCTCCTTGTTGTAATGAGCCAGCAGACCGAACGCCCCATTGGCAGGGGCTCCGGATCGATTTGAGGGTATAAATGCATCGCCAACTATATAGACACATTTTAATTAAGTGTTCATTTAATTATTGAGTGAACGACTAGAACAGCCACCTGCCGGTAGCGGCTACGAGGCGCAGGCCATGATCAGGAACTGCCGGAACGCCTGGGCCGGCGCCGACAACCGGTTATCCGGCAGCCAGATCAGCCCCAGTTCCATGGGTGGAATCACATCCACCAGCGGCCGGATCTCAATTTTCTTGCCTTCCAGTGACCAGGCCCGGTAGAGCATGTCCGAGAGAATGGTCACACCGAAGCCATGCGCCACCAACCCGCGCAACGCCTCCATGGAAGAGGTGCGAAAAGCTACCTTGGGGGCCAGCCCACGGGATTCCCAATAGCGCAAGGTCGACGCCTCTCCCTCATCCACCGTGGGGAGGATATAGGCATGCCCGGCGACGTCCTCGAGATTGATCGAGGTGGCAGCCATCAACGGGTGCTGGCTGGCCAACCAGAGTTGGCGGCGGGAACGGACCAGCACATGGTGAGCAAATCCGTCGAGGTTCGGTGTGTTGGAGACGATCGTCAGGCCGAGATCGAGGTCGCCATTGCCCAGGGCCTCCTCAATGCTCTGGCGGTTCATATCGATCAGGTCGATCTCGACCTGAGGGTAGCTACGCTTGAAGCGTGCCAGCAGCGCAGGCAGAAAGTAACCCAGCACCGTGTAGGAGGCGCCGATGCGCACGGTCCCCTGCATGGTGTGGCCGAGAAACAGCGGTTCACTGAGGGCATCCTGCAAGGTGTCGAGGATGTGCCGCGCATGCTGGGCAAACTTGTTGCCCTCAGCGGTCAGTGTCACGCCATGAGGTAAACGGTCGAACAGGCTGACGCCCATGGACTGCTCCAGGTGCAGCACCGCCGCAGTAATCGCCGACTGCGAGACATGCGCCTTGAGCGCCGCTTGGGAAAACTGGCCCGCGTCGGCGGCGGCAACGAAATAGCGCAGTTGACGCATGGAAATATCTTTGCCTTTCGTCATCGGATTTTCTGATACCTGTCACCTGAATATGTGAAACAGCTCGGCTCACGCGCTGGGTACACTCAAAGCCGGGTAACTCCCTGACGTATCGTTATCTTTCGAATTTCAGCGCCAATAATAAAAATGGCTGAAGGTTGAACCATGAACGCGATCCACTACAGCGAGTACGACTGCGAAGCGTCGGGTAATTTCCTGACTGAAGCTTCATTGGCCAGACAAGGCTTCGACATCCGGGTTGAACACGCGCAGTGGTCCAACACGGGCACCGCCTTGATCGAAACCGGCGACAGTTGCCTGTTACGCCTGATGCTGCCGACCAGTGCCCAGACCAAGCCTAACTTCGGCAGTTTCCCCAGCCACGGCGCGCATCGATTCCACCCCCTGGGTAATCTATTATTCATTCCCCGCGGCACCGAATTTCACCTGCGTCACGCGGCCAGCGAGCAAAAAGCGCTGGTCTGCCTGTTCGATCCCTCCTCCCTCGGCGTCCTGGGCAGCTATCGCTGGAATTGGCAAGACGGCGTCAGCGAAGCCATGCTCAACCTGCAAAGCGGTTACCTGCACGCCTCCCTGCAGCGTCTGGCCGAAGAGGTGGCCCACCCCGGTTTTGCCAGCGAACTGCAAACCGAGTGCCTGCTCACCAGCATCGCCCTGGACCTGCGTCGCGAGTTCATCGACGCGGACGACGATGCCGTCCACTCCTCGCACAGCGCGGAAAAACTCAGCCCTCGTCAACTCAACATTCTGCGCGAGCTGCTCGACAGCGCCAGCGATGAGGGCCGCTCCCTCGGCCACCTGGCGCAGGCCTGCCAACTGCCGCTGCGAACGCTGTCCAGTCGCTGCAAAAACACCACCGGCATGACCTTGCGTCAGTACGCCGCGCAAAGTCGCCTGCAAAAAGCCGTGGCGCTATTGGCCGACTCACGACTGCTGATCAAACAGGTTGCCTATCAGGCCGGCTTCAACAATGCCGCCGCCTTCAGTGCCGCATTCCGTAAAGAACTCGGTGTCACACCCGAGGAGTTTCGCCACCAGCGCCAGCGCTGACAGGCGCCCTGACAAGGACGCCCTTTTCGCGCTCATGGCTTCAGCGATGAATCTTGGCGGTGATTTTGGCGTGTGGCCCATTGACCTGCGCGGCCCAGGCTTCAGCCGCCTGGTCGAGGGTGTAATCAAGGTAATCCACCTGGATCTGCTGCTCTTTGGCGATCTTCAGCAGTCGGAGCCAGATCTGCTCACGGTCTGCGGGCGGGCGTTGACCCGTGCCAATGCACGACAAGTTGCGAAACAACAGATCGGCAATATCCAGATTGAGCTGGCGACCGGCTCCCGTGCCAATGGTCATGATCCGCGCCCCCCAATTGGTGGCTTTCAGGGAGGTCAACATGGGTTGACCGCACACGAGGTCAAGCACCACATCAAATCCGCCATCGGCCGCATCCTTCAGTGCAGCCACATCATCGCTGCCACCCAGCGTCACCACAGCGTCGGCCAGGCCCCGCGACTTCAAACGGCCCAGCGCTTCGCCCGACCGTGCAGCACCGACCACTTTGCCAGCCCCCATGCCACGCGCCAATTGCAGGGCAATCTGGCCGAGGGTGCCGGTGGCGCCCAGTATCAGGACCTTTTCACCTTTCTGGATCGCGGCTTTTTCCAGCGGCACGATGGCACCGGTAGCGGCGATGCCCATGCTGATCGCGGTTTTATCGTCGACGTCGTCCGGCACATTCCATACCTCGGCTTGCGGCACCAGGGTGCGCTCTGCCCAGGCACCAAACGGCAACACCGAGCGCTCGCCGAAATACACCCGGCGACCATCCGGTGCCCGGCCCACGCCTTCGCCGCGAATGACACAGGGGTATTCAACCCCGAGTCGGTACGCGCCGAGGACATCCCAGCCGCCCAGGCCGGCGGTATCGACATCGATCAGGACTGCGCCGTCTTGCGATTGCGGCTCACGAAACTCACCGACGACTGGCGGTGCATTGCGCTCGGAAATGATTGCGGCACGCATGGCATTCTCCTTGTCTGTTTTATTGTCAGGCTGCACCCGAGCAATAATTGAACATTTTTCTATTATCTGTCCATATTTACTTAAGCGCCGCGTTTAACTGCTCCTCAATGGCTCGACCTGATAACGCGGGTACCCACCCAGCGTCAGGAGTAGCAAGGGCCCGACGACAAAGCAGATGGAACTCAACAGCAGCATGGCCGAGTAGCCACCGGTGAGCTTGAACAACCCCGCGAACAGTAACGGTGAGATCGCGGCACCGGCGGTAATCAGGCCCAGGTGGGCACCAAACAAGCGGCCGTAGTCACGCATACCGAAATAGCGGGCGATCAGGAATGCCGCGATATCGAACTCGGCACCCGCCCCCACGCCCACCAGCAACGTGGCGAGGATGTACAGCGCAATACTGGAATCCCCATAGGCGAAAATGCCGCAGGCAAATGCCGGCATCAGCAGCGCCAAAGAGGCGACGCCGGGCGCCCACAACCGGTCAATCAGGTAGCCCACCAGCAGCCGGCCAAGAATCAGCGACACGCCAAAACTGCTGAAAACCTGGCTGGCCTGCAAGGCGCTCAGGCCTCTGTCCTGCAGCAACGGCACGATATTGGTGACCATGCCCACCACGCAGGAAACCACCAAGGTCATCGACAGGTTGCAAACCCAGAACCGCCATGAACGCAGCGCCTCCCGCAGTAACAGCCCTCCAGCTTGTCCGTTGGCGGCTGGGAGTTGTGTGGTGTTGTGGCTGACATTGGCCGTCGGTAATAACCACCGCAGTGCCAAGGGCAACGCCAGCAGCACCGGCAATACGCCCAGCGCCAGGAAACCGGCCTGCCAATTCCAGCGGCCGATCGCCCAGGCGGTAACCAGCGGCAGCATGATGGCGGCCAGCCCGGAGCCGCTGAGGATGATCGCCAGCGCCAGGCCACGGTTTTCCTCGAACCACAAGTTGACCAGGTGCGACCAGGTCACCTGCAATGTACCCAGCCCGGCTAGCGGCACCAGGAAAAACCCCAGGTAGAGGGTCCAGATCGAACCGTTGATACAGGTCAGGGTGAAGACACTCAGGGACAGCGCCAGCAGCGACAGCAACGTGACCCGGCGCAGGCCATATCGCAAGTTCAGCCAGCCCGCCAACTGCGACGCGACAATGGTGCCCAGCGACAGCGCGGTGATCGCTGCCTGCAACTCTGCCCTGCCCCAGCCCATGGCCTGTTCCAGAGGAATGACCATGGAACTGAAGCTGTACAGCAGCAACGAACTGGAACTGGTCGCGACGCCGATCAGGGCCAGGATCAGCACTTGCCACCCGCGTTTGAATTCTGCGTTATCAAAACCTTTCATGGGGGTGACCTCAGTCGTTGCCGATAAACACAGCCGCTTGCGCGCTCTTGCCCAGCACATGGGCACGACGTGCCGCACCGGGTGTATCCGCGCCCTGGGCGAGGATGTCTTCGGGATGGATCAGCGTCGGGCCATTGCCCAGTTCCTCAAGCGCCAGGAGCGCCAGGTCTTCAGCCTGGGGCAAGGTCATGGTCAGAGCGTCGGGAATGTTCAACTTGACCATGGCATCACGCATGGTCGGTGTGTCGACGGTGCCGATGAGCAGGTTGAGCACATCCACGCCACGGTCTTTCCACTCGGCCCATAACGACTCGCCGAGATTCAATGCGAACCCCTTGGTGGCGGCGTACATCGCCAGTTTGCGAATACCGCCCAATGCAGCCTGGGAACCCACCAGCAGCAATCCGCCCTGTCCGCGCGCCAGCATGGCGGCACCAAAGGCATGGCTGCATTGCATCACGGTCGAGCAATTGAGGCGCAGCAAGGCGCCCCAGTCCTCAACCGAGGTGTCGAGGAAGCGTGTGATGTAAGGGTCACCGCCAGCGTTGTAAATGAACAGACCGACTTGCCGTTCACCCACAGCCGCCATCAATTGCTCGCAGGCATTCGGATGAGCAAGGTCTTGGGTCACCACCAGCACATCGATGGCGTACCGTTGCTCCAATTCGCTTTTCAATTGCGCCAGCGCGTTACCACGGCGCGCCACCAGCACGCAGTTGAGGCCACGCTCGGCCAGTGAACGGGCGAACGCGGCGCCCAAGCCATGGGAGGCGCCGGCAATCACGGCCCATGGGCCATACCGATGCGCGAAGGCATTATTAGGAACAGGCATAGGGACTCCCAAAACGAGGGTCCGGTGACCGATCACCGGACGAGGAAGGTTTCAGCGCGTCAGATGACAGGCGGCAGGTCGATGTGGCTGGCGGAGGCGCCAATGGCGGTGCTGCCATAGACCAGGACGCGGCGCTCGATTTGCGCCATGAACAGGCGCAGCAAGGGCTCGTCGTATTCGGGCCCGGCGCTTTTGACAAAGGCCTCCAGCGCTGCATCGATCTCGTTGTAGCCACTGAAGGTGCGGTCCAGCAGGTCTTGCGCTTCTTGTTGTTCCAGCTCGCGCAAGTGCAACTCCATGGCATCACCACGACCCAGGTATTCCACCAATTTGCTCACTGCGCGCAGTTTAGTCTTCTGGAAGTCACTGCTCACTTCCACCTGTGCCAGGGCATCGGCGAGCATGGTCAGCAACGCTGCATTCGGGCCACTGCTGACAATGTCCAGTGTCGGCGTTTGCAGAGCGACCCCCATGGCTTCGGCCAGCGCATGCACCACCACCCGGCGCAGGGCGAGGTCAAACTCGGCGTAGGTGTCATGGGGGTCACCCGGTTGTGGCGTAGCCACCGACGCCGAGAACTGCATCGTGCTGACGGTGGCAAACAGGGCGGTGTGATAACGCACGACATCGGGGTCCGCCGGTTCACCGGTCACTTGCTGGTAGTAGCGATACAGGGCCGCGAAACTGTCCCCGAGCGGCTCATAATTGTCGCGCATGCGCGCCGAAGCCAGGTCGGCCAGGGGATCGCCGATCATGGCGAATTCAAAATCATAGAGGCCAAGCACCTGGCCGTTCTCGAACAGGAATTGCCCCGAGTCATACTGAACGAAAGCAGGCCGGGTGCGGTGCCGTGGCACGTTGCGGCGCAGCCAACCGAGGGCGAATTCGGCCAGCGGTTGCGGCTTGGTTTTATTACGCGCGTACAGCGGGTAATAGGCCTCCAGGCCTGCCAAGGTCATGTCCTCGGCACCTGTTGGGAGATCAATACCCTGCTCGACAAAGGGTTGCAGCGGCAATTGATGCATGCGTGCCATGGCGTCGACCCACTGGCGTGCGACCCCATGGCGTTCGGCATCGCTCTGCGCGGTGCTGACATCACGACTCCCCGGCACCCACTGCATCACGATGGCCTGCGGATCTTCGCAGAAACCGTAGATACGCGGTACCGGCACGCCTTGCTGATCGAGCACAGTGAGAATATCCGCTTCCCGGCGTAGCTCCGGAAATGGACTGACATCCCCCCCGCGCTCGCCACGAATGTGCAGTTGAAGGGTTTCGCCCTCGCGTTGCAGTTCAAGGTTCCAGGCCGGGCGCCAGCGCGGCAGGCGTTGCATGGCAGTGACTTTCCCACCCAGCAGCCCTTCGACAAAGGTACGCAGCTTTTCTTCGAGCGGATCACAGGTCGCATTTATTGTTGTTGACATACAAGGTCCTCATCAGGCGCTGATGACCAGCGCCGTTTTCAATGGGTGTCGGTCACTCCAGCGCCAGGCCCGCCCACCTGTTCCAGCGGCACGCCTTTTTTCCTGGCAAGGTCGGCGGTGTCCAGGTACTCGCGCCAGGCACAGATGAGCCCGTTTTCATCCAGCTCATACACCGCCACCATCGAGTGCGGCATGGGGATGCCATTGCTGACGCAGTAATCGTCGCGCTCGGTCATCACCACGCGCTCGGAAGAGACAATGTGGCGCGTGGTGCAGCGGTTATGCGTGACATAACTCATCTGCCGCTCGATCTCGCGACGCAACGCAGCATGCCCGCGGATCACCGGGCCACCCGGCACCCACAGTTGCCAGACGGCGTTGTCGGCGAAGGTGGCCATGATGCGGTCGATATCGGGGCGGCTGCCGTCGCTGCCATCGCCCCAGGCGGCCAGCATGTCGAGGATGAAGCGTTCCTGTTCGAGTGCCATGAAACGGGCTCCAGTGCAGTGAATGGATCGGCATCAGACCGAGGCTTTGGGCAGCAGGAAATTACGCACCACCGGCACCATCGGCGTGCCGCAGCTCATGCCGCCGTCCACGCGCATCAGCGTGCCGTTGACATAGGCCGCGTCGTCGCTGGCGAGGAAAGCAGCCATGGCGGCGATATCTTCCGGCTCGCCCAGTTGCGGTACGTTTTGCAGATCGAGAAAGGCGGCCTTCATGGCCTCGTTGGCCCAGCTTTCCATGGCAGGCGTGCGAATCACCCCCGGTAAAATGCCATTGCAACGAATGCCGCGCTTACCGAAGGTGGCGGCAATGCTTTGCACGTACCAGTTGAGCGCGGCCTTGGAGGCGCCGTAGCTGAACTGGGATATCTCACCGGCAATCGAGCTGGTGGACGAGGTGAACAAAATCGAGCCACTGCCCTGGGCGAGCATGTGCGGCAAGGCGTATTTGCACGCCAGCACACCGCCCAGCACGTTGACACGCATGCAGTTGTGGAACAGCTCGGTGTTGAAGTTGATGAAGTCGATATCGCGCGTGGTGGCCGGGTTTCGGTACACGGCGTTGTTGAACAGCACGTCGATCCAACCGAAGGTCTGGACGGTCTGCTCAATCATCTGCCGCAAGGCGTCTTCATCACCGACGTCCACCTGCAAGGCCAGGGCGTTGGCACCGATTTCCGCTGCCACGGCCTGCGCCGATTCAGCGTAAAGATCGGTGACCACCACCGTGGCGCCTTCCCTGGCAAAACGCAGTGCCGAGGCACGGCCAATGCCGCTGCCTGCGCCGGTGATCACACAGATTTTGCCGGCTAGACGTTTCAGGATCTCGCTCATAAAGGAATCTCGGGACGGATAAAAAAAATCGGCGCCCGTGGCGAACGCCGAAAAGGAGCATGACGTCAGCGGGTCTGCCCCCCGGCGATGGTCTGCGGGTTGGCTTCACGCTCAGCCACCGGTGCCTTTCGGTAGCGCGTCGGGCCATTGCCGAACATGCCGTATTGGTCACGGGTGAAGTCGTACAGCGAGTAGGAATCCTGTTGCGGATTGTTGGGAATGCCGTAGGCCTCGATGTTGTACTGAGAGCCGGTGCGGAACAGCGCACCGCTGTCGTCCCAGGCGTCGTAGACCGCAGCGCCGTAGGTGTCCTCGTCGATGTAGTAGCGACGTTTCTTTTGCGCGTGGCGCACCCCGTCCTTGCGGGTCGCTTCCACCACCCAGACGCGGTGCAGCTCCCAACGCTCACAAGCGGGGTTGATGTGTTTGGGCATGAGCTTCTTGTCCATGTCGCAACCCCATTTCAGCGTGTAGTTGCTGTAGGGAATGAACATTTCCTTCTTGCCCACCAGCTTCCAGTCGAAGCGGTCCATCTTCCCGGAGAACAGGAAGATTTCGTCGTAGAACGCCACCCCGCCGAACGCCGAGTTGGGGGTGTCGTAATTGAACTCCGGGGCCTTGCGCACACGGCGCTGGCCGGTGCTGTAGCTCCAGGCGTATCGGGCGTCGGCGACCGGGTCGAGGTAATCCCAATACCCGGATGCCTGCCCGGCGGTGCGAGCCGGCGCGACAATGCGCGACCAGATACGCTGGGCGATTTTCGGATCGCGCCCTGGCACCTCCAATTGGTAGAAAGGTTTTTCGCCGGTGGACTGGTTGGTGTTGGTCAGCGTCGCATGGCCTTCGTTGACCACGTAGGCACTGTGGTTCCAGTCCCAGCCATTCACGCCCTGGTAGTTGAGGATGTAATTCCACATCAACTCCCGACCGTCACGCGGCAACGGGAATGGCAGGCCGCCACGGCAGCCTTCGCTGATCGACAGACCGTCGTTTTCGGTTTTGCATTCCTTGCGGCTGGCGTTGCGCTGGGTGGCGGCCAGAAAGTCAGCCGGAAAGGCCGCCGTCCGGTGCGTGGGGTACACCTCGAGATAATAGGTGTCGGGGTTCTGCTTGAGCAGTTGCAATTGCCCGGCCGCCAATTGGTCGGCGTACTGATCGGCGTTGGCCGCCGTGATGCGCAAGCGTGGTTTTTCATTGGCGAACGGGTTGGGCCAGTTCCCATCGCCGGGCACCAGGCCTGCAGGCACTTTCAAACCACCGTCGTACGCCGGGATCGTGCCCGCGGCGTTGCCCGCGACTATCGCGCCAAACGGCGTGAGCTTGCCGCCCAGGTCGGCCGGGGTGAAGCTGTCATCGGCCAACGCCGAACCCGCCAACGCGATGACCACCAGGCCTATCGCATGAAAATCAACCATCATGACATTCTCCGATCAGAGGGGGGTGATCACCGAACCCGGCGATCACTGCATTGCATTCAGAGGCTGTTCAGAACGCGGTGCTGAGGGTCAAGGACACCCAGTTACGGTCGGTCAGACCAACATCGCCGGAACCGCCAACCACCGTTTTGCCGACACCGGCGACGTCCGCGTAGTGGCGCTCACTGCCGTAGCCGATGTACGACAGGGTCACGTCAACGCGCTCGTCGTAAGTGCCCTTGATGCCAGCCTTCCAGGTGTATTTCCCTTCGTTGCCACCGCCCGTTGCGGCATTGCCGTTGACGCCGTAATCCACACTCATGGGCGTGGAAATATTCCAGCCGGGGAACACCCCAAGCCATTGCGGCGCAAAGCTGACGGCGAGGCCGACATAGTTCTTGGTGGCGCAGCCGTAGTGCTTGTCCTGGCCCGCCGGGCAGCCGCCATAGCCTTCGCCCTTGAACAGTTCTTCATGCTGGGTCACCCGTGCCACATGGCTGAAAGCCATTTCGGCAATCAGGCTGCCGGTGTCGAAATAATCGGTGCGCGGCAGCAACCACAAGCCGTTGACCACCATGTGCCACGTATCACCCCGGGCACCTTGGTTGTCGACGGTGCTGATATTGCTGGAGACCAGCGAGGTGTTCTGGCGATACGACAGGTCTACTCCCAGGGAGCCACCACCCAGTACCGGGCCAGCGGAATAACCCAGGCCATAGAGCTTGACGTTCTCGGCGTACACATACCGGGCGAAGGTGGGCGCCACCTGCAGGCCCCACGGGTTGTAATCGTCGAACTGGCGATAGAACAGGCTGACCTCCGAGTGCAGGAAGTCGAAGCTGTAAGTGCCCATCACCCCCCAGTTGCCCCGGTCCTTGGGCTTGACCGGATCGATCAACGGCCGTGATACACCACTGAACAGCGGCAAGCGGTCCGGCCCCTCCAGGGCGACGTCGGCAGACGCCAGATAAGTGCCGCCTTCCGGTGCCCGAGTGGTGTCCCATTCGAAGAAATACTGCGCCGCCACCGATAACTTGTCGGTGACCTGTGCCTGGGTGGAAAGCTGCGTCAATGGCAGGAAAATTTCGCGAGTCTCGGTACCGGGGTTGCTCACGGCCTTGCGCCCATCCAGCGGTGCTTGCGAATAGGAGACCGCATGCCCGGCAATCAGCAGGCCATTGCCCCAGTACACGGTGTGTCGACCGGCACGTACGCTGACCGGAATGTCACCGAGTTCGAAGCGGGTAAAGGCGAAGGCGTCCAGCAACTCACCGCTGGGGCCGCGGTGGTAGCGCTTGGTAAAGCCCGAGTAATGGCCGTTGGTGTAGCTCGACGTGCTGGTACCGGGAAACGCGCCGGGGTAGTAGACATTGCCAGGGCTGGTTTCGACATCGGTGTCCGCATATGCCTGGTCGTACCAGGCGGCGCCGCTGATGCGAAAGCCGTTGTACTGCTTGTAAGCCACCTCCATTTCACTCATCCAATCGATGCGATTGGTCACCACATCGCCTCGATCGAACTTGGAATCGGACTCGTCGTAGCTGGCATTGTTGGCCAACGCGGAGTCGCGTCCCTCGGCCCGTATCCCGAGGTTGTAACGTACGGTGTTGTCCCAGCGCGCGGTCAGGTCGGGATTGCCGGTATCAAACTCGGCAGCCTGACCAGGGCTGACGATGAAGGCACACCCGGTCACGCTGAACCAGACGGCCAGGCTTAACGGCTTTAACTTTGCATCGATCATCAACACTCCCCCTACATTCTTGTTGTTATTGGCAGCCGAGGCCTTGGGCCGTTTGGGCCGCGCGATAAGCGCCGGCCCGACGGCATTCGGTATGGCCTGAAGTAGACGGGAGGGGGAGGTTCGGGCACAACGGTTGGGAGCATTGCTCAAATGCATTTTGGTATTGATCAAATGCTCAGGCCCACGGAGGGCGTGCAACACGCAAGCTGTGTCAGCAAGGACCGCTGGACGACTGAGCGGTATTTGAATAACCAATACCGACCCGTCGTTTTTGTGATTTTACGATGACAGAAGCACTCCCTAGACTCCGGCCAATAACTAGGCAACGCCGCTCTCCTGGCGCCGCCATGACAATAAAGCCTGGAGGATGAACATGAGTGCGCCCCCGTCCCTGGATGACAAATACGTCCAGCACAGTGGAAACGTTTTGCTCAGCGGGATTCAGGCGCTGGTGCGCCTGCCGCTGATGCAGCGCCAACGCGACCTGGCCAATGGCCTGAACACCGCCGGGTTTATTTCCGGGTATCGGGGCTCGCCGCTGGGTGGTTTCGACCAGGCATTGTGGAAGGCGCGCGACTATCTCAAGGCGCACCACACAGTGTTCCATCCAGGCATGAACGAAGACCTCGCCGCCACCTCGATCTGGGGTACGCAGCAGGTCAACCTCTTCGAAGGCGCCACCTACGATGGCGTGTTTGGCATGTGGTACGGCAAGGGTCCGGGCGTCGACCGCTGCGGCGATGTGTTCCGTCACGCCAACGCCGCCGGCACCTCGCCGTTCGGCGGTGTACTGGCCATTGCCGGTGATGACCATGGCGCGCGTTCCTCCTCGCTGCCTCACCAGACCGAGCACATCTTCAAAGCAGTCATGATGCCGGTACTGGCACCATCGGGCGTGCAGGAATACCTCGACTACGGCATGCACGGCTGGGCCATGTCACGTTATTCCGGGTGCTGGGTTGCGCTCAAGGCAGTGGCCGATACCGTGGAGAGCGCGGCCATTGTCGATATCGACATTCATCGCGTGCAGCCGATCATTCCCGATATCCCGCTGCCCGAAGGCGGCTTGAATATTCGCTGGCCAGACCCGCCCCTGGCGCAGGAACAACGCCTGCTGGAACACAAGCTGTATGCCGCCCTCGCCTACGCCCGCGCCAATCGCCTCGACCGGATCGTGATGGACTCGCCGAAGGCGCGGATCGGTATCATCACGTCCGGCAAATCCTACCTCGACGTGTGCCAGGCACTGAAAATCCTCGGTATCGATGAAGCCCTGGCGCAGCAGATCGGCTTGCGCGTGTACAAGGTCGGCATGGTCTGGCCGCTGGAGGCTGAAGGCGTGCGGCAGTTCGCCGAGGGCCTGGAAGAAATCGTGGTGGTCGAAGAAAAACGCCACATGATCGAATACCAGTTGAAGGAAGAACTCTACAACTGGCGCGAAGATGTCCGCCCGCGCATCGTCGGCAAGTTTGACGACAAAGGTGAATGGAGCCTGCCGCACACCGATTGGTTGCTGCCCGCCATCAACGACCTGACCCCGGCGATGATCGCCCGTGCGCTGGCCAAGCGTATGTTGCGGGTACATCAAAGTGGCCCGCTGCAAGTGCGCCTGGCCGTGCTGGATGCGCAGCTGGCCAGCAAAGGCCAGTTCAGCAACCTGATGGACCGCGTCCCCCATTACTGCTCCGGTTGCCCGCACAACACCTCGACCAAAGTGCCCCAGGGCAGCCGGGCACTGGCCGGCATCGGTTGCCATTACATGGCCGCGTGGATCTACCCCCAGACCCAGACTTTCAGCCAGATGGGTGGCGAAGGCGTGGCGTGGATCGGCCAGGCGCCCTTCACCACCACCCAACATGTTTTCGCCAATCTGGGTGACGGTACCTATTTCCACTCCGGCATTCTCGCGATCCGGGCTGCCGTCGCGGCAAATGTGCAGATCACCTACAAGATTCTCTACAACGATGCCGTAGCCATGACCGGTGGGCAACCGGTGGACGGCAGCCTCAGCGTGGCGCAGATCAGCCGACAGCTCGCCGCCGAAGGCGTACAGCGCGTGGTGGTGGTCAGCGACGATGTCGAGAAATACCAGCATATCCATGATCTGGCTGATGGCGTGCCGGTGCTGCGTCGCGACAAGATGGACGAGGTGCAGGAACAGCTGCGTCAATTCCAGGGTGTGTCTGCAATCATTTATGACCAGACCTGCGCCGCGGAAAAACGTCGGCGTCGCAAGCGCGGCAAGTTCCCCGATCCGGCCCGCCGGGTAGTGATCAACGAAGCGGTGTGTGAAGGCTGCGGTGATTGCAGCAGCAAATCCAACTGCATGTCGGTGGTGACAGTGGAAACCGAGTACGGCCACAAGCGGGAAATCGACCAGTCCTCGTGCAACAAAGACTTCACCTGCCTCAACGGCTTCTGCCCGAGTTTCGTCACGGTCGAAGGTGGCGCTTTGCGCAAACCCAAGGCGCTGGCGGCTACGGCGGATGACGTCTGGGAACTGCCAACCCCTGCGACCGTTACCCTGGATGAGCCCTACAGCATTCTGGTGACCGGCGTAGGAGGCACCGGCGTGGTGACCATCGGCGCACTGCTGGGAATGGCAGCGTTTATCGAAGGTAAAGGCACACTCAACCTGGACATGGCGGGCATGGCGCAAAAAGGCGGCGCGGTGTGGTCGCATATCCGCATCGCCGCGCATCAGGATCAGTTGTTCGCGCCCCGGATTGCCGAAGGTGAAGCAGCGCTGCTGCTGGGCTGCGACCTGGTGGTCAGCGCCAACACCGAAACCCTGTCCAAGCTGCGCCAGGGCGTTACCCATGCGTTGATCAACAGTGAAGAAAGTATTACCAGCGCCTTTGTGCGCACCTTTGCCCAACAGGCCGAAAGCGGCGATTTGCAGAAACACCCGGACCCGACATTCCAGACCCAAAGCATGTCGGCACAAATCGCCGAAGCGGTTGGCCAGGCCCAGGCCGACTTCGTCGACGCGAGCAAAATCGCCACGGCATTGATGGGCGATTCGATTGCCACCAATACCTTCATGCTCGGCTATGCCTACCAGAAAGGCTGGTTGCCCGTGGGCGAAGCGGCGCTGCTACAGGCCATCGAATTGAATGGCACTGCGGTCCCCTTCAACCTTTCAGCCTTTGCATGGGGCCGGCGCAGTGCCGAAGATTTGCCACGGGTCTTGCGCAAGCTGGAAGCCGGCAACGTGCAGAACGCAGATCGCCGGCTGTCGCAAAGCCTGGAGGAAACGCTGGAACGCCGCGTGGCATTTCTCACGGCGTACCAGAACAAGGCGTATGCCCAACGTTACCGACAACGGGTCGAGCAAGTCATGGCAGCGGAAACGGCACTGCTCGGGCAGCCGGGCAAGCTGTCGGCAAGCGTCGCCCGTTACTACTTCAAAGTGCTGGCGATCAAGGATGAATACGAAGTGGCACGTCTGTTTACCGATGGTCAATTCCTGGAAAAAATCCAGGCGGGCTTCGAGGGCGACTACCGCCTGCGCTTCCACCTGGCGCCACCGCTGCTCAATGATAACGGTACCGGTCGTGAGCCGAAAAAGCGCAGCTTCGGCCCGTGGATGCTGCAAGGCTTCAAGCTGCTGGCCAAGCTCAGGTTCCTGCGCAACACCTGGCTCGATCCATTCGGTCGCACCCACGAGCGCAAGGTGGAACGTAACTGGCTGGCCAACTATGAAAGCATCCTCGACGAAGTGTTGAGTGATTTGACTGCGGACAAGCTGGGCCTGGCTCAGGATCTGGCGCAGTTGCCAGACAGCGTCCGCGGTTATGGTCCGGTTAAAGAACGCTTCCTCGCCCACGCCCGAGAGCGCCAGGCACTTTTGCTTGAGCAGTGGCGCAACGGCACGGGGGCAGCGTTTCACGATGCCAGTCGAACCACAGGAAAAATCACCGTCACCCAACTTTAAGTTCGACACCCCGGCGCTGCGGCGTCGGGGTGTACGTTTTTTTGCCACGTGGCAGGGTATGACGTTCTCTTCTTTTTCAACCTGACAACAAGGTCGACTAATGGACGAAAAGCTGGCGAAAAACTACCGGGAAATACTCCAAGGCGTGGGCGAGGATCCGCAGCGAGAAGGCTTGCTGAATACGCCAGAACGCGCGGCCAAGGCCATGCATTACCTCTGCCATGGCTATCGGCAAACGCTCGAAGAGATCGTCAACGGTGCACTGTTCGAGTCGGACAACGATGAGATGGTCATCGTCCGGAATATCGAACTTTACTCGCTGTGTGAACATCACATGCTGCCGTTTATTGGTAAGGCGCATGTTGCTTACATGCCGACGGGCAAAGTGCTTGGTCTGTCAAAGGTGGCGCGTATTGTCGATATGTTTGCCCGCCGCCTGCAAATTCAGGAAAACCTCACCCGTCAAATTGCCGAAGCTATTGCCCAGATCACCCGTGCCGCCGGCGTGGCGGTGGTAATCGAGGCGAAACACATGTGCATGATGATGCGCGGCGTTGAAAAGCAGAACTCTGTAATGAGCACTTCGGTAATGCTCGGTACTTTTCGCGAGTCGTACAACACGCGCCAGGAGTTCTTGCAGTTGATCCGCAGCCGCTAGGCGATGCACCTGATTCGCCCAGGCATGGCGGCATTCAGTTCAAACATTGACTTGAGGTGCCTAATGACAACTGAATCTACCCTCAGCTTAGTTCTCCATGACGTTGCCCGTTTGATGCGAAAACGTTTCGAGCGATTGACTCGTGCAGCCGGCCTAACGCGCGCTCAATGGCAAGTTCTATCCAAACTGTCCATGCATGAGGGCATTTACCAAAAAGGTCTGGCCGATCTGCTGGAAGTCGAGCCTGTCACTCTGGTACGCCTGCTGGACAAAATGCAGGCGCGCGGTTTGATTGAGCGTCGCAACCACCCCACTGACCGTCGTTTTTTCTTGTTGTTCCTAACCCCGAGTGCCCACCCGCTGCTGCAGTTCATGCGCTCCATTGGCGAGCAGACGCGACTGGAGGCCATGGCAGACTTCTCCCCTCAGGAGTATGACCAATTGCAGCAGTACCTAGAGCGTATGCGTGAACATTTGCTGACGGCTTGCAGCCTGCCCCCGGACGAAGCCACAGCAGGCTAGGTGCAACGGGAATCCACCAAGCACCCATCCGTAGGCGCCCTGGATCGGTCGGTCATATTTCAAAGCGAAAACGTCCTACCGCCAGATTCAGCTCATCGGACAGCTCCCGCAAAGAAACCACGGCTCCGGAGACTTGATGAGTGATCGCATCGCCCTCGCCGGCCATGCGCGCGATGTGCTCGACGTTCGCAGTGATGCCCCGCCCACCCTCGCTCTGCACACTCGCCGCGTCCGCAATCTGGTCCACCCCGCGCGTGGAATCACCGACCAGTTCCGCTGCCTGTTGTAGCGTACTTTCCAACTCAGTCAACAATCGGCCGCTATCATCCAACGCCACCGTGCCGGCGCGCAGGGCTTCGTCGACAACCTCAGACTGACTCTCCAGCTTCACGGTCAGTTCGTTGATCGAATTAGCGGCCGTCGCAGAGCGTTGTGCCAAGTTGCGCACCTCGTCGGCCACCACACTGAAACCGCGTCCGCTCTCTCCTGCCCGCGCCGCCTCGATCGCCGCATTGAGGGCCAACATACTGGTCTGTGCGGAAAGATCCTTGACCTGAGCGATGCTCGTAGTGATCGCCGTCGTGCTCTCGACGAAGTCGCCCACCGAGCCGCGGATCGCTGAGAACGCAAGGCGCACGCTGTCGATCTTCTGAAGCAGTCGTGCCAGTGCCAGGTGTCCATCTTGCGCACCACGCAAACTGGCTTCGGCACAACTGCGCAGGCTCTCTGCATGACGGGAGATTGCTGCAATCCCGTCGCTCATCTGCTCGATGGTCATCGAAACCGCACCCACCGCACCGGCCTGTGCGGTAGAGCTTTCGGCCACCCGAGCAGAGGTTTCCACAAGTTCCTCCGCCGACGCGCCAACCGATGCCGCAACGCCGGCTACCTTGCGCATGGCCTGCTGGAAGCTATCAATGAGCTCGTTGAATGCCTGGGCGGTATGGGCAACCTCATCTCGCCCCATGACCCGCACACGTCGGGTCAGGTCGCCGTCGCGCAAGTCGATCGACGCCTGCTCGATTTCCCGGATGGGCCGGATGATCTGTGAACGCAATAACAGACTGACCACCACAGCCAGTATGCTGGCGACCAGCAATACCACGACCAGCATCTGCGATACCTGTCGTTGCGTGGCACCGGCCTCGGCAAAGGCGCCAGAGGTCAGCTCCGCCTGCAGCCCCAGAAGGCGGCTGAATTGGCCTTGTAGCCCATTGTTATCGGCGCGCGCCCTTCCGAGCAGCGAAGCAGCCTGTATCTGATCGCTCAGGGCGGTGCGCTTGAAATCGGCAAGGCCCTCGCCAACGACCGCGGCCTGTTCCTGCACGGCCTGGTAGAGGGCTTTCTCCTCGTCACCCAGGCGCGTCTCACGGGCTACCTTGTCCAGCCCCACGCGCATATCGTCGACACTGGCCTGCATGTCTTCCAGATAGGACTCAAGGTCTTCAGCAGAAGCTTGCCCGTTGGATTCGAGAATTCGCGCGCCTGCCGCATAAGCGCCGACCATCGCCGCCTGCGAGGCGGCCGAGGTTTCCAATACCTGGCGATACTGCTGAAAGCGCAACTGGTCTATTTCCTCAATCACCGCTTGCTGCTTGGCAAGCCCCCGGTAGGCCAGACCGGAGACAACCAGGAGAGCGAGCATGAATAACCCGGGCAACACGAGGAGTTTGCCGCCGATAGAAAGGCCTTTGAGAAGTGACATGATGGGTACCGTTTTTGTTTTTATAGGGACATGACTGGGCAGGCAACTCTCCCGCCTAATTCTTTATACAGTATTTAATTCTTCTTTCAGAATAAAAATAACTATTTGCCCCCCATCAATGACCGGTTCCAGCGAGCGCGCACGCGCATCGACGCCTCATCACCTCACATGCCGGCCAAGGCGCATGGCTCATTCAGAACGAACCCGAAACCGCGCCCGATATCGCCCCGGACTCTCCCCCGTCCACTTCTTGAACGCCCGATGAAACGCACTCGACTCCTGAAATCCCAACTGCTCGGCAATCTCGCTGATGTTCGCCTTGCTCTGGCGCAACCATTCAAACGCCAGCGCGCGCCGCACTTCATCTTTGATTTCCTGATACGAACAACCTTCACGTCCTAACTTCCGGCGAAACGTGCTGGGACTCAGGTGCTGCTCCAGGGCGAAGGCCTGCAAGGTCGGCCATTCGCTGTAATGGCTGTGGCGCAGGCGTTGATGAACCTGCGACGCCAGCCCATGTTGGTTGCGAAAGCGGATCACCAGCCATTGCGGTGCGGTGCGCAAAAAAACTTTCAGCGAGGCAAGGTCTTGGACTACGGGCAAGCGCAGGTAATGACTGGCGAACTCGATTTCGGTGCGCTCGGCACCAAAGGTCAAGTTGGCTCCCCAAAGCAACGCATCATCACGCAACGACAAGCGCTGATGACGAAAGTCTGCCCGATCGATAGGAATGCGTCGCCCGCCCAGCCAGCACAGCAGACTGATCATCAACACCAGGAACGTTTCTTCTCCCAACCGGCTGACCTCACTGTCCTGCGAACCGCTCTGCAAGCTGATCACCGCACGTTTGCCACGCACAGTTAGCGTGCCGCGATAATCACCTAGGAACAGGGCAAAATTGGCCAGGCACTGACGCATGGCTTTCTCCAACGTCGGCTCCTGAATCAATGCCCTACATATCAAGGCAAAACTGCCCGGCGGCATGCCATGGGCGTCCAATTGAAAAAACTCGTCGTTCAGCTCACGAATCTGCACCAGCCACAACGCGGCGAAGGCCTTGGCCGGTACCCGTGCTGTCGGTTGACCCAGCAATGCCGGATCGATGCCCACCTGTTCCAGTATTGAACGCAGACGCTGCGGTTTCTCACGCAGCGCATGGATCATGGGGAACATGAAGTAAGCCGCCACCGAATCCGTTTCCCGCATTTGAATGCCTCTCTCACATCTGAATATGGCAAAAAACGCCATCACCCTTGAACAGTTCTGGCATAGGCCAGTGGCGCTGCTGATTCTAAACTCGTGTCCAACATAAAAGACCTGCTTAGAGGGCAACATTGCGGATTCCACGGGCATCCGGCCACCCATTCCATGAACATCCGGCCACTGATTCCACGATGATCCGGCCACCCATTCCACGGCCATCCGGCCACCCACAAGGCAGGCAGCAACGCAGGATTAATTCACTACCATCGACCTCTTTTATCGAAGCAGAGAGGTCGTCGTGGAGCGGTTATCCATGCGTAAAATTAAGGAAGTGCTACGTCTCAAGTTTGAGGTCGGCCTATCTGCTCGCCAGATCGCTGTCAGCTTGCAGGTGGGTCGCGCAACTATCGGTGAGTACCTCAATCGCTTTGCTGCCAGCGGGCTGACTTGGCCGTGTGCGGCGAGCGAGGCGCAGTTGCAGCAGCGTCTTTTTCCGCCACCACCCGACGTCCCCAGCGATCAACGTCCGATGCCGGACTGGACTCATGTCCACGCAGAGTTGCGCCGCCCCGGCGTAACCCTGGCCCTGCTTTGGCAAGAATATCGACTGGCGCACCCGCAAGGCTTCCAGTACAGCTGGTTCTGCGAGCACTACCGGCTCTGGGCCGCCAAGGTCGACGTGGTCATGCGCCAGGAACATCGCGCCGGCGAAAAGCTGTTCGTCGATTACGCGGGTCAGACCGTGCCGATCATCGACCGGCGAACCGGAGAGATCCGCCAGGCCCAGATATTCGTCGCCGTCCTCGGCGCCTCCAGCTACACCTTCGCCGAGGCGACCTGGTCGCAGAAACTGCCCGACTGGCTGGGCTCGCACGCCCGCTGTTTTGCTTTTTTCGGCGGCACCGCACAGATCCTGGTGCCCGACAATCTGCGCAGTGGCGTGACCAAGGCGCATCGCTACGAGCCGGATATCAACCCCAGTTACCGCGATCTCGCCGAGCATTACGGCGTAGCCGTGCTGCCCGCGCGCTCGCGTAAACCCAGGGACAAAGCCAAGGTTGAAGTCGGCGTACAGGTCGTCGAGCGGTGGATACTGGCGGTGCTGCGCAACCGCCAGTTCTTCTCCTTGGGCGAACTCAACACAGCCATCGCGTTGCTGCTGGATCGCCTCAATCAGAAGCCCTTCAAGAAACTGCCCGGCTCACGCCGCTCGGCCTTCGAGACCATCGACCAACCCGCGCTGCAACCGCTACCAGAACATCCATATGTCTACGCCGAATGGAAAAAGGTGCGAGTCCACATCGACTACCACGTCGAAGTCGACGGCCATTTTTACTCCGTGCCGTACCAACTGGTGAAACACCAACTCGAAGTACGCCTGACCGCGCAGACCGTCGAGTGCTTCCACGCCAACCAGCGCGTGGCCAGCCATCTGCGCTCGCCGCACAAAGGCCGCCACACTACCCACACCGAGCACATGCCCAAAAGTCACCGCGAACACGCCGAGTGGACGCCCCAGCGGCTGATCCGCTGGGCTGAGCAGACGGGCCCGAATACGGCCGGTGTCATCGCCTACATCCTCGAACGCCGAATCCATCCGCAGCATGGCTTCCGCGCCTGCCTGGGCATCCTGCGCTTGAGCAAACAGCACGGCGAAGAGCGGCTGGAAGCCGCTTGCCAACGTGCGCTGGCCCTAGGCGCATGCAGTTACAAGAGCCTCGAATCGATCCTGCGCCAAGGCCTGGAACGGCTACCTCTTGCCCAGCAAAACCTGCCGTTACTGCCCGATGAACATATCAATCTGCGCGGCCCTGGCTACTACCACTGACTGAAAAAGGAGCACGAACATGCTGCCTAACCCGACCCTCGACAAGCTGCAAATCCTACGCCTGCACGGCATGATCAAGGCGCTTGGCGAACAACACGCAACGCCCGACATCAACGATCTCAGCTTCGACGAACGCCTCGGCCTGATGGTCGACCGCGAGCTGACCGAGCGCGAAGACGCCCGCCTGACGACTCGCCTCAAAGCCGCACGACTGCGCCATAACGCCTGCCTGGAAGACATCGATTACCGCAGCCCTCGTGGCCTGGACAAGGCGCTGATCCTGCAACTGGGTAGCGGTCAGTGGCTGCGCGATGGCCTGAACCTGATCATCGGCGGGCCGACGGGCGTAGGCAAAACCTGGCTCGCCTGCGCGCTGGCTCATAAAGCTTGCCGCGACGGTTACAGCGTGCGCTATCTGCGCCTGCCGCGCTTGATGGAAGAACTGGGCCTGGCACACGGCGACGGCCGCTTCGCCAAGCTAATGGCCGGCTACGCCAAGACCGACCTGCTGATCCTGGATGACTGGGGCTTGGCGCCGTTTACCGCTGCTCAGCGGCGCGACATGCTTGAACTGCTGGACGACCGCTACGGCAACCGCTCGACGCTGGTGACTAGCCAGATGCCGGTGGACAAATGGCACGCACTGATCGGCGATCCGACCTTGGGCGATGCGATCCTCGACCGGCTGGTACATAACGCTTATCGGATCGAACTGAAGGGCGAATCGATGCGCAGGCGCGCAACGAAATTGACGGCGACAGAGACTTCAGACTAACAATGCAAACCTGCGTCGCTGCGCTCCGACTGCCCGGCCGGATGAGCGTGGAATAGGTGGCCGGATGTTGGTGGGCTGGGTGGCCGGATGGCGTGGAATGCGCAGGCAACATGAAGCATTCCGATATTTTTGTCGTGAGCGCCGTCCGTTCTGCCATTGGCAGCTTTGGCGGCTCGCTCAAGGACGTGCCGCCTATTGACTTGGCAACCGAGGTTTCCCGCGCCGCTATCGAACGGTCAGGCCTGGCGCCCGAACACATCGGCCATGCGGTGATGGGACATGTGATCCCGACCGAGGCACGTGATGCCTACATCTCTCGGGCTGTCGCAATGAATGCCGGCCTGACGAAAGAAACCCCCGCCTTCAACGTCAACCGCCTTTGCGGTTCGGGTCTCCAGGCCATTGTCAGTGCCGCGCAAAGCTTGATGCTCGGAGACGCGGGTGCTGCGCTGGCCGGTGGCGTCGAGTCCATGAGCCGGGGGGCGTATTTGTTGCCGCAGGCGCGCTGGGGGGCACGAATGGGCAACGTGCTGGCCATCGACTATATGCTTGGGGTATTACAGGACCCATTTGCCGGTTTCCATATGGGTATCACTGCTGAAAATATCGCCGAGCACTATGGCATCACGCGTCAGACCCAGGATGAACTGGCGCTTCTGAGCCAGCAGCGGGCTGCCCGGGCGATTGCCGAAGGGCGTTTTTCCGGGCAAATCGTGCCGATCGAAGTCGCGACCCGCAAAGGGCCTGTTTCGTTTGCGACGGATGAGCACGTACGGGCCGAGGTCGACGCCGAGCAATTGAGTCGCATGAAGCCGGCCTTCAAGAAGGATGGCAGCGTCACCGCTGGCAACGCGTCTGGCCTCAATGATGGTGCCGGCGCACTGATCCTGGCCACGGGCCAGACTGTTCACGAACAAGGCCTCAAGCCCCTGGCGCGACTGGTAGGTTATGCCCACGCCGGCGTTGAACCTTCGATGATGGGGTTGGGACCGATTCCCGCCACCCGCCTGGTGCTCGAACGTGCCGGCCTGAGCGTCGCCGACCTCGATGTAATCGAGGCCAACGAAGCCTTTGCCGCCCAGGCCTGTGCCGTAGCGCAAGAACTGGGCTTCGATCCGCAGAAGGTCAACCCCAACGGGTCGGGCATCTCGCTGGGCCATCCTGTGGGCGCCACTGGCGCGATCATTGCCACCAAAGCCATTCACGAACTGCATCGCTGTCAAGGCCGTTATGCCCTGGCGACCATGTGTATTGGCGGCGGCCAAGGCATCGCCGTGTTGTTCGAACGGGTTTGATAAGGAAATACGCATGACTCTTCAGAATATAGGCGTCATCGGCGCCGGCACCATGGGCAATGGCATCGCGCAGGTCTGCGCCCTGGCTGGTTTCAATGTGACCTTGATTGACATATCCGAGGGTGCCTTGCAAAAGGCAGTCGCAACCGTCAATAAAAACCTTGATCGACAGGTTTCCAAAAACACCCTGACACATGAGCAAAAGCTCGCGGCTCTCGACAGGATACGCACCAGTACTGAATACCACAGCCTGCAAAACGCGCAACTGGTGATCGAGGCCGCCACCGAAAACCTCGACCTGAAACTGCGCGTGCTACAACAAATCGCCGCGCAGGTCAGCGCCGAATGTGTAATCGCCTCCAATACCTCATCGCTGTCCATTACCCAATTAGCTGCCAGTGTGAGCCGGCCTGAACGCTTCATCGGCCTGCACTTTTTTAACCCAGTGCCGGTAATGGGCCTGATCGAAGTGATACGCGGTCTGCAAACCAGCGATGCTACCCGTGCCCTGGCGCTGGAAATGGCATCCACGCTCGGCAAGACCGCGATCACCGCTGCCAACCGTCCGGGTTTCGTGGTCAACCGGATCCTGGTGCCAATGATCAATGAAGCAATCCTGGTGCTTCAGGAAGGCTTGGCCAGCGCCGAAGATATCGACGTGGGCATGCGCCTGGGCTGCAACCAGCCAATCGGCCCGCTGGCGCTGGCGGACCTGATCGGCCTGGATACCCTACTCGCTATCCTTGAAGCGTTCTACGATGGTTTCAACGACAGCAAATACCGCCCCGCGCCACTGCTCAAGGAGATGGTTGCCGCCGGTTACCTGGGACGCAAAACAGGGCGTGGCTTCCATGCCTATGCCTGAGCGTTGCTCGCGCTTCGCCGAGTATCGGGACAAGGTGCTGGAGCTTTTTGCCAGCAAAGGGTTCGGTCAGGTCGGCATGCGAGAGCTTGCCACGTGCCTGGGGCTGTCCCCAGGCTCGCTGTATCACCACTACCCCAGCAAACAACACTTGCTGCTCGACCTGATCGAAGAATTTTACGAAGAGCTGCTGGCAACCCTGGCGCGCATCAAGCAAACGGCTACGACAAAACGCGACAGGCTCAAGCCATTGATCCGCGCCCACCAGGATCTACATCGGGAGATGCCTTGGCATTTTCGCCTGGTGGAGCGTGACAGCGGTTGTTTGAATGAAGAACAGCAAGAACGGGTCCGACAACTTCGCGAACAGTACGAACGCCAACTGCTAATGATGCTCGGTGTCCGCTCCCGACTCAGTGAACAGGGCCGAGCCGTCGGTCATGCCATTGCCACGCTGCTTAACAGCGCGCCCGGTTGGCTGACGCACTATTCGCTGGAGGAACGAGAGCACGATAGTCTGATAGAAAACCTGGTGAGTGGCGCCATCGAGAGGTCGCTGGCATCTGGCAATAAGCCTGGCCTTGGTTTCAAAAAACACCCCCAGGAAACTCATACCCCCGCCGCAGTCCAGAAAACTTATTCGGAGCTCCACTGCAGGAAGACATCGTAGCAGAGGGCAGTTGTTGGGAGCAGGCGCGGCTCCTGTGAACACTGCCCTAGTCTGCACTCGTTTCAAAAACTCCCCTCGATACTAGCAGGCGCAGATCCCCGATGCCCCCTCTCCCAAACATGTGAATCAATTGATCGGCGTAACGAACCGATATTTGAATCCGAACGGCTCGCGCCGCGGAAACGCCTAGCGAAACACTTTTGCTACTTACAGTGGGGTGGTTATGCCCGCAAATCTGCTAAAAGAACAACCGAACGTTGCGTACCGAGCTATGGGCGAAGACTATATTCATCGAACGTATGTAGCTCAACGCTGCAAGAAAGCCAACTGGCTATGATCAGGTAACAAACGCATCAATCGTTACCAACATCAATAGTTGAAATTCTTACTATTTTTTTCTCATGCCCCCATGATGGTCCGAACACTACAATAGTGGCCAGGAACGGACCGTACGTACCTGGGGATAGTATAAAGTTTTTAATCTATTGACACCGGGGCTGGACGAAAGAAAAATGATGGATTCGACGTATAATTTATTCTAGGAGTCCATGATTTACAGGAATAGGAGGTTCCTTCGGTGTACATATCTCAAAGCTGTAACCCACTGGCACAGGTATTCTATCGCCCCATCGATGCAGCAATACGTTGGTGCAACTTAATGGCCTACGAGACGCAGATTCTCGAGGTAGCCTGGCGATCACCTACCATGCTCAGGTCTGCCTTCCCACAATGGCCATGTCTGTACGCAAACACTGAGAAAATTTTCGATGCTATTCGTCATGGAGAACTTCCCTACGGCTGCCTCGGCATACAGGTAGCCATTGGGACTCGCGTCGAGTGCACTCAAGTAACCATCCGCCACACTGATCTTAAACTTTGGATGTCTCGCTTTCACCCTGAACAAAAGCCAGCTTTCCTTTTCGATCAACCATTGAACCAGAACGGAACAATCAGCATTGGTACCTACTTGGCTCTACAAGCCGATCGTGATGCTTTGCAACTACAGGTGAGGAGTACAGAAACAGCTTATCAACAACTGTTGAGTGAACTTGAAGCTGTCGGTTTGGAAAAGGAGAACATCGAGCATCTCATCAAAATTAACGGCAAAGTAAGCGACCGAAGTGAGGCCACTTACCTCCACATCATCGGAGCGATGCTCAGTCTACTGCTCGGTCACTCTCCCTCAGGAAAACCTCATTCAGTTTTCCGTTCCCAAGCCGCCATTGTCGACGCACTGACCGCCCATTATGACAAGCTGCCAGGCATATCCAAGCGAAATCTGGATGAGAAATTTGCTGCTGCCAAACGCAGCCTCTCGGAGCGCTAGGGCAGATTGCGCTGCAATCGCTGTAGTTGCAGCGCAATGACGCCAACCCGTTTCAACGATTCAATTCAGGTCACGTCTTATCACGCGCCAATCGACGCCAGGAGTGACCATTATGTCCAGCCAGTCCTTCCCCATCGCTAAGCATCAACCACAAGTCGAACGCCATATTATGCGGCGTGAAGAGGTGGAGTAAAAAACCGGCTTCAAGCGCGCGCACATTTACAGCTTGATGAAGGAGGGCAAATTCCCACAAGCCAAGCGCATTGGATTGCGTGCTGTGGGATGGGACTCAATGGAGATCGAGCGATGGGTCACCGATCGCTTGGCGCAGCAGCGCTGATGTTACGCGCGAGGTGTCGGTGGCTTCCACTAAAGGTGGAACAGGTAAACCCACGGTTGCCGTCAACCTCGATAGCCACGTGTGAGGAGGCTCAATGAAACGAATTACCAAGCGGGTGTTTCTCGCCCGGCCATATTGTTTGACCGGCCTCGACGCCAATAGCATTGGCAAGGATCTCTTCGATGTTAGATAAACTACCCATCGTCGTTCAGCCATCCGATTGGCTGCCCCCTCCGCCGTCCGAAGAGTATTGCACCGTGGTATTTCACCTGCAGGGCGGACGCTCTACCATGGGATCGTTCCTAACAGAACTTTCCAGTCACTTCGAAGATGCGCGGACTCTCAAGATCGTCAAATTCGAGGTCGGTGACCATTTGCGCAACCGGCGCTAACTGAGACTATTCAAATGAAGAAGCTCAGTCAGGAGGAGGTCGCCGACAAACTGCACCAGAACCATTTTCCTCGAGGTCCAGAACTGGAGCGACTCTCCGATCCGGTCGTCGACACTCCCATGCTGGTCACACTGGAGCAGTTACGACCCTACGAACACAACCCACGCTTCATCCGTAATCCGCTTTTTGACGATATTAAAGCCTCCATCCGTGAACGCGGGCTGGATCAACCACCGCCGATTACCCGCCGCCCGGGTGGGACCTATTTCATTATCCGCAACGGCGGTAATACGCGGTTGGCAATTCTCGGCGAGCTGTGGCAGCCTGAAAGGTCGTCTGCTGTACATCGACTGGATCAAGGTCAACGGCACGTTCGAGTACAAAGCGCCTGCCAGGCAGGAAGCAACAGCACCCGCTGAGCAAACGCCAAACAGTGAGCCATCCCCAACGTCGGCTGATGCCGATGCCGAGGATACCGACACCCCAGCGAAGTCCAGGGCTGAACCTGAATCTGCACCCACTCCCCGCACGGCCCGCCGTGTCGCTACACGTACTGTTCAGTCCGCCTGAACAATTCACGATGTTTACATCAAGGCGCTCAATCGAGCGCCTTTCTTCAATCTGCACAGGAGAACCCATATGGAATCCTTCTGGCTTTGCGACGATTGCCTGTTCGCTGCGGCTTACGAGGACTACAGCACGTTATCGCTCTACTACACGACAGATGAGATCGCAAAACGCATTGCTGACCTCCATCTTGGGCTGGTTCGGCTAATGCCCATCAGTGCCGACTTCGACCCCGAAACTGGCCAGGGTATAAGAACTGCCTCTCCATTGCCCTGCGACGGTTGTGATTCACACCTGCACGGACAACGCCACCGATTCACTCGGCTGTAAACAGCGCGTCATCGGGCAATGCCCGTCACTCTATATCCACCTCGGGGACAACACTCCCCTCAGGTGTGTACCCCCGGATTGTTCCCTTCGGAGGTACGCCATGAGCACCCCACTCACCCTGATTGAAACCTCGGATGTCGAGGCTGATCGTATCGCCCAGGAAAACCAGCTAATCGACGAAGCGCTGCACATTCTGGATCGTCGGCTGTTCACCCGCGGCCCCAACCTGACGTCACCTGACGCCGTGGCCTCATATCTGAAACTTCATCTTGCGCAACAAGAGCATGAAGTTTTTGGTGTGATTTTTCTCGATGCCCGCCATCGCGTTCTGGCATTCGAGATCCTCTTTCACGGCAGCATCGATGGCGCCAGTGTTTATCCCCGCCAAGTTGTCAAGCGCTCCCTCGCACATAACGCAGCAGCGGCCATTGTCTGCCACAACCACCCCTCCGGTTGCACGGAACCCAGCCTGGCGGATCGCGCCTTGACCGCACGGTTGAAAGCGGCGTTGGATTTGATCGAAGTGCGCGTACTGGATCACTTCATCGTGGGTGAAGGTCGCCCACTTTCTCTTGCCGAATACGGCTGGCTTTAACCCTTACAGGCGCCTTCGGGCGCCTTGTTCATTTTCATCCTGGAGAAATACTCATGAACTCCACTACCCAAGCCCCAGCCATGCTGGGGGCCTCAAACCCATTCGTTCGCGGCTATGACAATCTATTTATTGAACGGCTGCTGCAAATCACCTACGCGAACGACTGCCCTCCCTGCTTTCGCTCCATACACGACTCACAAGCTCATCTACCCAACGATGCGCTGGAACTGTTCGCCTGCCTGTTCAACGACGACTTCGCTCTGATCAGCGAGGGTCAGGCCATTCCGGATGAATTGGATGAACACTTCCAGTCCACCGGGCTGGTGCGGGAAGTGATCTATGCCGTGACTGGCGAGATGCTCAACGAACGACATCATGTCGGTGACCTTTACTCCCAGGAAGAAGCCCAAGCCATGGTCCACCGTTTGAGCTTCGACACAGGACACTACAGTCGAGCCTGGGAGATCAGTACCGCACACCTCACTGAAGAGGCGTTGCGCTACTTGGAACGCCGGGCTAGCAATTTCAACTCCGGACCAACCGGTCTGCTGTTTGAACCCTTCGCCCTGCCAGACGGCAATGGCCTCGGGTGTAAGCTGGTCGGCACGCCCTGGACCGACGAAAATCTGATGAAGATTGAGGGCAGTCCTTACACATCGCTGAGGCAGGAGCAGCTCGACGCTGGCACACCGGAAGCCCTGGTCAACGTACTGTATCTGGCGGCATTGGCGGATGTGAGGTTGTTGATTTTCGACCCCGACGCTGCCGTCTTGGATGGGCTCGCCATTTATGACGAATAGCAACGCGTTCAACTTAAACACGACCCGTCTTGAATCAACTTACTCACTGAATCGCTCCTTCACCTCATGTCAGGTTCTGCACTGAATCTGACATGAGGTTTTTTCCATGGAGCGTTTTTTCACGCCTGTCTGCCTGCTGGGTTTATTGAGCGCCTGCACGGCGCAGATCCCCACCCATTTGCCGACTAGTCCAGAGAATGCCGGTGGTTCCAATCGGGCCCAGCTTTCGAGGAGTACAGCCGAAGAGAGTCATCCGACAGAGCTCCGCTATGGCCGCTATACGCTGGTCAGCACCGAGCCCACCCCGGAACAACGTGATCTTCTCGCTCAAATTGTTGACGTGAGCATTCCGTCCAACCTGAATCCTTCGGTACAGGAAGCGATGCACTACGTGCTGCAGCGCTCAGGTTATTCGCTCTGCCCTGCTGCCGAACCAGTAAAAATACTGTTTACCCGGCCTCTGCCTGCCGCCCATTACCGGCTCGGCCCGATCTCACTACGCAACGCGCTACAAGTACTGGCTGGCCCCGCCTGGCAACTCACGATCGATGAGGTTAGCCGTTCGGTCTGCTTCGAACGGCAAAAAAATGATGCTGCCGTCGTGCGGCTCGCACCCAGCGCGGCCCATCAGCCGGAGGCACGCCCATGAAAGCCACGACGTTTCAAACCCTCATTGTCGGCTCACTTTGCCTGGCGGTCTCCGGGCTGAGTGGTGGTTTGTATAACCAGTATCAACGCGTGACCGAGCTGGAAAATGCGAACGCCCAACGCCTATCCCATTAACGCCATCACGCAGCGTCCCTATTCAGGCATTAATTTACCGTTGCTCTGGGCCGAGGCCAGGTTGCAGGGGTTCGCGATGCATGAAAGATGGAGCTTGATCGTCACCTCACCGCTGCAAACGCTTCATAGGGTCCAACACGAGTTGGACCCTTTTTCTATGCCCAGAAAAATCCCCACAGTGCGGAGTTCTGACGCAAAGAACATGAGGTAATCCCGTAACCCCAGTTCGCCGTTACGTATCCAGATTCTCAGCCAGGTAATCCACCAGCTCAAGTGGACTTCGGCTATCGATCACCTTGTAGATCAGATCACGTTTGCTGCGCGGTAGCTTCTTGACCACGCTCTTCGCCGAGGCCCTGACGGCTTCGTCTGTTCCATGGATACGTGCCGCGAGCAGCAGTATGAGCGTTGCGTCCGTGAGGTTCATGGCAAGACCCGATAAAATTCGCACCGCAGTGTACCGACACTTTCCTTTTTCGTACCAGCATGCGCATCCAACAAAACGGCACCAGGACAAATCAATATTCCGATTGCCGCACAAAGGGAAACGCGTCAAAAGGGCCGGTAAGGATTGGAAGGGAATGGGGAGTCAAGGGTAAGAGCCCTATCCGAAAAGGCTAAAAGGCCACTGACTCTGCCAGTTCCCGGGAGGACCATGATGCTCAGTCTGTTTCGGCACAAAAGGCAAAAGCCTCCTCCGCCACCAACCGTAAACGTCGCCGATGGGTACCGGTTCATCGAATCGTCCCAGAGCTTGTTAGCAGCCGAGCATCGCCGCCAATTGCTTGATCGCATTTGGCAGTACACCGCCCTCTCCCATCCGCAATTCAGCCAGCTCTATTTAAATCCGATCCATCGATACGCCGAGCTGGTCCAGCAGCTTCCAGCCAGCGAGACGCACCACCATGCTTATCTTGGCGGCATGCTAGACCATGGGTTGGAACTGGTCGCTTGTAGTTTGAAATTACGTCAGTCGTATCTGCTTCCCACCGGCGCCGCACCTGAAGACCAAGCCGCCCAGACTGACGCTTGGTCCGCTGGCATCGCCTATGGCGCGTTGCTCCATGACATCGGCAAGATCGCCGTGGACCTGCTGGTTGAGCGCCAAGATGGCCGTGTCTGGCATCCTTGGCAGGGATCCCTGGATCAGCCCTACCGTTTCCGTTATATCAAGGGTCGTGACTACCACCTGCACGGCGCGGCTGCAGGATTGCTCTACACCCGAATTCTCGACCGCACAATCCTCGATTGGCTCAGTGGATTTCCATCGCTCTGGGCCAGTCTGCTTTATGTCCTGGCGGGCCAGTACGAACGTGCCGGCGTGCTCGGTGAGTTGGTGATGCAGGCCGACCGCGTTTCTACTGCGCAGAATATCGGTGGTAATCCGAGCAAGGCACTGCAGGCACCGACTCATTCGCTGCAACATCACTTAATCAGCGGACTGCGTCATCTGGTTCAGCACGAACTGAAACTCAACCAGCCAGGTGCCGCGGGATGGCTGACCCAGGACGCACTCTGGCTCGTCAGTAAGACGGTCACGGACAGGCTACGAGCCTATCTGCTGTCGCAATCGATTGAGGGCATTCCCTCGTCCAATCTCGCGGTGTTTGACGAGCTGCAATCGCATGGATTGGTGGAGTCCACACCGGAAGGCAAAGCCATCTGGACCGCGCTTGTGGCACAGGGAAATTGGCAGCAGAGTTTCACCTTTCTGCGCCTTCAACCGGCGCTGATTTGGGGGAACGAAGACCGGCCCGAGGCTTTCAGCGGAACGGTGAGCATTGCAGCCCATGACCACTCAACTGACACCCAGATACCAACACCAGCGCCTGAGACAGCCAGTGCAGGATCAGCTCAAAGCCAACCGCAGCCGGATCCCATGGTACTAAAGGATGGCGATTACCTCGGCACGCTGCTGGACATGTTCGAGTTGGAAAAGCCTGAGGCCAGTGACGCACTGCCAGAAAGTGCTATCGAAATTTCAACGCTTCAATCGGATAACCCAGGCCAGGCATTCCTGAATTGGGTCAAGGAAGGCATTCTGAGCCACAAACTGATCATCAACGACAGCAAGGCCAAAATCCACACGGTGGATGGCAGCGTATTTCTGGTCACGCCTGGTCTCTTCCAACGCTATGCGCAGGAGTTTCCAGGCGTTTCGCAGGGTTCAGATCAGGAGATTGAGGCATGGCGCTGGGTGCAAAAGCAGTTCGAGAAGCTGAGGGTTCATAGGAAGCGAGACAATGGTCTAAACATCTGGACATGCCACGTGCAAGGTCCAAGGAAGAAAACCGTCCTCAAGGGATATCTGATTGAGGAACCGAAGCTACTTTTTGAATTAATTCCGCCCGACAATCCCTTCCTTAAAATCGAAAAAAACTGAACATCCTGCCCATTGATGGGTTCGAAACGCAGAGTTGGCCCCTGGAGAACCCTCGCTGCTTGATCGCCCCATTATCCGTCCTAGCGGGCTTTGCGTCCAATGATGGATTGGAACTGCTAACTCTACAGGCCTTGTAATACGAGCCCTGTAGAGCATCATAAAAAACCCCGTACCACTTTCGTACCATCATCTTTCACCACATTTAGGCCCTGCCCTTTTCGCCGGCTGTAGCGGCTCCACGACGGAGTTCGATTTTTTTGCCTTTTGATCCTATCTAAACATTCGTCTACCGGATTTAATCGGGCTACGCTTCTGACTGCTCCATAGCAGATTTTAAGCTATCGCTTTGTGGTTTCTCTTACCGGCACTGCCGTTGCTATGCTTGAGTTTTCTGAAAAAGGGGGTGATCAATGTCAGGGAGCTACTCGCTGCCGGATGTGCTGGATAGGATCTATCACAATCAGCTAGCCTTGGAGGCTGCCGTAATGGACCTTACGTTGTGGGTGGAGCAGCAAGGCTGCTCGGTTGTAGGCAATAATGTTCGTGGGGCACTCGAGGAGATTGGCGAAAATGCAGGCCATATCAAACAAGGCTTGGCACGGCTTAAGAGTAAAGGTCTTGGCTAGGTTTCAGTGAACAGGGCGGGAACTGACTATCGCCTCTCCTACCGATAGGGGCCCTTATGCTTGATATTCTGGCTTGGGGGCATTGGCCTTGACTCGGCCAAGCTTTGTGAATGATATTCAGGTATCGTCTGGCTTCGAATAGGCTGGACATTTCTAACCGTTCAAAGGATTGAATATTGAAAATGTATAGACCGAAATTTTATAGAGACTCGATAGGTTATACATCTCGAAAGAGTTCGAAAGCCATGTATGACTAGTTAAATATACAACTAAGTCAAAACCTTAATATAATCGTTATTCATCTGTCAATACAGGTCATAAACCTTGAGCCACGTCAACTCCTTCGGCGTTCGAAATCTTAGAAGCTTCGGCGCAGAAACCCAACTGATCCCGATAAAAAAAATCAATATTTTTGTTGGTCGAAACAGTTGTGGAAAAAGTACGTTTTTACGAACATATCCTCTACTCCGCCAATCTGTAGAATCAAACACTAGATCACCGATATTGTGGTATGGATCTTATGTAGACTTTGGAGATTTAACTACGGCAGTCCACGACGGCTCCACCAAGATCTATTTTGATTTCAACTGCGAGCTTGACATTGAAACAAATTATTCTGACAAATACTTGTATGAATCACAATTCTTCAACGCACTTACATCACTCACAAAAGAGACCTTACAAGTTAATACGGACATCTCGATAGGACTCGATCTTAGAACAGACAAACAGGTTCAATCTAACTCTGTAATAACAATCAACAATACTGAGATCGTTGTAAACTATTGCGCGGGACAGGTTCAGGACATGGTATGTACACAATACAGCCAAGACTCTGAAAAAAAACAACTTAACCAGCTGGCATTTTCTAATTTATATATAACATCAAAAGGCAGTATTCTCCCAACAAACATATACGGAATAAAAGATTCCACCGATGCACAAGGCAATATGGTGAAACAGCTGGACGAAGAAACCATTAAAAAAGGTGCCCAACAAGCGCTTTTAAGCTATCTAAAAAAATACACTTCTACAACAAAATCTCTCTCGCAAAAGCTCGAACAAATTAAGCTAGTAGAAATAAGAAAACTTGGAAGGGAACTGACTAAAATATTCCCCGCCGATAAAAAATTTCACATGCATTTGAAAGAACTACCTAACGAAATCCCAGAAACAGTTTTCTTCTATCTAAT